>SXIP01000022.1 GCA_005772825.1 Methylococcaceae bacterium | reverse complement strand
TAACCGTATCGATCCATTGCGATAGTTCAGGATGTTGAGACATGGCAATATCCTCCAGTGAAAATTTGTATTGACACCTGTTAATTTATCTCAACATCCTGTTTTGTCTACTTTTATTTAAAAACCTACACTTGTAAGGGGTTGGGGAGGGGTCTGAATAATCACACCATCCTATAACTATAAACCATCCTGAAGGAACAAAGACAATGAAGCTATCCTCCTTTAAAACCTTTACTTATCTCATGGCCACTCCGGCTTTATTACTCAGCGGCTGCGCCCACATGGAGCCATCCGTAAAACAGCCTGTCGCCACGGCAAAAGCGGTACGGCCCTTACTGGGCGCGCGCCTTGACCCAACCCTGGATTGTTCCGGTACGGGTTTATACCAGGAATTAATGGACCCTCCTGCACTCAGCGCGCAAAACCTGCAAATAAACACCCAGCTCAGCGCAAGACCCGCCAATAAGTGCGTCAATGGTAAAAACGTGGTATTGCAATCCTATATTGATACCAACGCGGGCGTAGACTCGCGTGCGGTCGGGCCGACCTACAGTCTTGACGTAGACCCCAATCTCCCGAACCCTCGCTTGAACATTCTATTTACTAACGAACTGGGCGACAAAAACCGGCAATATGATTGCCATAGCAGCCAGGATGTCGGCTTGTGTTCCAATCTTCATGCTCACGGTTTCCATGTATCGCCGAAGGGCTCAATGGACCCGTCTGTAGTCCAGTCCGACTATGTGTTCATCGCGATATCACCCGCCACCCAGCCGGTGAGCTATCAATACGATATTCCCAACTTTCATCCTCCCGGTACGCATTGGCTGCATTCGCACTTGCACGGTTCAACGGCGCCGCAAGTTAAAAACGGCATGGCCGGAGCATTGATTTTGAAAGGCGCGCTCGAAAAAACCCTGGCCAATGATTACGGCATCAGCGGCGATAAAGACAAGATCATGGTCTTGCAACAAATGTCCACCGACACCGACAATACGCCACTATGCGGATCAAACAACGGCAATACGATTACCACCTCCATCAATGGTCAGTGCCTGCCGATTATCACCGTTAAGGCGGGGGATATTCAACGCTGGCGTTTTATCGATGCAGGCATCTCCGCCAGTATCAACCTCGCCGTCATCCAGCCGAATGGCTCAAAACTGGACCTGAATGAATTTGCCCGTGACGGCATTACCATGAACGGCACCCAGGTGCAGAAAAATATCCTGCTGCAACCCGGCTACCGTAGCGATGTGCTGGTCCAGTTTCCGACCTGCACGACTTATCCCTGTGAATTATTTTTGATCGACGACGCCAGTCAGGCCAGAATGAGTTTGATGGGCGTCGCCGAGCCCAGCAATCAAATCGCCAAAATCATTATTGAAGAAAATACCGGACCGGCCATGACCATGCCGCCACCGCAGATTTTCACCAATCCATATCCATTTATCTGCGACCCGGCTGACTTCAAAAATTGCAGTGATCGCTTAGCCACACAGAAAGTTTGGTTCGCCAATGTCACCAACCCAAGCGGCGGTACTTTTAAAACCGTCAATGACGGCGTGTATCCCAATACCGTCACAAAACAACTTACGCTAAACGACAGCAACACCTGGAAACTCTGGGTAGGCGACAAACAAACCTCCGCCGCCAACCATCCTTTCCATATTCACGTGAACCCCTTTCAACTGGTGGATCAAAACGGCTTCAGTTACTGGAAAGACACGTTGCTGGTATCCGGCGCCGACAACAAAGGCGAAAGCAACGCCCTGACGGTGGTTTCACGCTATGAAAACTTTGACGGTGAATTTGTCCTGCATTGCCACAACCTTGACCATGAAGACCAGGGAATGATGATGAATGTCATTATTAACCCATAACCGGGACGTTACGCCGAGGAAATTATCCACGAAAAAAGCCAAGTTGGGCATATGTTGTTCGTGCCCGACATGCTAAAGCTTCGCTGTGGTAATGGCTTTCTGATTTGATCAAGGATGTTGTATTTTTGGATACCTGAATGTCGGGCAATGATAAAACTGTTGCCCGACGCAACTTGAGCGAGTGTCGTATTTATTAGTTTGACAGGTCGCGTATGTTCAGGCTTGAGTTAAGCCCAATCATAGGTGGCTTTCAACCGCTTGTGATTATGCGACAAATTACAATTGTTATGCGACAAGTTGTGTCGTATACATCACGTTATACTTCAAAGGGGGGAACAATGTACGCTTTTCGATCTATGCTAATCGTTACTTGCTTGATTTCAATTACTGGTTGCGGCTCTTCCCATTTCGCAGACCGGCAAACAAACCCCGTCGTTATTGATGACACAAACAATAATAGGTTTTGGAATGCTGAAATTTTTGACTCTGAGTCATTTACAACATTCTCAACCACGGCAAGTCGTCGAATGATTGTAGTTTTACAAGCCAAAGATAAAACTGAAATTTGTTCAGAACCATCACCTGATGTTGGTGAAGCCTTTGCCTCGGCGGTTGCAGATAACCTCAAAATAGGCATTCCTTCCGAAGCAGGAGCTTCAGCAGAAGTATCAAATCAGTATGCCAAAGCGGTCGCAACTCAAATTGCATCGCTTATACATCGCACACAAGGCCTTCAACTATATCGAAATGCAATACATAGTTTATGCGTGGACAGAATGAACGGCTGGCTAGAAAATAAAATTGACTCAAATGATGCAGAAAAGCCAAAGTCCTACGATGAATATAGAAAATATTATTTCGATAAATCAATTGCCTTAATTGAAAAAGAAATAAATAACATAAAAGACATCTCAAGCATAAAAGCAGGACAAAATTTAGATTCAATAATTGACAAGACTGCTCAACTATTGAAGGCAGCAAATCCCAAAAGTGAAGAATCGAAATAATAGAAATGTATAACCCAACGCTCAAACCGACCTGCTTCCGCTACGCTCCAGCGGTCTGCTTAGCTTTGCGTTAGATTTCTCGAATCACTATGGCAAAGATATACATTTCCTATCAACGAGACGATCAGTCATTCGTAATTGAACTGGCGAATCGGCTTAAGACCGCTGGTCATGTTTTGTCATACGATGTAGATGAGTTGTCTGCGGGAACGGACTGGCGCACTGCGCTCGATGTAGGTTTGAAACAATCGGAGATTTTCATTGTTGTACTGTCGAATAATACCCAAAGGTCTCAGTATGTGCTTACCGAGGTCGGTGCTGCACGAGCGTATGCGCTCGAATCTAATCGGATGCTCCTTGTTCCTATTGTTATTGATGATGCCCCTCTGCCACTTTCAATACAAGACGTTCACGCGATAATTCAGCCAGATAGGAATTTAGATGAGATTATTCCTAAAATCGAGCGTGCAATTTCAGCTTTTATTGGTCGACGTGCTGCAATTGAATCCGCAGCATCAGAAGCTGCTGAAAAAATTCAGAGTAATGCCGCCGACTATATTCGGGTTGCCATTGACTCACTAGACAGACTTGAGCGACGTGATCGCTTGTTTAGCTACGTATGGTATTTTTTAGGTTTTATTTCACTTCTACTTGGCATCGCGTTCGCTCTGCGGGGTTTAGCCATCGCAGGTCAGCAAGCTGAGATGCAAACTGAAAGCCTTGTTCTCGTTGTTCTGAAAGCTATTGTTGTAATTGGGTTATTAGGTGCTTGCGCTAAGTACGCTTTTTCATTGGGAAAGTCATACTCTAGCGAATCACTGAAAAGCTCAGATCGAATCCACGCTATTCGATTTGGCGAGTTCTACCTCAGAGCGTTTGGCGACAAAACAAAATGGGAAGAACTCAAAGAAGTATTTCAACATTGGAATATCGACCGCAACTCTTCCTTTGCATCCCTAGATGTTTCGCAGTTTGATCCAAAGATACTTGAGTCATTAACGGAGCTAATTAAAACAGTGGCGGGAAGCAAAGATGAGAAAGGAAAGTAAGAAATCTAACGAATAAGGTTAGATTGTCTGAGCGAAGCGAACGGCAATCTGAACTCACGCGGGACGGGATTTGCAATCCCGTCCCAAACTTTAATTAACGCTACCGTTATCTTTCAGCGGTCTGGACTTATACCCCCCTCGGCTAATAAAACACCTTAACGCACTGCCGGCAAGACGTAAATTGGCCGAACGAACTTGTGTTCATCCAGAGTCAGTTCCAGCGTTTGGCCTGTGACGACACCGGCCGGGTCACCCAAAAAACCATCCGTGCCCGGTTCCAGCAACGACACGGGTTTGGTCACATCAAAATCGCCCTTGCGTGCAGGAACCCGCCAGCCGGCAAAACGGAAATTACCGACACGTTCGGGAGCATGAAGCGTTATTTTGCTGCCCAAACGATAGGTCCGTAAAAAGCTGCCCTCTCCGTCTTGGCGATTTGAAATATCTGCTGAACTGATTGTAATGCGTGGACGGAGATTATTTCCCGTATGCACATAGAGTGAAACCTGCTTCGATGACAAATCGCGCGAGGTGTATTGCAGCTCAAACTTAAGAGATTTGAAGTGGGGATCAGACTTCCGCCGATTATTTATAAGGGTTGACCGGGGATTATCCCGCGAGTTTTTCCAGCCGGGCTATGGGCTTTCTGGGCTTTTGCCGTGCTTGCCATAGGTCGTAGTTTGCTTGCATGTGTAGCCAGCTTTCCGCGCTGCCGCCAAGGGCATCGGCAAGCCTTAACGCCATATCGGGCGATAAGGCCGCCCGTCCGTTCAGCACCCCCGATAACGCCGCACGGGTAACGCCTAGCTGTTCGGCAAACTGCTTGATGGTTATGTCGCTATCGGTAAAAACGCCGTCTTTCAGGACTTCACCGGGATGTGGTGGGTTGTATTGTTGGCTCATGGGCTTCTTCCTTAGTGGTAGTCTTGATAATCAACCAACACGGCATTATTACCGTCAAAAGTGAAGGTCATCCGCCAGTTTTTGTCCACCCATACCGCCCAATGGTTTTGCAGGTGGCCTTTTAACGGGTGTAGCCGCCAATTAGGCAAGTTCATATCGTCTGGGCTGGGGCGGTATCGAGTTTTGCAAGTTGCAAGTTAAGCCGCGCAGCATGATGGCTTTGAATTCCCGCTTTACTGCCCGTCTCGAAAAATGCTTTTAAGCCTTTGTGCTGGAATGATTTAATCATGCCATAAGTGTATAGCGTAGCATCTCTTGATTCAACGCTATTTTATTACTTGATATGTGGTCTTTAAAGCCGAACACCGTACCTCATACGGGACGGGATTTGCAATCCCGTCCCAAACTTTAATTAAAGCTACCGTTATCTTAAATTAAAGCTACCGTTATCTTTCAGCGGTCTGGACTTATACCTCCACAGCTAATAAAACTCCTTAGCGCACTGCCGGCAAGACGTAAATCGGCCGGACGAACTTGTGTTCATCCAGAGTCAGTTCCAGCGTTTGGCCTGTGACGACACTGGCCGGATCACCCAAAAAGCCATCCGTGCCCGGTTCCAGCAACGACACGGGTTTGGTCACATCGAAATTGCCCTTGCGTGCAGGAACCCGCCAGCCGGCAAAGCGAAAATTACCGACACGTTCGGGAGCATGAAGCGTTATTTTGCTGCCCAAACGATAGGTCCGTAAAAAGCTGCCCTCTCCGTCTTGCCGATTTGAAATATCTGCTGAACTGATTGTAATGCGTGGACGAAGATTATTTCCCGTATGCACATAGAGTGAAACCTGCTTGGATGACAAATCGCGCGAGGTGTATTGCAGCTCAAACTTAAGAGATTTGAACTGGGGATCATACTCGATGATATTGTCGAGATTGAGGCATTCCAGATGTAGTTCCGCCCACGCCGACGGACGTGGAAACAATTCATCGGTACTTTTCCCATTCGTGAAATGCTGGATCAGCGATAGGTCCCCGGAATCACGCGCCTCGGGCACGGGTTGATAGCCGCTTTCAGAATACAGCGTTGCCCCCCAATGAGACGGCGCACCACGGAATTGAAACTGCTGGCCGTTGCTCCGTAACACCGATACGCCATCGTGGTAAAAACGAATACGCAGATTAACCGCCTCTGCCGGCGCCTGACTCAGCTCGGCCTTGCGCACCACTATGTTATAAATGCGAATATCTTCAAGGCTCAGGTGTAATTTACCCATCTTCATCGGGTCGATTATCAGTCTTTTATTCCGATTTAGCTCCGCCAACTGCGTTTCCGACAGCTCCAGAGTGATTTGACTCGTCACTCGACCTGTGGAATCGCGTCCCGGCTGAGTTTCATTGTGGCTGGTTAGAATCTTGTCCGCTACAGTTACAAGGTTTTCCTCGAACACCAGATAAAGCCTGTCAAATTCATCACCTTTCAACACCGCTGCCTGGTTACTTCTCAATACCTCTTTCAGCTTGGTAAACATAAATTCGCTATTACCGTCAAAATTGCTAAGCGGGCTTAGATTGAGATACACATAGGCGGCGGCAAAATAATATTGGTAGCGTTGCAGCCGCTCCAATGCGCGCATGCCCATCGCACGGGTATAGCGTAAAGCCTCGGGGCTAAGTAGCGACGCTGTGTCGGAAATACCGCGTTGCAGTGTTATCTGGGTTAAACGAGCGGTAGCAATGGTATTGCTTGCCTCGTCCAGAGCCGATGTGACAGCGGCGATCTTGTTTTTATATTCAGACTTATCTGCGTTCAGCTTCTTTAATTTCTTAACCAGCTCTTGATATTCAGGGCAATTTGCCAGAGCTTTCTGAATAGCCGCCTCAACTTCTTTTGACGATACTGTCAATGCGCCAAAGGCGCTTAATACTTCATCCTTGGCGTCACTTTGGCGTTTGATGTGTTTTTTAACCGCATCACTGAGTTTATTTTTTTCAAGTTCCTTATCAAAGGGATCATCTTTTTTAACGTTCTCTACCGTTTCCTCCTGTTCATTATCTGCATTGCCGGAAGAAGTAATACCGGCGGCTTCCAACAGTTTAGAAGCGGTACCCTTGAGTTTCGGCAGCAACATGTCGCTGACCATTCTGCTATCCCACACAGCCGTGCCGGCTTTCTTGATGGCTTTAAAAAGTTCATCTCCCTCCCAACCGCCTTCCCAATTGCCCAGCGCGCTAATACCCTGACCAATACCTCCCACGATGGGCTGACCGACCGGAATGACCTGAGCAATCCCACCAAGGATTTTTGCTGCCGTTTTGAAGGCGTGTTCAATTTCCGCACGGTCCGTCGCGCCACGTACTAATTGCTCAGTGAGTCTGTCGAGTTCAATCTGAAAGGTTTTGATCCTGGCGCTAAGTTCGCCCTCTTCAATGGACAAACTGTCCATATCCTGCAACGCCTTTTCCTGCTCAAGCCTGGCTCGCCGAACCTCGCCCTGCAGTCTTTCAATGGCAGTTTCGGAAGTGGCGATCTGAGCCTCTTTATCCGCTTGGTTGTTCTCCATCCAATAACTGAGATAAAGCCGTTCAACAGCTGCCTTGATTGCATTTTTATAGATAGCCGCATTGGTTTGGAACGATAAACCCGGCACCCAGCCTGCCGGATGACCAAAAAAGTCGTTCGGTCCATCCATGCGCTGCGCCAAATCCATCAACTCCGTACGCAGCAGAACGAGATCAAAATCCAGCTCGATCTGGTCCGAAGAAGCAGCCCCCTCGGCTGATGCGTTATCACCGTTTAAAGCCGTGAGGTATTTCTCCAGCAACGGCCGGGCAATTTCGGCGCGGCCTACCCGGAAAGCATCGCGCGCGTAAGCTGCAATCGTGCCAAGATTCAGGGGATGCAACCAAAATCCCATATCCTGCCGTTTCAGGACTACTTGTTTACCGGAACGGTCTGTTGCATCCGTCCTGGGACCGGGTGCATAAACAGGAGGATAAGGTTTGGTGGTGCGCTTTTCGAGAATTTCAAAATAGCGGTTTTCCCGGCGATTAAAGGTGCCATTGCCATTCACTCCTGCATCGAAATGGGGAAATGGCCAGTAGGTTCGATAGCCAACTCTGATTTTGCATGATTTTTCAGGGGTGCCGGCATCTGCCTGAGGCAAGTCCTGAGCCTTTTGACCCGGACTACCAAATTTTTGCGAACTTCTTGGACCAAGCTCTTCACCTTGATTGGAATAGATATTTCCCCCGGCGCCGCCCAAACCGGGTACACCCGGCTTACGCTTCGGTGGATTGCCATCCGTTGGCCAGTGTTTACCAATGACTTCATCGTTATCCTTGTTTGCAACCCACCGAGCCGGCCCCTCATAATCGACATAAACATATTGCTGCCAGTTAACAATGACCGGCGTGTGTCCTTGGGTAAAGTTTTTGTCCTTGAGATCACCCGCCCAACTCAGTGTTTCCAGCTTTCCATAAGATGATGGCGTATCCAAGATAATCCCATCCCACGGCGTAATTGAATCACCGGGCGCGCCTCTTTCGCCGCTTTGGGCCGCTTGTCCCACCGCCCCCTGAGTGATAAATCTAAGAGCATTATCAGGTGTTTCAATCTCTCGAACATACAAATGGATGTCTCCGCCCTTTTGCCCATCCAGAGCTTGTTCCGTGGTACTAGCACTAATAAAGGGTTTCGGTTCGGTACTGATCTGCCCCTGACCTGTAAAACTGAGCTTTCTGGCCCAAATGCTAATGTCGGTCCCAGGTAAATGCAGCGGGACGCCAATCGTTATGTGATCGGCGCATATTGTCAGCGTTCTGATATCAGTTTGTTCATGCAAACGCCTTAAGATATTGGCGCCTGATGGGCCGCCAAGATCAAGATCCAGGCAAGACAGTGTGATATGGCGGGTATCAATAGGCCCATCTTTTTGACTGGTGGGGTTGAATATTATTTTGCCCGCATCCCGCTCAATAAATTGCACGTAGCGTTCAGAGGTGCGCGGCAACATATTGCTGGCTTGAGAAAGAACGGAAAATTCAAACGGTAGCATATCGGTTTCAGTGGTGACTTGCATGGTACAGCCCTCATTAAAATGGCATTAAGTGAAAAATCATTTTAATGCAAATTAAGAGCTAAAAATTTACAGTTTTTTGAATGCATTTACACAAACGACAGAATGGTTTGCTCGTATTTTGTTGGTAATCGTTTAGCCCCCCTTATTAAGCAACCTAATCCATCTGTTAATCTGGATAATCTCTGCTATGCTTAACACGTAAACTCATTCATCAGGAGAAAACCATGTCCGATTATTATTTTATTACCAGTAAACTCAACGGGAATGTATTGGATATTCAAGGTGGAAACACCGATCCGAAAACGCCGATTATCAGCTATCCGCAAAACTCACCGACTAGCGACAATCAGTTATGGCAGCTTGTACCGACAGGCCCGATAGACCCTGCCGGCGGTCAAAGCCAATACTACATACAAAGTAAATTAAACGGCTTTGTGCTGGATATTGAAGGCGGCAACACCAATCCGGCGACACCCATCATCAGCTATCCGATAAACTCGCCCGCATCGAATAATCAAATCTGGCAAATAATCGAAAGCGATATTGAAGGCTATTTCTATATTACCAGTCTCCTGAACAGTTACGTTCTGGACATCGAAGGCGGTAATCCGGCGCCGGAAACCCCCATTATCAGCTATCCGCAAAACTCACCGACTAGCGACAATCAGTTATGGTCATTGGTGAACGCAAATCAGGCGTCACAGAAAAAATCCGCTTTTGCCTAAAACAATATCCAGGTCAACTTAAAATAATAGGAGTAACCGCCATGAAACAAGCCACCGCATCTGAAACGAACACACAGAAAAAATCAGCATTTGCCAGCCAGCCTCTATCCTGGAATGTATTGCCTAACTCGCCTATCGCCAGCTCCAGAACCGATGATATCTGGTTTTTTGATGAGCAGACCGGGTGGCTGGTTAATTCCAGCGGTTATGTTTGTAAAACCACGGACGGCGGTGATTGCTGGCACCCGAAATTTTATCTTTGCCCAAGCTCGACGGGAAAACCCTACCTGCGCTGCATGGGCTGGGGTAGCCGGCAAGTGGGCTGGTTTGGCTCCGTCACCGGCATTGGCGATGACGGATTAAAAAATCCCGACAATTACCTCAACACGCTGCTGCATCAAACCAAGGATGGCGGAGAGACATGGCAAGCAGTAACGAATCTGCCAAAAGCCGCACCGGCGGGTATTTGCGGGTTTTACGCGGTCAACGAACAGGTTGCATACGGCGCGGGCACTAATGATCCGGGGCTGCCCGGACCGGGCGTCATCAAAACCACCAATGGCGGCGCCAGTTGGCAACTGATCGATATGAGTCAATATGCCGACAACCTGATTGATATTTATTTTATCGATGAAAACAAGGGCTTTGTGGTCGGCGGCAAAATCCAGGACCAATGTCCCATTAACTACGCCGCTTATCCGCCTCCCCGCTTGATTCGTTACGCCCAATTAAAGCCCGTCGTCTTACGGACCCTCGACGGTGGCGTCACTTGGGAGAACATGGCCGCCACTACCACTGGTTTCCGTTGCGGTGAATGGGGCTGGAAAATCCAGTTTATCGATCAACAATTCGGTTTCATCAGTCTGGAGAATTTTGCCGGCGCCGCGATTTTAAAAACCACCGATGGCGGTGAAACCTGGACGCGTCACGACGTCCAGGACAGTTGCGGCAACATCATTAATAATGATCTGGAAGGTATCGGTTTCATCAACGAAAATCAGGGCTGGGTCGGCGGTTGGGGCAATAATTTTACCGGCTTGATGAATTGCTATACGGAAGACGGCGGGCTTACCTGGATCAGTCAGGACAACAATCCCCAAGTCTCGCACAGCGACCAGCGGATACGCATCAACCGCTACCGTTTTATCGGCAACCCGGTGACCGCAGGTTACTGTTCGGGACAGCAGGTTTACAAATTACAGATTGGTTGCCAGAGTAAAAAATCTGCGTTCGCGAAAAAACAGGCTTTTTCAAGCGCCAAAACACCGCGTCTGGAACCCGCCCACGGTGATGAAAAAATCGATTACCGCGTGTTTTTAAAATCCCCCAATCAACCTGCTTTTCCTGAGCACGACTTTGCCTTGGAATATAAGAAACTGTCAGACAGCAAAATCGAAATCAGCTATCAGTTGCCGGCTGATACAGAAAACGTCTTTCTGGGTTTATGGAATCAATTTGCCTTTTATGTAAAAACGCTCGCCCACGATAAAATGCAGACGCAAGGCCGCCAAACCATTATCTGGGACGGCCGCGATGATGAAGGTCAGCCTTTAGGCAACGGTGTCTATATTTGCCGTTTATCGACGGATGGTCGCCAGGGCGCGAGCCGAATGGTTGAACTGGATTTGTTTTAACCGACGCTTGTGCTTATCGTTTCCACGCTCCGATGCTTATCGTTATACACAAGTGTCGTCATACCCGCTGGGAAGCGAGTATCCAGGCCATGGACCACTGCCATTAAGTTAAGAGTTATGTATTTATTTTCAATATGATAGACAACTGGTTCCCAAGCTCCGGCTTGGGAACCCAAATTCGAGAAGCTCCAGCTTCGAGAATTCTGGAAGCTGGAGCTTCCAGGGCCGCATTCCCAAGCCGGAGCTTGGGAACGAGTGCTAACTTAATGGCAGTGAGGCTCCGGCGTAGGAACGATAAAATCTTTTATAAAGCAGACGATGTCCAAACTCGATAATATTCTGATTTACCAGTGGCATGCGTGGAATGGCTTCCTGATCAGCCATTTGACGGCTGATTATTGTCGGATGGAAGCAAATTATGATGACGACATCAGCGATATTGAAAGGCATCTTACGCCGAATATTCGTGCCGTCCTGTTACAGGTGAATTTATCGAATTCGGCAGGCTTTCCCGCCCGGCGTCCGCAACTGATACAGGCGCTGAAAGAGCGCAATCTCCTGGTTCTCAATACGGAGGTTGACGATATTAGTAAAAGTACCTTACATCAATTGCTGGAAAAGGCCGCCCTGCCCTCCGCTAAAGCCACTGAAAACGGGCCTGAGGACCAGCTTTTATTTATTAAAACCAACCTGAATTGGGGCGGAGGCGCGGAGCAACGATTGCCTGACGAACTCCGGGGCATACTTCCCGTTCAGCAGTCCGCCTTGCTCAAGAGTTGGGATAGCTACTATACGATAAAGCGACGAGACATCCGGCCTGAATTATGGTCCGACCCCGGTATCGTGATCGAGAACTATATAGCCAATGCTGAAAACAGTTTCTATCGCGTTTATGGTTTCGGCGACGCCATCGTCATCGTCAAAGCGCACAGTGACGCCCTGATCAAGAAAATCAGCGGCCATCCCGATGATAAAAACCTTTTGTTCAGCAAGCGGCAACTGGCCGAACAGAAAACCGGGCTGGCTGCCGGGCTGCAACAAACCATTCAAACCTTCATCACGCATTACCCCTTAGCCTATTTTTGCCTTGATATCGTTCACGATACGAAAAATTATTTCATTATCGACTTAAATCTGACACCGTATGCTGGCGCCAACCGGCAGACCGATGAAGCGGTGAATTTTTTGTGTCTGGGAGCGCATGGCTATATCAAACGAAAACTACAAGAGAAATCAACACTCGCATGAAAACCATTTCTATATTGATCGCCGCCTATCAAGCCCAGGAATGGCTTGAGGATTGCCTGAACTCCGTGTTTATGCAGCATTTGCCGGAAGGCTGGAAAATGCAGGTTTTACTCGGCATTGACGGCTGCGAAAACACATTGCAGCTGACGCAGGCGATTCGCCGCCCTGAACTCGGCATTGTCTATCTGAAGCGCAATCACGGCACTTACGTCACTTTTAATACCTTGATGCGTTACGCGACAGGGGAATTAATTTGCCGCTTTGATGCCGATGACGTCATGAAGCCGGATTATCTTTCGACACAAATTCAGGCGATTGAAGCCGGTGTCGATATGACCATGACCTGGAGCGTCTATGTCGATGCCAAGCTGCAACCGACATCCTATGTATTGGCGCATGACGTTTATCATCCTGAAAACGGCTTGAACCGACGCGGCAGCGAAGGACAATTTATTATCCGCCGTGAAGTATGGCGACGTCTGGGCGGTTTTCGAACCTGGCGCTGCGGCGCGGATACCGATTTTTTCAAACGGCTCCGGTTTGCAGGCTTCACGCACTCGATTATCGAACAATTCCTGTATTTGCGCCGTACCCATCTTAATTCGCTGACCACGCACCCGGATACCAACTTCCAGTCACCGTTACGATTATCCGTGCAAAAACGCATTGCCGACTATCACGAGCAATATCAAAGCGGCAAACGCAATTTGAAAATCAGACCGGTATGTGCCCAAGACCATGCGCTGCTATAAAAAACCACTCTCTCATTTTCAGTAAACACCGACAAGGATAAAGCCCACGCAGATGTCATCAATTACCAGATATTCCGTCATTATTCCAACTTACAACCGCTGGCAATTATTGCCGGAAGCAATTGACAGTGTGCTGCTGCAAAACTACCCGGCCATCGAAATTATCGTTATCGATGACGGTTCCTGTGATGCGACGGCCCGGATGATTGCCGAAAAATATCCGTCGGTACTGTATTTTTATCAAGATAATCAAGGGCCGGCATCCGCGAGAAACCTGGGTATAACGAAAGCGAGCGGTGAACTGATTGCCTTTTTAGACTCGGATGATGTTTGGCTGGAAAATAAAATCAACATCGAACTGTCGTTGCTGCAACGTTTTCCCGAAGCCGATATGTTGGCCGGCAATGCCAGCGCCTTTATAGAAAACAAATTGCGCTCGGAAGATACCTTTGCCCAACGCAATATCCTGTTTAACCAACAGCAGCCCCGGTTTTTCGATTGGTCCATGTCAATTATGCAAAAAGGACCTGTGTGCTGCACCAGCAGCATGACATTTAGAAAATCCACGCTGGTAAAACTCGGAGACAAACCTTTTGATGAAAGCCTGCGCCTGGACGAAGACTGGGATTTGGAATTTCGACTGTTCAGCCAATTCAACGCGCTGATCTACCCCGATATTGTTTGTCACAGCCGGATATTTAATGACGGCACCCGGCATTTTTACAGCGCCGGGAATCAAGCCAAAACAAAAAACGAGCAACACCAAATTTGGCGGCAACAACGCGATATTATTGCGCGCTACCTGAACAACCCGCGCTGGGACGATGATGTCGAACAAGGTTTTCAGCAGCGGCATCGGCAACTTTCTGAGTTATTGCGTTAAAACGCATGGTTTGAGCAAGGTCAGACATATGTTGTTATTCGTACCCGAAAAGCTTTTCGAGACCGCAACTACGCTTCCTCCAAATGGATATTGCCCTGTATGAAAAACCTTACGCTTTTAATGCACGACTACCGCTTATGTCTTAGAACTATCTGGAACACGTTCCTGGCCACTGAAGGCGATTGGGATGACCGCGATTATTTCTGCAATGCTGCCGTGCAGTTATTTAAAGCAATTGTCCTTTTCACTTTTGAGGAAGACAGGAAATCAGAAATACTTCCGGCTTATCGCGATGACCAAAAACCGTTCATGCCCATATGTGTAAAAGCAACAAATACAGATGACATTCTTGTGTCCAAGAGTGGCAAATTTCATGATACCGAACCTCTAATTTCAGAATTCAATCTTGAACATGTCGATATGCGATATGTTGATTTGTATGACTTTAATGAGCTCTCTTTCCGAGAGTTCAAGTATGTTAAAGTAGAAATCGTGGAAAGTTCGGAAATAGAACATGTTGGGTACAGGTTGCTAGTACCCTTTGAAAATGCACAATTCAAGAAATTGGATAATTAGCTTGATCGGGTCTTCACGCGGGACGGGATTTGCAATCCCGTCCCAAACGTTTTAACGACGCTGCCGTTATCTTAGGAAGCATCCGAGAAACCCTGCGAACGGAGCAACATGCTCCGTCCTGCTTTGGACTAATTCAATCGTTATGCAAAGTAAAGATGACTAACCAAAAAGAAACATTCCACGCAATGAAATGGCCGGATGAATTTATTGTTGAATTCAAAAATGGCAAAGAACAAACATTTGTTTCATCGAAAGGGCTATATTGGAATGATGGCGGTGATCTGGGTGGTGAAAATGAAAACAGAGCAAATATTACATGTGCCTGGAAGAAGAAAAGCCTAAACCAGCAAAAGTACAAACTCGTAGAGTTTTTTGTAGATGAAGTAAACTCATTTAAAACCGTCACTGGTCATGTTATATGGAATCCCAATGCATAACTTATCGCTCCACCTCACACGGGACGGGATTTGCATTCCTGTCCCAAACGTTTTAACGCTGCCGCTATGGATAGCATCCCAAAGAACCTGCAAACAGAGCAACATGCTCCGTCCAGCTTTAGGAGCCACTAATCCCCGCATTAAGCTTATGAAATCCGGCCTACTCGTTGAATGTTTGCGTTAAAATCCATGTTTTAAACACACTCAATCTCTTTCTTAAAGGCCTTGATTTCCCTTGCCGCGCCCATGACCACCAACACATCACCGGCATCCAGGTGGCGCTCTTTCTCGCCGAGAGCAAAATGCAAGCGGTCACCGAATTCTCGATCGACAATGCCGATCAGTATCAAGTTATACTTTTCATGCAGCTTTAAATCGCTGGTTTTGATGTTTTCGAGGCACGATCTTTCAGGGATTTCTATTTGCGCCATATTCAAATCATGGCGCCCGAAAACGGTATCATCGAGAATAGAGGTAATATCCGGCTTGGTGAGCATTTCATAGGTTTTTCTGCCGCAAATTTCATACGGATCGATAATTTTATCCGCACCCGCCGCCAGTAATTTTTCCGCCGATTCCGGGTCATCGACAATAGCAATAATAGTCAGGTTTTCAGCGATCGCCCGCGCTGAAATAGTCAGAAACACATTATCGGAATCCTTCGGGTAGAAACAAAAAATGATGTCGACATCGGTCCCGATGCCTATCGACCGCAGCTCATCATCATTGCGAAAATCAATGACCTCGGTGGCAAAACCTTTATCGGCGACCAAAGCAGCTTCCGCCTCGTTTTTACCGATGAAAATAACCGTGCAATGATCCTGGTTCAGCCGCATCATCGCTTCGACGGACAGTGGGCTGTAACCGAATACGGCAATACGCTTCATAATCTTTTCCCGAATTTCAGCCGACTTCTTTCAATCTGCTGGCGGAAATAATCAATGCTGACATCTCTTCCCAGCAACACCAGAAGGTCGCCGCTTTGTAATTCAAAGTATTTGGCCGGATTAAAATAAAAATGCCGGTTTTTTATCGGATAACTGTTTTTGTGTTTGCTATGCAATGGATTGGCGCTGACCACGCCCATCAGCATTAATTTGCGTTGCTCGAAATCAAGAGCGCCAATGGTTTTACCTTCGACAAACGAGCCTGGATGTACGCAGAGAGTTTCCATAATGAAATCTTTTTCTTCGCGGACAATACCCAAAATAGCTTCAAAAGCCACCGGCTGGCCGATGTATTCGGCAATCACCATGCCGGCTGTTTCAAAGGGTTGGATCACATTGTTGGCGCCGGCTTGGTACATTTTTTTAACATTCTCCTGATTATTGGCGCGGGAAATAATCCGAATACCGACATTTAAATGGCGACTGGTCAGGGTAATATAAACGTTCACCACATCGTTGCCGGTGGTGCATAACACCGCGGACGCCCGGTTATTGATACCGGCATTCCTCAATACTTCGTTATTGCTGGCATCGGCATGAATGGCAAGATAGCCCAGGCGCTTGGCTTTCAACGCACCGTCTTCATTAATATCGATAACCACAAAATGCTGCCGGTGATTGACCAACTGCCGGGCGATATGCTGCCCTACCCGGCCAAACCCGCAGATAATCACAAAGCTGTCATAGCGTTTCAACCCCGCATAGGTTCTATGCTCTCGCAACTCGTGCATTTTGTCGTTAAACGCGGAAACCAGAATGGACGTTAAAAAAGACAGGATACCAAGACCGCACAGGATCATCACCATGGTAACCACTCGGCCGCCCGTCGTATGTGCGCTGATGTCGCCGAAACCGACCGTTGACAATGTCACGATGGAAAAATAAAAGGCGTCAAACAGGCTGCCGACCTGCGCGCTATTGGTGGGATTCTCAAACAGATAAATGGCGGTACTGCCGATAAACGCAAGAAAACCCAGAAAAACAGCCAGCGTATACAGCTCAAAACGCTTGCTCGACAAAATTTCCGCCAATATGCCGACGCTGCTAAAGTAACGGAACAGCTTGAACAAGCGGAAAACAACAAATATCCGTAAACTCCACAAAGGCCGGTAGCCCGGCAAAATAACCAGCAAATCGATCAGAGCCATCGGCGTCAGCATGTACTCGACTTTTCTAGCCACTATAAACCAGAGGACTTTGGCCGGTCTAAACGGTATATTCAGGTACTCGGCTTTTTCATAATGCTCAAGAATTATTTTATGGCTGTCGTTGTATAACCAGAGCCGTAGCAGGTATTCCATGATAAACAGCATGATGACGCACCGCTCGAACCACCTGTCGATTTGCTTCCATTCAGCGTCCACGGGGTAAATCATCAGAAATACACTGAGCATGACCAGGCAAATCATAAACGCATCAAACCAGGATTTTAACCGGCTGTCCCGGTTCTCCAGCAGATTATAAAAAAACCGCTTGGTGTTTTGATAACGCGCCGATGATTTCAGGAAATACGCAAAATACACCAGGAGTCGAGTCAGCATCGTTAGTATTGAGAAATCAGGGTCCGTTTAAAAAAAGTAAATAGATAAAACAAGAGGGTGACACGCAACATCAGACTTATGCTGTCTTTAACCAGGATAAAAGATGGCTTCTGCTTATCTGAGTTACACACTCAAGCACTGCTTGGAGCAGGTCACTGTAGTAAAAACAGCTACAAATAATTCACTGACCGGACCTGCCATCATCGCTTCGCCGCGCGCTGCCGTCTGGCATCCTTGGGATCATGAAGCAAAGGCCGGTATATTTCGACTCTATCGGCCTGTTTTAAGGGCTTGTCTAACGAACAAACAGCCGCAAAAATACCCACTTTGGCGTTGCGTAAATCAATTTCCGGAAAACCGCGCAACAATTCTGAAGCCTGTATTGCGCTTTCTACCGTCGCACCGGTGGGGACTTTAAGCGCAACGATGACTTGCTGTTCAGCCGTTGCATAAGCGACTTCAACATCTATCAAGTCTGGCTGTGCTTCAACCGGACTACCTATTGCCACCATGCCGTTATCAGGCATAAACCTGTTTGGCGCGGGTGGTAAACGAGCTGACCATGGTATTGCATATCTGGTTAAACACCGCGCCGAAGGCAAGACTGGCGAGTTTCCCGGACATTTCAAATTCCAGATCGAGAGAAATCTTGCTGGCATCCTCGCGCAGGGGCATAAAATCCCAAACACCTTCCAGGTAGGAAAAAGGGCCGTCCAGCAAGGAAACCGTTATGCTGCCGCCGTGATCAATCTTGTTCCGTGTGGAGAAGGATTTCTTGAACCCGCCCTTGGCAATCAATAACTCGGCTTCAACAATATCGTCCATACGTTTGATAATGCGACTGCCGCTGCACCAGGGTAAAAATTGCGGATAGGCTTCGATGTCATTGACCAGATCAAACATCTGCTGTGCGGAAAACTTGACCAAAGCACTTTTTTGCACGACTGTCATTTAAAGTACTCCTACCACATGTAAAAACACCAAGAACACTGCGGCAGGCGCAACATAAGCGACCAGAAACCGCCAGCCCTGGTAGCTTTGCGCACTGGGCATATTCAATTCTTGCTCGCTGTGTTCCCGCTTCATGATCCAACCGGCGAATACCGCAATACAAATACCACCCACCGGGAGCATCAAATTGGCCGTCAAATAATCCAGCACTTCAAAAAACGTTTTGCCGAACAGCGTGACGCCGGACCAGGTATTAAATGAAAAAACGGTGCCGAGGCCTAAAAACCAGGTGACCAAACCCGCACCGATACAGGCCTTTTCCCTGCTTAAGCCTTTGCTTTCAACCAGCCAGGCAACCGCCGGTTCAATCAGGGCAATCGAAGAAGTCAATGCCGCAAACACCAGCGTGACGAAAAATAAAACACCAAACAACCAGCCGCCGGTCATGGTGCCGAAAGCAATCGGCAAGCTCTGGAAAATAAGGCCCGGTCCTGAAGCCGGATGTAAATTATAAGTAAACACCAGAGGAAAAATAATAATGCCGGCCATTAAAGCCACGATCGTATCCGCACCGGCAATCAGGATGGAGGCTTTGGCAATCGACACGTCTTTCGATAAATAAGATCCGTAAACCATCACGGAGCCCATGCCCAGACTCAAGGTAAAAAACGCCTGCCCCATCGCGGTTAACACCGAACTTCCTGTCAACTTGCTAAAATCGGGCTTAAATAAAAAGTTCAGGCCCTGAAAATAACCGCTGGTGGTCATCGCATAAGCCATCAATAAAACCAGTAGTACAAACAAGCCCGGCATCAAAAATCTGACCGCCTTCTCCAGGCCTTTATTAATACCGCGCGCGACAATAACCATAGTGGCGGCCATAAACAGACTATGCCAGACAAGCAAATGCACAGGGCTGGCGACAAAATCATCAAAAATCGCTTTGATAGCGGTGGCGTCGCTATCGAAAAAACTGCCGGTAAACGCTTTCAAGACATAAGCCGACGCCCATCCGGCAATGACGCTGTAATAGGACAGGATCAACATCCCGGCTATCACGCCGAGCCAGCCCAAATAACGCCAGCGCTCGTCAGCGGCGGCTTCTTCGGTCAACATTTCCATCGTGCTGATCGGGTTCTGCCCACTGCGTCTGCCGAGCATGGTTTCGGCTATCATGATGGGAATGCCGATCAAGGCCACACATACGATATAAACAATGACAAACGCCCCTCCGCCGTTTTCCCCGGTAATGTAAGGAAATTTCCAGATATTCCCCAAACCGACCGCAGAACCGGTCGCCGCCAGAATAAACGCAAAACGTGATGACCATTCCGCGTGCTGTATTTTTTTTGTGTCCATGATGTGTGTACCTGTAAATAACAAACGCCTGTCTTTACGCCAGGGTTATAAAATCGCTACGAAGAACCGTTTTTTCTTGTTGTTGTTGACATCGGCTCACTGCACTATCTATTTATACTGCTGTCTTTAGCACTTCGTAGCGGCTTTTCTGACTATTGCAGTAATATCGAGTAAAATACCAAAATTATCACTTCACGTCAGTTTAAAAATAATAACCCGCATACTATGGCCGATAAAAAGTCCAAGAAAAATAAAAATCAGCAAAACAACACCATCGCCGTTAATCGTCAGGCTACGCATGAGTACTTTATAGAGGAACGGTTTGAAGCGGGATTGGTTTTACAAGGCTGGGAAGTTAAAAGCTTAAGGGATGGCCGTATTCAGCTCAAGGAAAGCTATGTGGTTATAAAACGCGGCGAAGCATGGTTATCGGGCGCGCATATATCGGCATTGCTGTCGGCGTCTACCCATATCAAACCCGAAGCCGTCCGCGCTAAAAAATTGTTATTGAATCGTCACGAACTCAATAAGCTCATCGGCGCCGTCGAACGCAAGGGCTATACCATCATGCCGCTGTCCATGTACTGGAAAAACGGCAGGGCCAAACTGGAAATCGGTCTGGCGAAGGGCAAGCAATTACACGATAAACGCGCCTCATCGAAAGACCGCGACTGGCAGCGTGAAAAAGCACGCATTATGAAACACGCCTGAGCCGATTATACTCCGCGCGGTCACATTTCCGGGATTTATGGCCGAGCTATTTTGTTCGAGAACAAAGCGCGGAAACAGGCGCATAGTGGTGCTATGTAACTGTTTCCGCAATGCGGTTATCGGGCAAAAGGGCCGGTTAGAAACCCGGAAATGTGACCGCGCGGAGTATAACGACAAGCAAAGCTATTTTTCACCTTTTACAACAAACCTCTTCCATGTCACTTGCATCATTTCTTGAGAAAATAAAAAACAATGCAGCCGTCAGTTTTGATGAAACGATGGCTGTTATTAACGAAAACTATCATTACCAGCCAACTGAATTCAGTAATGGATTGGGTGAACAGTGCCTGATCAACAAAGCGGGAACCAATGAAGGCTCGTGCAGAATCTTTGCGTTTGCTCAAATCCATCAGTTGGACCAGCAACAAACGTTAAACTTGTTCGGTGATTATTACCGGGTCGATGTTCTGGCAAACCCCACCGGCACCAGCCATCAGAACATCAGAAATTTCATGCAATACGGCTGGGAGGGGATTCATTTTAACGGCGAGGCGCTGGCAAGCCTATGAAAGCGTCATGCCTGCTTCTGGCACTGTTACTGCCTTTAAACGTTTTGGCAGACCAGCTGTCCCCGGCTGCAAAAGAGGAAATTTCACATCTTTTTTCAAGCCTGGAAACATCCGGATGTGAATTTTACCGAAACGGGACCTGGCATGACAGCAACGCAGCCGGTACACATTTGAAGAAAAAATATCAGTATTTATTGGACAAAGGACTGCTGTCTTCCGCCGAATCGTTTATAGCAATGGCCGCTACAAAAAGCAGTCTCAGCGGCACGCCTTATCAAGTCCGTTGCGGCAAAGCCGACACCGTCGAAAGTGCGACATGGTTTAGCAACGAATTGCAAAACTACCGTAAAAACGCCGCTAACAAGCCGTAAGCGGGTAGATCAAGCGCGTTACCCAATCAGATATAAAGCGTTGCCATGCGCCGCCAGTATTGACCGCTATGCGCCCGGTCATCCCAATACAATAATTGATGATCAATGCCTTTTTCCCGCAATATCGAGCTTAAATATTCATTGTTCTCCAAGAACGGATCTTCCTTACCAATCACCAGAATAATCTCCATTTCCCTCATTTCCTCTAATTGCCGGGTGCAATCCAGATTGGGTAAAAAATGGTTAGGGGTATGAAAGTAAATATCGTCATTATAAAAACCGTCGAAAAGGTCGATAAAGCTCTCGACATTCTGCGTGAGATCGTAACGACCTGAAAATGCGACCAGTTTTTTAAACAGGTGCGGATGACGGAAGGCAATGCTGGCGGCATGAAATGCGCCCAGGCTTAATCCATGGGCAATCACGCACTCGTGCTGATTTTTGCTCTCCATAAAAGGCAGCACTTCATGCAGGATATAATTTTCAAACGCAATATGGCGCTGTATTCGCCCGGAAGGATGCGCCCACCAACAATAAAAACTTTCGGCATAAACGCTATCCACACAATAAAGCTGCAACCATCCCTGCTCTATTTTGTATCTTAAAGCCTCGACGATACCGAGATTTTCGTACTCATAAAAGCGCCCGTCGCGCGTTGGAAAAACCAGCACTTTGGCGCCTGCATGACCAAACACCAGTAATTCCATATCTTTTTGCAGTTGCTCACTCCACCACTTGTGATATTCACGCTGCATGGAAACCCCTTTTGTAATCGGTTGTTCTAGTAACATTAAAAGTATTCGCTAAAGTGGCGCAAAAAAAGTGTCGAGCTCATTAAGCAACTCGTGTTCTTGTTGTTGTTGCCCATGATAATTGTAATGGCCGGCATCCAGGATAAACAGCCGTTTTTCGCCGGGTATTGCATTGTATATCGCAAATTGGCCGGGCGGTGCGACACAAGGATCGAATTTTGCGCAGGCGCAATGTATAGGCTGGGCAATCCGTTTCGCAGCCGTTGCCGCATCGTAAAAACGCAATACCTTCAAGGTCTGTTTCTTATGGCTTCGATAAAACTGCTGGACGCTATGGGCGCTGCCTTGGGTTGGAAATCTCAGGCGTAATGGCTGATGGCCGAAGGTAGGCGTATTCAAATGCCCTCTGGCAATACGCTGTTCCCATGCCAGCGCCAATGCGCCGATACCGCCGGCAAAACTGATACCCAAATAACCCAGGTGCCCTATCAATTGCGGAAACAGGTTTGACAAGGCACTAACCGCCAACCACACGTCTTCAACACAGCCGCCCAGAATATACTTATCGACCTGATCAATATCGTGCAAGACATGCCAATAAGGTTCACTGGAAATACCGGGCTGAGCACTCATCGCCAGTCCGCGAAAACAGGGGAACAACAGCGCAGCGTCTTTAAACGGCAAATGAAAATCCGGCTCAGTCCGTCCACCATAGCCGTGACCAACAATAAAACCCCGTTTGATAACACCGGATACCGGCAATAACAACCAACCCCGAATCGGAAAATCATCCGTAGAGGTATAACTGATTTCAAATACCTGCCAACCTGATCTATCGCACTCTATCAACCTGATATAAGGCCGAGGGTCTACGGTTAATGCCTTTAAATAGCGCGCTTGCCAAAAACCGTCGAAATCTTTGGGTTCTTTCGGCGGCTTTACCGCCAACAACTGCGTTAGCGAGTAACCATAAGTCGGGTCAAAACCGTATTCACCGGCATTAATAACACTATTGTTGTCGTCCGGCATTAACTCGCTCTCAATACTGTCATTTATAACATTGCAATCATTACAGGATTATTTAATCCAACAAGGCTGCTGTTTAAACCCAGCGCCGCATCTAGTAAACAACCAAACTATTGCCCCACTTCCGTGACGATTACGTCAATGCCATTTTTCTTTAACCGCGATTTAATGGTATTGACGCTGTTCAGTTGGGTATAAGGCCCCATTTTTACCCGGTTCCAGGTCACGCTGCCTACTTTTGCTTTCTCAACCTTGGATTCTATGCCCATTAAGGCCAACTTTGCCCTTAATTCATCAGCCTCTTTAAAGACTTTAAATGAACCAGCCTGCATAATGTATTTGGTCTCTTTGGCTTTTCCCACCCGCTCTTCCCGCGTACGGGTCTTAATTTCATACTCGGGCACCACGACTTCCTTGTCCGGCAAAATAGTATAAAAATCAAAGCGCGGGGGTTTATGCTCAGGCTCGGTTTTTTTATCTGTTTTGGCCTCTTTCGCATTTTTCAGATTATTTTTTTCAGACTTGTCTGATGCTAACGTTTGTGGCGCCTGCGTTGTATTAACCTGTTTGGATGCTGTACGCAGATAAACCAAAAAGACCACAAACGATATGATCAGCATCGTAATCAACATCCATTTCCACAGGCCGACACTTTGCCCCGGCCCTGATTGCGGGCCGCTTCGCGTCGTCTTTTTATCCTGCGCTCTGTGCTTGTAGTCTCTGGCCATTACATCGATTCGGGTGTATTGATATTCAGTAACCCTAATCCGTTCGCCAGCACCTGTTTGACAGCGCAAATCAGGTTTAATCGGGCATCCCGGATATCGGCATCCTCAACGAGGAACTGATGGGCATTATAATAAGTGTGAAATTCATGCGCCAGTTCGCGCAAATACTGAATCAGTTGATGCGGCTCATACTGCAATGCGGCCCGTTCAAGCATTTCAGGATAACGCGCCAATGTACCCAGCAGCAGGCTTTCATGCTCTTCAGTTAACCGGGTCAGGTTTTCCATACCTGACAACAAATTTCTTTCCCAACCTCTTTCATCCAGTTGCCGCAACACGCTGCAGACCCTGGCATAGGCATACTGCACATAAAATACCGGATTTTCATTGGATTTTGAGGTCGCCAATTTCAGGTCAAAGTCCATGTGCTGTTCGGACCGGCGCATCACGTAAAAAAACCTCGCAGCGTCTTTGCCGACTTCATTGCGTAATTGCCGCAAGGTAACGAATTCGCCGGAGCGGGTAGACATCTGCACTTTTTCTTCACCACGATAAAGCGTGGCAAACTGCACCAGCAGAACTTTCAACTTCGATTCATCCGCGCCCAAAGCCTGAATGGCCGCCCGGACTCTGGGCACGTACCCGTGGTGATCGGCGCCCCAAATATCAATAATCTGGTCAAAGCCGCGATCGAGCTTATTCATGTGATAAGCAATATCGGAAGCAAAATAAGTGTATTGGCCGTTTTCCCGCACGACCACCCGATCTTTTTCATCGCCCAGCTTGCTGGATGCAAACCAAGTGGCGCCTTCATGCTCATACAGATGTCCGGCGGTACGCAGGCGTTCCAGCGCTTTTTCCACGGAACCGTCGTCCATTAACTGGCGTTCTGAAAACCATTGTTGATAGTCGACGCCAAACTCATTCAAATCGGCCTTGATGTCTTCGAGGATGTCATTCAGACCGATTTGAAAAAAATCCCGGTACAGTGAAGTACCCAGCAAGGTTTTCGCCCTGTCAATCAGCGCATCGATATGCGCTTCCTTATCGCCGCCCTGAGGCTCGTCGGCAGGAATGCTTTCTAACACCAATTCTACGGGCCTGCGGTATTCATTACCGGCGTTTTTATGAATGTCCCGGGCTATGTCACGCACATACTCGCCGCGATAGCCGTTACTGGGAAAATGCACCAGTTCGCCGCATTCTTCCAGGTACCTCAGCCAGATACTGGTAGCCAGTATATCCATCTGTCTGCCGGCATCATTGACATAATACTCGCGCTGAACGCTAAAACCGACGGCCTCTAATAAATCGGCAACCACCGAACCGTAAGCCGCGCCACGACCATGACCGACATGCAAAGGACCGGTAGGATTTGCGGAAACAAATTCAACCTGCACCTGTTTACCCGCACCGACCCGGCTCAAGCCGAATTCCCGGCCCTGGTTATGAATTTGTCGGACAATCTGATATTGCGAGCTTGGATCAATAAAAAAATTGATAAATCCAGGGCCTGCTATTTCAACTTTAGTGACTGCATCATGCTGAGGCAATGCGGCAATAATTTTTTCCGCCACTTGTCTTGGGTTTAACTTGAGGGGTTTTGCCAGTATTAAGGCGAGGTTTGATGCAAAATCACCATGTTGTGCATCACGGGTGCGTTCAATTGTGATACTGGGGGAGATTTCCCGGGCAATTACACCGTCTGTTTTCAGTGTTTCAACGGCCTGCAGGATAAGAGTCTCTATCGTTTGTTTCATTGCTTCACTGCGTTTGTCAGATCAAATTATAGACGCGCATTATCCATGAAAATCACTCTATTATCCATCCAAACAACATTAATACCACGGGCTAATACAAATCCACCGGATCAATATCCAGCGACCAGCGGACTTTATTAGCCTGTTTAAGTTTTTCTATCCCGGGAACCAGTCTATCGAGCAAGGCATGCAAGTCCCTGCGATTTTGACTCTGAAACAACAATTGGTAGCGATAAAAGCCGGCGCGCCTTGCCATCGGCGCAGACACCGGACCTAATATCTGAATGGCGGCGCTTTTTGTCTGCCCGCTCTGCTGATCATTATCCTGCGTGTTTACAGGCATCGCATTGACATCAAGTTTTTGCGCCAGGCTAATCACCGCCTGAAAGAAAAGCTTCGGCTGTTCAGCGTCAACGGCCTGTACTCTGAATAAAGCCTGATAGCTGAATGGCGGCAATAAAGCTTCTTTACGCTCAGCCAATGCGGTTTTGGCAAAGCTTTTATAGCCGTGCCTGATTAAGGTGGTGAGCAATGGATGCTCGGGCTGCCGGGTCTGCATAATGACCTTGCCGGGTTTTTCCGCCCGTCCCGCACGTCCTGAGACTTGAACAATCAATTGCGCCAGTTTTTCGGAGGCGTGAAAATCAATACTGAACAGGCCGCTGTCAACATCAAGAATCGCTACCAGCGTTACATTCGGAAAATGATGGCCTTTAGCCAGCATTTGCGTACCGAGAATAATATCCACCCGGCCCTGATTGATTTCCTCCAGATAACCTTCCAGTGAACCCTTGCGTTGCGTGGAATCACGGTCCAGGCGAACAATGACCTTACCGGCAAACAGCTCGGCCAGCACTTTTTCCACCCGTTCAGTACCCAGACCCAATGCCGTCAATTCCTTGGCTTTACAAACCGGACATTGATGAGGGCCTTTTTGCTCTCTGCCGCAATGATGACAACGTAACAGGCCTTCATTGGCATGAATCACCAGATTGGCGTCGCAACGCAGGCAACGCGCCACCCAGCCGCAACCATGACAAATCAGGGTAGGCGCGAAACCGCGCCGATTTAAAAACAACAAGACCTGTTCATCTTTCGCCAGAGTACTGTGTATTTCCGCAATAAGGGTTTCAGACAGGCCCTCGACCATTCGCTTGTTGCGAATATCCAGCAGCTGCAATACCGGTTCTATCGCGCTGCCTGCCCGTTCCGGCAAATGCAGCAATCGATAACGCCCGTTATCCACATTATGCAAGCTTTCCAGCGCTGGTGTCGCCGAACCCAGCAATACAGGAATGTTCAGCATTTTGCCGCGTACAACCGCCACATCGCGTGCGGAAAATCGAAAACCTTCCTGCTGCTTGAAGGAAGTGTCATGCTCTTCATCCAGGATAATCAAGCCGGGGTTTTTTAACGGCGTAAACAAGGCCGAGCGCGTGCCCAGCAAAATAGAACAGGCGCCCTGCTGCATTTGCAACCAGGCGATTTGTCTCTGCCTGTCGGTTAATTTGGAGTGGAAGACTGCAATGTTGACAGTGAATCGTTGCCTGAAACGGTTTTCAAGTTGGGGCGTCAGCGTGATTTCCGGCACCAGTACCAAAACCTGTTGTCCCCGCTCCAGTACAGATCGAATAATCTGCATATAGACTTCTGTTTTACCGCTGCCGGTCACGCCTTCCAGCAAAAATACGCCAAATTGCCCCAAGCTGTCACAGACTGCATTTATAGCGGCTTGCTGCGGAGGATTACAGTGCAAGTCATTACCGTTGTTTAAAACCGCCGGAGGATGCGCACCGACCCGACTGAATTCAACCTGCAACAAACCTTTGGCAATCAATTGCCTGACCGATAATCGCCAGTTTGTATTCCATGCCGACAATTCGGCCTCAGACAAGCTATGCCGTGGCGACGCCTCGAAACCAAGACTTTGAAATTTTTCCAGGACGATTTTTTGTTTGGGTGTCCGTTTGAGTTGGTTACTGTCCGTTGCTTTACCCGATTCGGTCAGCGCATAGACTTTTTCCGTTTGCACAAGCACCGATTTGCCCTGACGCAGCGCCACCGGGAACGCCGTACCGATCACTTCGCCCAAAGGATGGTGATAATAGCGGCTGGCCCAATAAAGCAATTGCAAGTCCTGCGCCGATAGCAAGGGCTCGTCGTCCAGGATTCGCTCAACCTGCTTTAATTTGCCGGTATCGTGTTCACTGTGCCGGGTGCATTCAACCAGAAAGGCGATCTTCTTGCCTTTGCCGAAAGGCACTTCCAGGCGAATACCGGGCTTTACCCTATCCGCGTCGATATTATCGGGCGCCAGATAATCAAACAAGCGGTGAATCGGGACCGGAACAGCGACCCTGAAAATCAATCCGGCTCCACTGCATGACTTAGCCATAGATGTTAAGTTATATTTGATGTTTTAATGCTAAGTGACTATGCCGTCTGGATTATTTCAGTTACCCACAGAACCTGTGGATAACTCTGTGGACAAACGCTTTATAGGAGGCCTTACTGACGGTTTTTATTACAGTTTTGTCACATTGGACAATTTTAAGACAGCAGATAGTTATATCTATATTTCAACAAGTTACAAAACCAACGAACATCATAAAATGACTTTGCAAGTTATTGACGGCAACCTGACTCCTGTTCAGCCCAATCTGTGTATTTAGCATCATTGAAGATGCGATATATTGAAATTACCGGTCAAAAAGGCTCCGGCAAAAAAGTAGTCAATACCGGTTTCGGCTTGATAAATTTGATGGTCATCCTGTCACTTTCGCCTATTTCCAGATACTTCTTCCTGTCCTTGTCCTTGAGCTTTAAAACCGGCGGCAAGGTCCAGACGCCTTCGGGATAATCTTTGGTATCCTTGCTGTTGGCATTAATTTCAGACTTTTCCAAAAATTCAAAGCCTGCATTTCTTGCCAGTGCAATGACATAATCTTCTGTGACGTAACCCGATAAGGCATGAACATCCTGCGGCTTTAAAGGTGAATTTCTATGCTCCACAATGCCCAGAATGCCGCCGGGCTTCAAGGCCTTGTACATGGCGTTAAACACTGTCGCGGCCTGATCGCTTTTCATCCAGTTGTGGACATTACGAAAAGTCAGCACCCTGTCTGCCGAACCGTCCGGCGCTATTTGCAAAAATTTCGGCGGCTCTAACACCGTTAACTCAACTTTGCCATAAATCTTCGGTTGAGCATTCAACTTGTTGGCAAAAACCTGCAAACTCTTTTTATAGTGCGGCTGATCACTGTCTGCGGAAAAATGCGCGGCATATAATTTACCCTTATCTTTTAAATACGGTGCCAGAATTTCCGTGTACCAGCCTTCACCCGGCCATATTTCGACAACAGTCATCGATGCTTTAACATCGAAAAACTCCAGCGTTTGTTGCGGGTGTCGGTACTTATCGCGCATTTTATGCAATACGGAACGCTGCTTTCCGGCCAGTTGCTGTTTTAACAACACCGCATCGTCCAGCGCGGGCATAGTCAATGCCCGCACTGGGCCGGCAATGCTTTTCGGCGCGCCCTCATCGGCCGCGTGTGCAGATATAAAACCGAAAGAAAGCGACATCACAACTAAAATCTTTTTCATTTTTTTGATTCCGTACAGGCTATTCATGTTCACAATTCCAGATTTGGAGAAGACTTAACGTCGCGAGCATTAAAAATGCAACTAAAGTCCAGGCCGGCATACTGAGACTTAAGAAACTCCATGTCACTTCGGCACAATCTCCGGTACCGCTCAGCATCAGCTTCAAGGTAGCGGATAAGGGGAAGTTTTGAAACATATATTCAAGGCCGGGCCCGCATTCCGGCACCTGGTCTTTCGGCAAATGCTGCAACCAGACATGCCGGGTTGAAATAGCCCCGCCGAAAAGAGCGGTAACAGCGCCTAAGATAGCATAAATCCTGACGCCCGCTTGCCCTGGATTGTGTATAGCGGCAAGCAAAAAAACAATGCCCGTCAATAAAATGGCAATACGCTGGGAAATACATAAAGGACAAGGCTCCAATCCATCAACAAATTGAAAATAAGCGCCCATTGCCAGTAAAAAAACACAGCCGATGAACCCTAAAAAAAACCAGATTCTCGGGTTAAATTTTATCAATTCCAACATGCTTGACCTCATCATTTAAAAATAAAAATCGTCAATCCTATCCCTTAATCACACGTTCACACCATTTCTATTAACAGATTAGTAAATGATCGGTGATTTTTCCAGCGGAAGGTATGTAAATAAAGTCTGTCTGCAGATACAAACAGCCGCCCCAAATAGTCTGACAATATTACCGACAACGCATCGGCTCAATCTATAGGTCAATCGACGCATGGGGTTATGAGTTCGGAAAGTTCGGGCAAGCAATTCGCCCAAGCAATATTTAGATGACTCAAAGCGTTTATATGCATCGGAGTTCTATAAAACATCTCCCGAATAATAAGAGACTTCAGTTAAAACTCAATGCGCGTCGCTCCGAAGTGAGAAGGTATAGCCAGTTAATTTTTTGCAAATTGCCTTAACTATGATGATCGGATGAGATTTATAGCGTCATCGCAGAAAAAGCGCATTGCGTCATAAGAACTCATAGAGCGGATTAGGTTAATACTAATCACGCTCTACGCAGGGATTTCAACATGACCGGTAACCATTTGATTTTTTGGCAAGTGGAATGCCCTTTAACAATCCAGTCGAAGTACGGTTCTATCCTAAATAGCAACTTGTGACTGCCAAAACATGCCGTATTTAGTTTTAAAGCGACATGTTTGTTAATGTGCTCACTCATTTCCAAGCCTAACACGCATGGCAACAAGCTAATCCCACCAACATCGGTATTACTTACCCGCATCCTCGGTAAATACACCAAAATTCATTATCCGCTGATAACGAATTTCCAGCATTTCATCCATAGGCAATGCTTTTAGCTCCGCCAAATGGCGAAGCAACGCTTCCTTTAAATTCTGGACAATAACCTTAAAGTCCCGGTGACCGCCCCCTAAAGGCTCCCTGACCACCTCATCGAGAAAACCCTGCTCGCGGATTCGGTCGGAAGTAATGCCCATCGCTTCTGCCGCCAATTGTGATTTATCT
>SXIP01000247.1 GCA_005772825.1 Methylococcaceae bacterium | reverse complement strand
TGCGCGGCGACGGTATGGCTGCGGGTCGGGAATACTTTGGTGAGGCAGGCGGTTTTCAGGCCTTTTTCCGCCATGCCGAAGGTAGCCCGCAATCCCGCACCGCCTGCGCCAACCACGACGACATCGTAACTGTGTTCAATAATTTTATAAGCTGTAGACATCGTTTAACCCGCCACTATTATGCGCAACAACGCGATCAACGCGGTCAACGCCAGAAATAAAAAAACCAGATTGACGGCCCAAACGGAAATGATCTTGGGACCTTCGGCGGCCACGTAGTCCTCAATCACCACTTGCAATCCCAAGGCGGCATGATAAAAAACCGCCAGAATCCAGGACATGATGCAAACGGCGTTAAAAGAAGAGGACAGCCAATCGACGGTTTGTTGATACGGCGCATTCAGGCTCAGATCAAGAAAAATGATAAACCTAAAGGATAAAGGTATCAGCGCGACGGCGGTGACACGCTGCATCCACCAATGGGATGTGCCCGATTTTGCGGAACCCAGTCCGCGAACCTTGGCTAAAGGTGATTGATAATCCATAAGTTAACCCTGTTCAGACAAATATAAAAGTAACTACAGTCAGTGCAAACGAGGCCATCAGCTCAAGTTTGGCGTAGTGATCCAGTGTTTCATGTTCAAAACTCTGTCCGGCATCCCATATTAAATGGCGAATCCCATGACATAAATGGAAAAACAGCGCATAAATAAAACCCCAATAGATCAGCCTTATCAGCCATACGCCCATTAAATCCTGCATGGCGGCGTAACTATCGGCGCCGCCGGCGACGGCTGAAATGATATAGACAAAAAACACCAAGCCGACTGAGAGCATTACGCCGGTCATGCGGTGGGAAATCGAGATAAGGCCGGTTAAGGGCAGTTTATAGACTTGCAGATGCGGAGAAACGGGTCGGTTATTCTTGCTTGTCATCGTATTATCCATTGGTTGCTTTTATCAAAAGAAGGATTGTCAAAAGCGGGTTTGTCAAAAGCCCGTTCATCAAAAATCGATACAACGTCCGTTTTTTTCCCAATCGCCGTAGCGGGTAGGTTCAGGCCCTTGCAGGCCGCCTATTTCTTCAACGACCTGTTGGCCTGTCATTGTATCGGGTATTGCCTGTTGTTGTGGCGCCGGATGAGTGGCGTTTTCCGTCATTTTCTCTTGCTGCATGGTTTTCATGCCTCCTGAAAATACCAAAGTGTATCAAGCCCGTCGGTTGTAAGGGTGCTATGCTTTAATTCCTTCGAATCGAAAGAGCCGGGTGCAAGCATTATCGCTCTAACTATCTTTACAATAAACCATTCGAATTTTTTAATTGCTGATTTTTACAGTTTTTTCGAGTATCGCCGGAAATAATAAATAAATGCGATAATCATGACTTTAATTGATAAATGCTACCGGATTACCCGGCAACTCCCCCGGAAGGCTTGGAAAGTATGGGCGGGATAATCGCGCTATAGAAAAACGCCCTAACAACGGGAGTTAAAAGCCTATCTTTTCGGGATCTATTCTTAGGCAAAAAGATAACGAACTATTTCCTATTTATATACAATTTCTGGAATTATTCAGGCTTGGAGAAAAAATGATGACCACAGCGCAAACGAACCCAATGACGGGTATTAACGCTTATGGGAAGGAATTAACCAATGAAGATATTGACAACAACATCCACCGCAATTTTGTCGGGGGGCTATGGGAAGAATTGGGGCAACTTCAGTGCGATTTTCTTAAGAAGCAAGGTCTACAGCCCGCTCATAGGCTGTTGGATATAGGCTGCGGCTGCCTCAGAGGCGGTCTTCATTTTATTAATTATCTTGAGGCGGGCAATTATTACGGACTGGATATCAACAGTTCCCTGATTCAAGCCGGGCTGATTGAAGCGGAAAAAGCAGGCTTAAAAGACAAGCGACCCCATTTACTGGTCAACGATAAATTCAAACTGGATCAGTTCGGCGCGGATTTCGATTTTATGGTGTCAATATCGCTTTTTACGCATCTGCCGATGAACAATATTATTCGTTGCTTGAGCGAAGCAAGAAAACACCTGAAGCCCGGCGGGAGTTATTTTGCGACTTTTTTTGCAGCGCCGACGTCGGCTTATCTCGATAAGCTCCGTCACCAACCCGGCGGGATCGTCACCCATTATGACCTCGATCCTTTTCATTATTCATTTGAAGAATTGTCGTGGATGGCCGCCCTCTCCGGGTTGGAAGCCAGATTGATCGGGGATTGGAACCATCCGCGGGATCAGCAAATGGCGGCATTTTCCGTCAGGTAATGATTCCGGTCTTCCACCCCAATTATCAGTTACTCATCAAACGCCGGTCCCCCTTTTGCAAAGGGGGAGTTTAGCGCCACGACTTGCCTATAACGAAGAGCGCTCCCGCTTCAAGCGAGGCTTTTGCTTGCTACTTCGTAAACATCCTTGGAAATTGCCTCGGTATTCATGATTCTTTCCAACTGGGCTTTCATCAGCACCTGCCTGTTGGCATCGAATCGCCGCCATGACGTTAACGCGCTTAACATGCGTGAAGCGACCTGGGGATTAATCGTGTTAAGTGCGATGACCTGATCGGCAAGAAATTGATAACCTTGACCATTGGCGGTATGGAAATGCAGCGGATTACCCTGGCTGAATGCCCCCACCAATGACCTGACCCGGTTCGGGGTTTTTAAATCAAATGCCGGGTGACCCATGAGTGCCTGAACGGTGGCGAAAGTGTCGGGCACAGGGCTGGATGCCTGTAGAACAAACCATTTATCAATCACCAGCGCTTCCATCTGCCATTGTCGATAAAAGCGGTCCAGGCACTGTTGTCTCGCCGGGTGCGGATGATTGGTCATGACCGCTAAAGCCGCTATTTGATCGGTCATGTTGCCGGCGGTGTTAAATTGCTGTTCCGACCAGTGTTGGATTTCCGCATTATCAAGCCTCGCGAGATAACCGAGGCAGATATTTTTGATGCGTCTGCGCCCGACTGCACCGGCATCAAATTGCCCGGATTCATCTTTATGATTGTTCAGGTATAGGGTTTTAAATTCCGCCTGTAGCTCGTTGACCAGTGTCAGCAACAGGAATTCGCGTGCTTCATGAATCGCAACGACGTCGACTATCTCCATTTGTTCCGCCAGATAAGTTTCTGACGGCAGGCTCAATAATAATGAGAAATAGGACAAATCATCCCAGGATTGCGCCAACAGTTTCCTGAAGGCATCGATAATAATAGGGTTTACCTGCATGGGCCGAGCATTTTGAAAATCAGCAATCAGACCGGTAATAATTTTTCCGGCAAGCTTTTGTCCGGCTTCCCACCGATTAAAAGTATCGCTGTCGTAGCTTAACAAAAACGCCAGTTCTTCAAGACTCTGTTCCATGACCAGTTTAACCGGCGCTGAAAAGCCTCTCAGGATAGAGACAACCGGTTTTTCCGGTAAAGACTCAAAAATAAAGTCTTGCGTGGATTGGGTTAATTCCAGAATGACTTCGTTACCAGCTTGGCCGCCGCCTTGTAATTTACAAGCCGCAACGCTACCGTCATTATTAAGCAAACCAAGCGTCACCGGAATGTGTAAGGGGTCTTTAACGGCTTGCCCAGGCGTCGGTGGGCAGGTCTGGCTGATGCTTAATGTCAGGGTTTGCTCAGACGGGTTGTAGGTTTGCCGCACATTCAAGACCGGCGTACCGGCTTGTGCGTACCAGCGGCGGAACTGGGTCAAATCCACACCGTTAGCCGCTTCCATGGCATTGACAAAGTCATCGCAAGTAACCGCTTGACCGTCATGGCGTTCAAAATATAAATCACTGCCTTTACGAAACCCCTCGGTGCCCAGCAAAGTGCGGATCATGCGCACCACTTCCGCGCCTTTTTCATAAACGGTCAAGGTGTAAAAGTTGTTGATTTCCATGTAGGCGTCGGGGCGTATCGGATGCGCCAACGGTCCAGCATCTTCGGCAAACTGCCGGGTGCGTAATGCGTTGACGTCTTCGATGCGTTTTACCGCCTTTGACGTGCGGTCGCCGGTAAATTCCTGGTCGCGGAAAACCGTGAAGCCTTCCTTTAAGCTCAGTTGAAACCAGTCCCTGCAAGTAATACGGTTACCGGTCCAGTTATGG
>SXIP01000246.1 GCA_005772825.1 Methylococcaceae bacterium | reverse complement strand
TTCGGTCCAGTTGGACAGCGGAAATACGCGGATCGATTCGTCTTTGTCGATCTTACCGTTGTAAAGATGCCATAATTCGGGGCGCTGATTCTTCGGATCCCAACGGTGGTTTTGATCGCGAAACGAGTAAATTCGCTCCTTGGCGCGGGACTTTTCCTCATCACGCCGCGCTCCGCCGAAAGCCGCATCAAAGCGATATTTATTCAAGGCCTGCTTGAGCGCATCGGTTTTCATGATGTCGGTATGCCGCTTGCTGCCGTAAGTAAACGGGTTGACACCCTTTTTCACACCTTCCTCGTTGATATGAACGATCAGCTCCATGCCTAATTCGCGCGCCAGATTGTCGCGAAACTGTATCATTTCGCGGAATTTCCAGGTAGTGTCGACATGTAACAGTGGAAACGGCGGCTTGGCCGGATAAAAGGCCTTCAGCGCCAGTTGCAGCATGACGGCGGAATCCTTGCCGATGGAATACAACATCACCGGCCGGTCGAATTCCGCAGCCACTTCGCGGATGATGAAAATACTTTCCGCTTCAAGCTGTTTCAAGTGAGTCAATTGATAGGGATTCATAATCGTAAGTTCCTGATTTAAAGTGTGTCTGGTGCATCCTGTTGGAGAGGGGGTAGAATGTCGCCTTATTAATTCCGCAACGTAATAAATAAAGCGTCATCGAAATCAGCCCGTGTTCCTCATCCCCGCCGCAATTGCGTTGATGGTGCGCAACAAGGGTTTCATCCAGGGGTTTTCAACTGGATTACCGTCCACAGGGGTTTGTTCGAACTCCCGCAGCCGCCGCAATAAAAACACTTGCAGATAATTCAGCGGCCCCAAATAAGCGTCACGGCGATGCAATGAAGCGGCCAGCGCCGGATTTTCCGCCAGCAGGTTGTCGGCATCCGCGATCGCCAAAATCCACTCCACGCAGCGTTGATGCTCGGTGGCGATCATGCTGTAAACGCGCCTGCCGGTATCCTGGTTTTCACACAGACCGGCGTATTCCCTGGCGATATTCATATCGGATTTGCTCAGCGCCATTTGCGCATTACTCAACAGGTTCCGAAAAAACGGCCAGTCCCGGTACATCGCCTGCAATTTTTCCAGGCGTTCCGGTTTACCGGCGCACCATGAGGAAAGGCTGAAACCTATGCCGTACCAGGCCGGAAAGGTCTGTCGCGATTGCGCCCAGGCGAAGACCCAGGCAATGGCGCGTACCGAATTTTTCGAACGGTCCTGTTTTTTACGATGCGACGGCCGCGAACCGATATTGAGTCCGCCTATTTCACCGACCGGCGTCGCTTCATAAAAATAATCCAGGAATCCCGGCGTGCGCTCGGTCAGTTCACGATAACTTTGTTCGCCCAGCCGCGCCAGTTCGTCCATCACCGCCAATTCCTCGGCATAGTTTGTTTGTAAGGGCTGCACGAGGCTGACACTGGCTTTCAGCAGGCCGGTAATGCCCATTGTCAATTCATAGACGGCGGTTTCCATATTGTTATAGCGGTAGAACAATACTTCGCCCTGCTCGGTGAATTTTATCTGACCACGCACGGTATCCGGCGGCTGAGCCAGGATGGCTTCATGTGTTGGGCCGCCGCCGCGTCCGACCGTACCGCCGCGACCCTGAAACAGGCGGCACTTCAGTCCGCGCTGATCGATGATGGCGGTGATTTGCCGTTGCGCACGCGACAGTCCCCACGACGAGGCCAAAATGCCGCCGTCTTTACAGGAATCCGAATAACCGAGCATGATTTCCTGGCGATCACCGTCTACCCGGAGCAATTCCCGGTAGACGGATGTGTCGAGCAGGCTGGTCAGCACCTCTTCGATGCGGTTGAGATCGTCGATGGTCTCGAACAGCGGACTGACGCCGATATGACAATGCCAATGCCCGCCGACACGCCCGGCCAGACCGCTTTGCGCGGCCAGCAGCATGACTTCCATAATATGGCTGGCGTTGTGGGTCATCGAAATCACATACTTGCCGAAACAATCCGGGCCTATTTCCCGCCTCATCCGCGCGATTACTTCAAATACTTGCAAGGTTTCGCGGCTCCTCGGAGACAACGCGGCGCTATCGTACATTAAGCCGCCCGGTGACGCTATCGCCTCGCTTAACACGGCCAGTCGCCGGCCTTCATCGAGCGATCGGTAATCCAGGCCCAGCGCGGCGGCCAGAATGTCGGCAACGGCATCGCTATGGCGGCTCGATTCCTGGCGCACGTCCAACTGCATCAAATGGAAGCCGAAAGTATCGGCGAGGCGAATTAAATCGTGCAATTCCAGGTCGGCAATGTTGCCGTCACCATGACCGCGCAAGGACTCGTCGATCTGGCGCAGATCGGCCATAAATTCAGCCACGCTCTGATAAGCGTGATGACGATCGGGCGATTCCGGTTCGCTGCGCAGATTTTGTTGCACCTGTAACAAGGTCCGCTCCATCCGGTACTTGATCAGGGTCAGCTTATGGCGGTAAGGCTCTTGCAAATACGGCTTTTCCAGCTCCGCTATCGAAGCGCCCAATGCGCTTCGATCGGCGGCAAGGCCGGCTGAAAAACCCGGCGACAGTTGACAAAGTCCGTGGGAATGCGAAAGCAGGCCGCGTAATTCGTCCAGCCGGCGCAAGTATTCCTGCAAAATGGTTTGCGCTTGGCGACGCAAGGCCAGCATCGTGGTTTCCGGCGTAACATTGGGATTGCCGTCACGGTCACCGCCTATCCATGAACCAAAGCGCAGGAAGCTCGGCACCCGGATTTGTGCGGCGAGCTCTTCACCAAAGACATCGATTAGCGAGCGCTGGAAATTGCGGTATACCGATACCGTCGCCTGGAATAACGACAATGAAAAATAGAACAGCCCGGCATCGATCTCGTCCTCGACACCCAGTTTTCGGGCTCGCACTTCGTCGGTCTTGGACAGCAATTGAATCTGGCTTTGCAGGCGTTCAAGCGCTTCGCGGCGAAAATGACCAGTCATGCGGCTGTCTTTCAACGTTTCCTGAGTCAGGAATATATTACGCAAGGCGCTTTTGACGGTGCGCCGCTTGGCTTCAGTCGGATGCGCGGTGATCACCGGCAGGTACAGTAATTCGTCCAGCAGGATTTGCAGCTTATCGACCGTCATCCCGGATTCTTTCAGGGTCAACAGCGTATCGTGAAAGGACCCCGGCCAATAGCGACCGACCTGCATTTGCCTGCGCAATTTCAGGTAATAGGATTCTTCGGCAATGTTGAGCATGCTGAAAAAACGATTAAAGGCCCGCACGACTTCGCCGACTGCTTCCGGTTCAAGGCCATCGACCGCGTCCAGCAGATGTTGCCGTCTGGACAGACTGCCTTCTCGCACTAATCCGCTGAACCGGCGTTGCAGTTGTTCAACGGCTGCCGCCACTTCAGGCCGGGCCTGGGTTTTTAATACCCGCGTCAACATCGACCCAAGCAGGCGGATGGAGCGGCGTAGTTCTTTATCATCAGGTACGGAATTCACAAATAGAGTCCTTGTCGTTAAGTTGATTTTGCTTAATTAATTTACTGAAAGTATCGTACAGAAAGACTTTGTCATTGTTAAATAGAATGTTTAGAATGTATTCATCGGTATTTACGATACATTAGGGCACTATGCAACGTATTAACTATCAGCACTTGTTTTATTTCTGGAATGTCGCTCGCGAGGAAAGCATCACCCGCGCCTGCGAAAAACTGCATCTGGCGCAGCCTACCGTCAGCGGCCAGCTCGCGGTTTTCGAGCAATCCATCGGGACAAAACTGTTCTACAAAAACGGTCGGAAAATGCTGCTGACGGATACCGGTCGCATTGTATTTCACTATGCGGACGAGATCTTTTCGTTGGGCCAGGAACTGACCAATACCCTGAACGGACGTCCAAGCGGGCAAGCCTTGCGATTGATTGTGGGGGTTGCGGACGCCTTGCCGAAAATGGTTGTTTACAGGCTGATAGAACCGGCCTTCCGTCTATCGGAACCGGTGCAAATTCTATGTTATCAGGATAAAGCGGAGCGCTTGTTAACGGAAGTCTCATTGCAAACCATCGACCTGGTGTTATCGGATGCACCGCTGACGCCGACCGGCGGCGCCAAAACTTTTAATCACCTGCTAGGGCAATGCACCGTCTCGGTGTTCGGCACCGCGCAACTGGCCGGAGTTTACCGCCCCAACTTTCCCCGTTCTTTAACGGGCGCGCCGATTCTGTTGCCGACCGCCAACACGGCGCTCCGGCGGTCGCTGGATCAGTGGTTCGATGTCGAAAGCATTATCCCGAACATCCAGGGTGAAATAGAGGACAGCGCATTGCTCAAGACCTTCGGCAGCAGGGGCGTAGGCTTGTTCGTCGCACCGAGTACGGTAGAGGCCGAAATTGAATTTCAATACGGGGTTGAGGTTGTCGGCAGGATCAATGCCGTACATGAAAGGTTCTATGCGATCACCGTGCGCCGAAAAATGAAGCATCCCGCAGTCACCGCAATTTTAGATAATGCGCATGAGAAATTGTTTTTATAATTTAAAGAGACAGGTCTTCTAAAAGTAAGGGCGCGTGATGATGGCCGGTTATTGCAGAGAACAAGCGGCCTTGCACGGTAATAACCGAACCCTGTAAGGAGTTCAATCGCTCACTCATAGCCTTGTCCGCCACCACCAGCTGAATTTGCTTAACACCCGATTTGGCCTCGTTAACGCCATCTGTAGATTCATCTGTACATACCGGTTCGTTTAAGTCCAGATATAACCCGGTTTCCGCCTCATCGCCTTCTTCAATACTTTCATAGTTGGGCAGACCGGGATAAGTATGACGGGAAATCGTTCCAACCAGTTTTGCCGGTGAATCATAAGACAGACATGACTTGTCTTCGGCTACCTGGGGCTGTTGCGGCGTATCCATGTCCAGACAAAGAGACCCATCCGTTCGAAAAAACTCCTCGGGATAACCCGGAGCCAGTGATTTGAGTACATAACATAAGGCTTTCTGAACAGGTGGGCGCGAGCTATAGTCATTCTCCATGACGCTCAAGCGTGGCGGCGATGCCGTTAAATCCGCTTTGATAGCGCCTATCGAGTTTAAAGGCATGCCGACGGGTAGATAATAGTGATCTTGGTCAATAAAATAGAACGCCGTTGTGCAATCGAATTGAGCCTTGCATGTCGATTTATTTTCAAAAAAATCATTCACAGACGGCAATTGAATAGCAAGTATTTTGCGTTTATCGGCAAGCGTGTGGATGGATGCTTGGGCGATTGCTTCGATGATTTCTGCGAACGCGTCAATGTCCTCCTCATTCTCAGTCGATACATTGTGAACGTCCTTGTAAAGGTTATCCGCCAGATCCCGGTAAAGCGCTTGCAGCGAATAAAAAGACTGAGGCTTATACGGCTTGGCGATTACCGGTTTACCCTCAATACTGAGCTTGCCGCTGCGCACAGTCACGGTTTGTGCCGGATAATCATCCGACGATGAGTGAAACCGAATGGATAAGCCTTGTTCATCGACAAAAGCGTTCAGGTAAGAATCGCAATTACCGAATTCATCTGAAATTTGTATGCTTTTATCAGGTTTTATCGTGAGCAGAATGTATTTAAATTGACAACCCAGCTCAAGTGGCTGTTGTTTTTTAATCAGAACAAACTGATTGCCGTCCAGCATGGGAGACGGACTCGGTTGGTGATCTTGATCGATCATGTCAACAAATTCAATTAGTTCTCCGGAGATGCCGATTTCCCGGTCATTCAACAGGAGCTTATTCAATTCATCCGATTTTCTATGAATGCTGAGCTTTCCGGCCAGGCTATCTAAATAGCCGCTCCGGGTGTCCGGCTCACAAGGCTCGCAACTGATCCAGCCATCCTCATAACGATAAATTGTAGGTGTATAACCGCTTTTATCGACGAAGGTCAATTGATCGCTATTAGTTTTGAAATCAGTTAATTGCAGTTGATCACCGCACTCCTGAAAATAATAGGGTTCCCTTGCGCTGCCATCGGGCTTGATAGCAAGCAAGCTGTATGCGTAATAACAAGCCCCGGATGGAGCCGTTCGACGAAGAACAATAACGTCTTCATTGGCCAAGCTGACCACGCGCTCAATGTCGACATAAAAGTTCCCGGCATCCCTGATATTTAACGCGCAACCATTTAAGTAAATATCCGGCATGGAAGATTCTTCGCCGAATTTGGTCCAGGCATGTGCAATACCAATTTGGCCTGCACGGATAGTGATTTTATTTTTGATGTCGGCTGCGTTGGTTCTGGTGCTATCATTACAATCAAGCGGGGCCCCCGCCCAAACCGGCATCATGAAAAAGACAATGACGCAGATAAGCATTGTTTTTGGTAAATAGTGTTTGCCCATAACACCGTCCTTTTTTGACATAAAATTAATTAAGGCAGATTTTACAGCCAATCCATGCAGCACCCGAAAGAGCTTACGTTACCTAAGTTGGTATCATTCTTTCAAAGCCGCTCATCAAAAGCTTTAGGCTTATGAGCATGACAGCAAAGCACCGATGACAAACTTCTGAATGGCGTGACCCTGCGTACTAAACCACCCAGCGATTTTTTTTGGTAATGATTCATGATGTCGTCAACTTTGTTGAAAACTTGATCCTGCATGTGAATTTTTCTTGGCATGGCGGTTATCCCTATTTTAATTAATGATTTTTATGCAGCGCAGAGCATTGATGATTACAACAAGGCGAATGCACTACCGGGTTTGGGATATAGAATGACGGATTAGTGTTTCCACTCGATTTCTAAAAACAGGGGATTTGTTTCAATTGTTTCTGCGGTTTTTTATAGACAGTTGTTGCTTGGGAGTCGGGAAGCCGGCAAACAAATGGATAAGATCGTCCATCGCTCCGGTTTGCCAAGCGAGATGATCCTGTATGCGTCTTTTCCGATCCTATGAGTAGATGCTTTGTTTGGCATAGTTAGTCCGCGAACCCAAGTGAGGAAAGCAGCCATGCCGGTGATTACGATTATATCGCCAGATGTCATGGTCTTTGCCCATGAATTCAGCCTCGATTTCCATCGTGATGATTTCAGCCACGCTCCACATGGCTGTCTCACTGCCTACAGCGTTGGAAGCGTCGCAGTGGGGATAGCGTCGGTATTGGTAATCACGCTACGCTGCGGCATGTAATTAAGCAGCAGATCTGTTTCTTTCTTGACGACGCTGTAGCATTCGCAACTTAGCGTTTCGAGTTTCGGCC
>SXIP01000245.1 GCA_005772825.1 Methylococcaceae bacterium | reverse complement strand
TGCGAGATTCCCAATAACGTCATCCAGATTGACGCGTTTTCCGAACATTTTGACGGTTTTTCTATCGGCTCAAACGACCTGACCCAGCTTACCCTCGGTGTGGATCGGGATTCGGCCATTGTCGCTGAAGACTTCGATGAACGCGACCCCGGCGTCAAAGAGATGATACGCCTTGCCGTCGAAGGCTCACGGCGTAACGGACGGCATTGCGGCCTGTGCGGTCAGGCGCCCTCCGATTATCCTGAAATGGCGGAGTTTCTAGTCGAGATTGGCATCGATTCGATGAGTTTGAATCCTGATACGGTATTACAAACTACGCAGCAGGTGCTGGAAACTGAAAAGCGCTTGGGTAGGGGCTAGCGAGGAGCCCGTAGGCGGAGCAAGCGAAATACGGGGCGTCGGAGCTACGAAACCCCGGATTCCGCAAGCTCCATCCGGGCTACTTACTTATGTGGATTAAAGCAATCCAGAATTCTTATCCCAACTCAAATGTAGTCACCCCGAAAATTTTCTCAAGCGGCAAATCAGGCGCAGGGCCTGCGTACATGCGGGCGGTTTCAAAAACCTTTTGCATGTTGTAACGTGTGACCAGTGCCTGTGCGGCGGCGTTAGGTTCGGGGATATCGAGAAATACGGGTGCGTCTGGCGGCACTCTGGCGCACAAAGCGTTGAATAACGCATCGGCCAAAACTCTGTCATCGGCGCACAAAGGACCGATTTTATAGCCTTCGCGACAGGGACGTAGGACACCGTAGGCGCACAACCGATCATCGTTGACAATACCTAACGCGACGGCTTGCGGCTGGTTAATCCAGCGACTCAAAAACGCATCGCGCTCGACAGGGAAAAACTGCCGGTCATAGCGTTTGACTTCGTCGAAAGGCAAGGCCGAAAGTTCGGTGGTGACTGAGGGGTGCGTTACAATCTTCATCGCATCGTTGCCGAAGCCTTGATAGCGGATATTTCTATAGGCCAGTGTGAATCCCGATTTTTTATAATTCACCTGCTGTTCGACCACGCCGTCCAAGCCAATGGTGCAGCCTTGCAAATAATCTATTGCGGCATTCCAGAGTTGTTTGCCGTAACCCTGACCGCGAAACGCCGGTACGACGATATACAAGCCCAGGAATCCGAAGCTTGGGTTATATTTTACCGCCGACAGGCTGGCTATCGGCTCGCCGTCCAGCATGCCTACCAAAAAACCGTTCGGGTCGGCGGCGTAAAAACTTTCGGCATCATGCAAGCCCGGATTCCAGCCTTCTTGCGCCGCCAGTTCGATAGCAAAATCAAGTTCCCGCTCTGACATGCGGCTAATTGTGTAATTTTTTAACATAGTTCCCCCTGTCAAGTGATCATGCTTAAGGTTCAGCCGCTGTTTTGCGCCTTTCACCTTGTATCTTTCGCCTCTACCCTTTTTCAATAATAGCCAGCTTGCCCGATTCAATGCCAAACAACAATTCGCCGTTTATCAGTCCCACCAGTTCCCGTCCGGCCATGCTGTAGCGCCAGCCATGCAATAACGGGCACTCGTCATCATCGTTGCACAGCAATACTTCCAAATCTTTACGTGATGCAAGAATGGTCGGATTCAATGAGTTCTCTTCCGCCCGTATTCTGACCAATGCCGTCAAAATATCGAGTATGGCTTCCTGTTGCTGGGTTTTTTTCGCGCTTCGGTCTTTTTCGTGCAACGGAGCGGGCAGGCGCTGTTTGGCGGCGCTTATCAGCTGACACAGTTCCTTGCCGTATCGATTGACGGCGCGCTCATTGATGCCGCGTATACTAGCCAGTTCGCTGATGGTTTCCGGCTGCAATTTGGCTAAATCAAGCAGTAATTCATCCCGTAACAGCCAGCTTTTGGGACGATCTTCAGCTTGGGCGGTTTTTTCTCGCCATTCGGCCAGCGTCTGAACAATCGATAATTGCTTGCCGGTCAGCTTGTTTTTGCCTTTAATCTTGAGCCAGGCCTTTTCCGGCGAGACTTCATACAGCGCCGGATTGGCCAGTTCGGCAAAATCATGGACCAGCCAATCGGTTCGGCCCAATTCCGCCAGTTTTTGCGTGATGATTTTATAGACTCGGCATAAATATATAACATCATCGGCAGCATATTGAATTTGCGCTTCCGTCAGCGGGCGTTTGCTCCAATCGGCGCGGGTATGCGCCTTGTTCAAATTGATGTTTAACAGGCTGGAAACCAGCATGGCGTAACCCGGATTGTCATGAAAACCTAATAACGGTGCGGCAACCTGGGTATCAAATACGGGTTCGGGTAATTTGCCGGTCAGTTGATAAAATATTTCCAGGTCCTGACGACAGGAATGGAATACCTTTACGATAGACGGGCTGTAAATAACGTCAAACAGCTCATCCAGTTCCGGCAAGGCGATGGGGTCTATACAGGCAACCCAATCCGGCGTTGCTATTTGCAGCAGGCAAAATACCGGATAATAGGTTTTTTCCCGTAAAAACTCGGTATCAAGCGCCAGCCAGGATTCTTTTTTAATCTGCTCACACAGTTGGGTCAGTTGCTCAGGGGTATTTATGTAGAGGATGCTTGTCATAGTGGCTTACGAGCGAATCATTATAAAGAAACCGGAAATTATCGCCCTGATTACACAGGGTATTTGTTTGATGGATTGCTGCTGAAAAAGCGCACAACGCAATTTCAGCAGATGATACGCGTGGTTTCAGGATAACTATATTTACGGCTAAGGTGCATTCCGGCAGGCTGGGTGACGCTGTTTAATCAGGCTGATTCTCCATCTTGCCGAGCTGAACCTCATTAGCGGCTTTTGTATTACGTTGTTTGTCACGCCGTGAGTTGTAATTTCCGCGCTTTTTATTACGCGACTTTACCCGTTTTATATCCAGTTTTTGCTGATTGATTTCCACCGATTTCAGATGCTGGAATATATCCGCAGGCATTGAATCGGGCAGCTCAATCAGCGTGTAGAGACCGCGAATACTGACATTATTGATATTGTTTTTATCGACTCCGGATTCTTCAACCAAAACTTTCTTAAGTTCCTCCAGCGTAACCTGGTGTTTAGTTCCGACATCAAGACGATAACGCACCATTTTGATACCCGGCTGGCTGGGTTTTGTTTGCTCGGTGACGGGTGAAACGGCGTTGGTTGTTTCAGTTAACCACAGCAGTGCAGCCGCGCATTCCGTAATATCGATCCCCAGATCAGCCGATATGGCTGTTACCAGGGCGCGTTGCGTGTCCAGATGTTCGCTATTGAGAATGTGCTGTAACTGTTTCTTCAACAGTTGTTCTTTGCTTAAGTAGGTGGTCATACATGTTTATTATTTTTTACTACCAAGGACTGCTGCATGTGCTTGTACTGTCCAATACCGCTCAGTGTAGGGTGTCTGGCTAGATTCTTGTCCACCAAAAACCATACGAAAACATATAAAATTTCGTGTTTTTCGTGGACCTAAAAATCATTAACTTAAAGCCTGTCCTGGAAAATTTCCACAAAAGCTTCATCGCGTAATCGGCGCATCCAGAGCTCTGTTTCTTCTTCGATTTTGCGTTTACGGATAGCATCCTTGACCAGATTCTTTTTATACTCTGCGCTATTATCTTTATTTTCTCGATCCAGAACCTGTATCAAATGCCAACCAAACTGGGTTTGTATGGGTTCACTGATTTCATTAGGAGACAGTTTTGACATGGCTTCTTCAAACGGTTTAACCAAATCGCCGGGACCTACCCAATCAAGTGAGCCGCCTTTTAATGCCGAGCCTTTGTCATCCGAATGCGCGCGCGCCAATGCCGCAAAATCATCACCGTCGGCAATACGCGTCTTCAACGCCAGAAGCCGTTTTTTGGCTTCGGCGTCATCTACCAGTTCATTGGTTTTTATCAAAATATGCCGGACTTTTGTCTTGGTAATCATGTGATTATCAAGTCCCTTCAATTCCAGCATCTTAATGATATGGAAACCGCTGGGACTACGGATAGGGTCACTGACTTCGCCTTCGGTCATTTTTTTGACGCCGTCAACAAACAGAGTAGGGATGTCGCCAAGGGTGCGCCATCCCAGATCGCCGCCTTTCAAAGCATTGCCGTCTTGCGATTCGCTGATTGCCGTTTTGGTAAAATCCTGTCCGGCGCGTAGTTTTTTGACAATTTCATCTGCTTTGGCTTGCGCTTTTTGTATCTCTGTAGCGCTGGCCGCTTCTTTAACGGCAATTAAAATATGACCTAAACGATATTGGACGGCTTCTTCGCCGATTTTTTCCTGCGTTTCCATGTAATGATCGACTTCCCGATCGGTTACTTTAATTCGCCCGCCGATGTCCCTGCCGCGCAATTGATTGATGATAATTTCATTGCGCATATTTTCCAGAAAGCTTTTATATGGAATGCCCTGTCCTTCCAGTTCCGCCCTGAATTGCTCAAGATTCATGTTATTTCTTTGCGCAATATCGGCGGCTGAATTATTGAGCATTTCTTCGCTGACAGTAATGCCAGCCCTTTCCGCCAATTGTCGCTGGAGTTTATCAATGATCATCTTTTCCAGTACCTGTTTGCGCAAGATATACTCCGGCGGCATCTGTGCCTTGCCGGCTTCTATTCTTTGCGTAACAGCGGATACTTCTTTTTGTAACTCCCGTTCCAGAATCACGTCGCTTTCCACTACAGCAATAATTTTATCGAGGGTTTCCGCCTGTATCGAAAAGTTGCCGAACAACAAGCTGCAAAATAGCACAGCCAAGATCGCCGTTTTTATATTTTCCCGAATTATCATTAATGTGGGCTTCATTCTGTAGGCTTCCGATAGCCGTAAATACTCTGTTCAAAGAAATCGTCCAGTTTCTCACCAATGCCGGTTAAGCCTTTAAACTCTATCTGGAAAAATATACCCGTCTGCGGTGTACCGTCAACAGCCAGGTTGCTGTTGTTAACATTGGGTGTCTGGCTGATCGTATTGGTATTCGTTATGCTGTTGATATAGCGCCGTCCGATAACGCGAAAACGCCAACAGCAGTTTTCTTTTTCCAGTCCAAAAAAACTTTCCTGGGTGATATTGTACAGCAATGAATATTGCCAGCGTCCAACCGCATACCAGTTATCGTAAATCGGCCAGCGAAAAGACATATCGCTTTGGATAATGTCATTGGTCCTGTCCGGTATCAGCGGGTTTTTCCTGTACAGATAACCGATATTAATAATTTGATCCGGCTGGTTAATATAGTGTAATACGGCTTTGCCCCTGACAAATTCACTTAACTCAGGATCCCATTGCAAGCCAGTGTCGATCGAAAAATGCTCCGTCAATTCGCTGCTGAGCTCGGCGACCAGCGGCGAGTACGCGCTGGTTTCCACGGGACTGCCGGGCAGATTTAATGTCACTTCTCTATTGCGGAAATAAAAAATCTCGCCGACACTCAGTTTCAGCCTTTCTCTGCCGGTAACAGGATCAACCAAGCGTGATGTCAATGCGGTGGTTATCTGATTGGCGTCCTGAATCCTGTCCGTGCCGCTGAAACGGTTTTCGCGGAACATGCTGCTGTACCAGAAATCGTATAGAGAGCTGTCAAACAGCGGAATCTGGCTTTGATCCTTGTTGGGGATATATAAATAAAACAAGCGCGGTTCCAGCGTATGTAGCATCGACTTACCGGCAATATTCAGGTCGCGTTCTAAAAACAGGCCGCTGTCTATAGACAATATCGGTAAAGTCCTGCTGATATCGCCCGGCAGCCCCGCTTGTTGATTATTTAAAAAATACTGGGTGTGTTGCAAGGATGCTTTAGGCGTCAGATAAGTACTGGCGGTTTGCAGTGGAAAACTGACTGACGGTTTTATATTCAGGCGCTCGCCATCGACCAGATCATTGTGTTGAAAATACACCGATTCACTTTCCAACGCCGCATCAATCGGCAGTGAATCGAAAGAATGATTCAAATTCAGGTTAACTTGCGGCAGCCTTTTATATGGGCGTTGCGCGCCGGTCAACGTGGTATCTATCGTTTGGTAACTCTCGACTCGACCGGTCAGGGCGATGCCTTCACGGATGTAATTAACATCCGCCGCGCTTCTGACGAAACTGAAATTGGGAAAACTTAAGGCATTTCCCAGTTCGGCGAAATAGTTTTTGTCGGAGACATAGTTCAAATCCAGGTTCGAACTGATTGTCGGCGTAAACAGGGTGGTATTCTTGAGCGAGCCGAGATAGCGGGCCTTATCGAGCTCGCTGTCATTGGGCATGTATTCCGCGCCGACCGTTCCTTTTGACATCTCGGTCAGATAACGGAATTTACCTGCCAGCATGACGCCTCGGTCGGTATAAAGCCGGGGATTTAATGTCGCGTCATAATTGGGGGCAATATTCCAGTAATAGGGTACGGATAAATTCAAGCCGCTATTTTGCGTATAGTGGTAGGCCGGCGCAAGAAACCCCGACATCCTTCTGTTATCGACGGGAAAGGCGAGATAGGGCGAATAAAATACCGGTACGCCTTTAAATTCAACCCAGGCGTTTTTAGCGGCGCCCTTACCGGTGTCTTTATTCAATTTCAATTCGGACGCATGGACGGCCCAATCATGATTGCCCGGACGACAACTGGTATAAGCCACATCTTTGTAGCGTGACAAGAATTTGTTATCTCGATAAACCACGTTGGCGCGGCCCCTGAGAGGCGTGCTGGGAGCAATAAACAGCGTATCCCTGAGCTTGGCCTCGTCGGACGCCAATTTAAGCGTGGCGGTGTCGCTGTGCAACGCCAGTTCGTCTTCGCTGTAATAGACATCGCCATGCAAGTCGAGCGTTTCGGAAACGCTGTCATAACTGGCAGCTTCGGACAGTGCGTGCTGGTCTGCGCGATTCAATTCCACCTTGCCGTAATACGTGCCGATTTCATTATCGAATATTTCTGAGTAATTCGATTTGACATCCAGCGGCGACGATTCTCTGAGCGCTTTTCCTGTCGCCGGGTATTGCCTGGTGCCTATCTGTAGTGTGCAATTCTCCCAGGGGTCATTTTTTAATTGTGACGTCAGTTTTCTAAAAATTTGCTCCTGCTTATGATCAAAGGCCGGGTCCAAAAGACCCAAATTGAATTGATCGGATTCCACGGGCTGGGCTTTAGCCTGAGCGCTTGTTACCGAGGATTTGCAGTTCGGATGATCTTTATCAACAGAGCTAGCACAGGATGCGTCGGAGGTTTTTGATTTTTCAATTGCAGCCGCTTTTTCCGGCTCGGCAATCACCGGAGGTTTATCCTGGACAACCGCAGGAGGATTAGCCGGAACAATAGAGGCAGCGGGTTTCGATACTGCCGATTCCGTGACAGGGATCTGTTTGGGTACGCTTGCCGGGATGCTTTCAGCTTGAATGGGTTTAACCGGCGGCTCCTGAATGAACTCCGCTTGTCTTGGCGGTGTGCGATCAACAGGTTCGGGAGATGGCTGCCGGATTGGAGGGCTTGCTGCAGAATCGGCTTGCACAGGGTTTTTATCACCCAGACACACCCATTCCTTGCTGCCCTCGTTCTGATGACAGTTCCAGGTCGCGTCATTGGCAAGACTAACTTGTGCCGTTAATAAGTATAAAAAAACCGGAAATAGGCCGCGGAGCATGGATAGTATCAGTTTAGTAGCGTAACGGATGGTAAATCGAATAAAATGCCGGATGCGCATTCTACCTTAATTTAACACAGCATTATAACTAATCTAAGCCAAACCTGATGATTCCTGAAGACTTAAGAACTATAACCATGCTCGATTGGCTGGAAAATGACCTGTTACTGACTGTCGATAGTTGCGAGACGGCATCCAGCGATGCCAGTTTCAGGCGCTACTTCAGGGTTAAAACGCCTGAGGGTTCGTTCGTCGTTATGGACGCGCCGCCGGATAAAGAAAATATTGAGCCTTTCATCAGGATTGCCGCTTTACTCAAAGCTTCAGAAGTGAATGTCCCAAACATTTTTCAGCAAAATCGGGGCGATGGATTTTTACTGCTTGAAGATTTCGGCTCACAGTGTTTATTGGATCGGCTTAATGACGATAATGTCGATCAGCTATACAGTAGCGCTTTTGACAGCCTGTTTAAATTGCAAACGCAGACATCAGTGCAAAACTGTGGATTGCCGGGTTATAACGAGCCGCTACTGCAACGCGAACTGGGTATTTTTAGCGAATGGTTCTTGGAACGCAAACTGGATATTCAGATTCCCGAATTACTCTGGCGACAAGTTTGTAACACGCTCATTGCATCGGCGCTGGAACAACCTGTATTCTGCGTACACAGGGATTTTCATTCGCGTAACCTGATGGTTTTAGAGAGCAATTCTCCCGGCGTCATTGATTTTCAGGATGCGGTTATCGGTCCTGTTACCTACGATCTTGTCTCGTTATTGCGGGATTGCTATATCGCCTGGCCCGAACATCGCGTTCAGTCATGGATAAGCGGCTATTACCAGCGGCTCTTGCAGGCAAAGCTGATCAATTGCACCGAAGCCCGGTTCAAGCGCTGGTTCGACCTGATGGGATTGCAACGCCATCTTAAAGCTATCGGCATTTTTTCCAGGCTGCACTTGAGAGACAACAAGTCCGGCTACCTTAACGATATTCCGCGTACACTGAACTATGTCACGACAGTCAGCTTCAGCTATCCCGAGCTGGCTGATTTTGGCAGCTATTTACATGAGCACATTGTGCCTGCTTTCGGTAAAAGTGCATGAAAGCGATGATTTTAGCCGCAGGGCGCGGCGAAAGAATGCGCCCATTAACCGACCACACGCCGAAACCATTGCTTCCTGTTGCCGGCAAGCCGATTATCGAGCATACCATCAGGCAACTGGTTGCATCAGGATTTAATGACATTGTCATCAATCACGCGCATTTGGGCAGTCAAATAGAAGAACGCTTGGGTAACGGGCAGCAATTCGGCGCAAACATAAGCTACTCGCCGGAAGGCGAACAAGCGCTGGAAACAGCGGGTGGCATCATTAACGCGCTGCATCTGTTAGGCAATGAGGTGTTTTTGGTCATTAACGGCGACATAGCCACCGACTTCCCGTTTGCCGAATTGAAAAATTGCAAGGTTGATCTGGCTCATCTGGTGTTGGTAAACAACCCGGAGCATCATCCAACGGGTGACTTCGGCCTCGATAAAACCGGTAACGTCATCGAAAGTGGCACCGAGCAATATACCTTCAGCGGTATTGGATTGTATCGCCGCGAACTGTTTGATCACATCCCGACAGGAAAAAGCAAGCTGGGGCCATTGTTACGTCAGGCCATAGCAAAAGGACAGGTTTCAGGTCAAAAGTTTAGCGGCTTCTGGATGGATATAGGCACGCCTGAACGTTTGCAAGAATTGAATGATTTATACACAATGGCATCTGTTTGAATATAGGTGTTACATGCTGTTATTTGGTGGTGAAACAAAGCGGGTAGAGTTGGCGTTTTCAACTTTTTGCTTGTCAATGAAATGCCATTGTCTTCTGCATGAAGTGCAACGCGTGTAGAGGCTTTCCCGAAAAACTTCTTAAATATAGTTGTGGATGCTGCCCGCATACTCGGGCAGACAATAATCTGGGTAAGTTAGACATATCATGAATACTTTAGAAAAACAGTTGCATAACTTCTCAAAAAGTATAGAAAATATTTGCTGCAATATTAGTATCCGAAATGACGACTATGGCCCATATATATTAGCGTTTGGTTTAAAAGATATGCATAGCTTTGAGCTACGCAAAGTAGCAGATCATTTTGCTTTAGAATTATGGGTTGGAATGAACGCAGAGGAAGAAGAAGTTGTGGCTGAACAAAAATTTGCAAATATCCAAGATGCTTTCGCTTGTGCAAAAAATTGGCTAGCTAGAGACGATGTATAACATTACACTCAAGTGGGGCAAGCGTTTCCGTCGGTTTTGAAGGTTATTTTTCAACTTTCATCGGGCTCGCTTAACATCCATGAAAAACGCGCCAGTTAGCTTTTGCGATGTCATGCAGATCGTTATCAACGAACTGCAAATTTAAGTCATTAACTTGAAAATATATTGCTGGCGCGTTGATTATTTTCGTTGGATATAACTAATCGCTTATTTTACATTTTTCACGATTTGCGGGA
>SXIP01000244.1 GCA_005772825.1 Methylococcaceae bacterium | reverse complement strand
TTCCAGGTGTTTAAGGACAACATCGACTCTTGTATTGCCGGGCTGGATATCCGTTTTAAAGACAAAATGCAATCTTTAATGACCATGAATTTCCAGCTGTTTTCTAAAAAAACCGAAAACTTGACCGTTTGAAGTATAGTTGCACATCACTGCACGGAAATCGGATCGCTTCGGCTGGATCAATTCCATTACTTTGGCTAAAACATCGCCCGAAGCGATCCAGGCTGTGTAAGCAGTACGCACATCTGAATGATTCTCTAGCAAGACTCGTAATTGATCGTAATCCCAGATACGAAAATCTTTGAGACCTAAACTGTTTTTTTTGCTTTTGAGATATTCTGTCAGCTTATCTTTGCCGCCTGCATTTGACACGGGCGTTAACACTACGTTTGTTACGAAAAGATAGTAATCAGGTTTCTGAAGATCACGAGTGGAAGTATTGAATTTACCTAATTCCTTTTTTAATTCTGTCAGAGCCCATTCGCCGTCTTTGCCACCACCTTCAGGCCGTTGCCGAAATTTTGCTTGAACGACACCGTAGCCATGCCAAGGATCGGTTGTACTCGGAAAGTTAATACGACCATCAAAGGTTGCTTCTCTTCCACCGTCAGGGCCATCACCAAATATAACTATTCCAGGGCCAATTATTGATGCAGCTAAAGACTGCACAAGCTGCTCGAAAGATCGGGTAGATAGCCGGGTAAAATCGTAATCCATAATTTAGAGAGCTTTGTGATTAAAATATGAAATATACATTGATTATTTTTGTAACTATTCGACGCCCTACAAATTCCCGTTCATCGAATAAGCTGAACTGGAACGCCAATATCCAGTTGTTTCTATAGTGGACCCCATTGACCAGACAATTTTTTACCTAAATTAAGAGGGTGTCATTTTCATTACAGCGGATTGGCGCTGTCCCATTTCTTCGGATGAAGAATGCTGTTTATCACTAAAATAATCGACTATCTTGGCTCCACCGCCTTGTCCTGACAGATAGACGTGATTGGGTGTTTTATACCCCAATGCCTGGTGAGGCCGCTCATCGTTATAGAAGACAAAATACTCGGCCAGACCGACTAACAGTTCCGGCATTGCGGCATAGTTTTTGGGATAGACGTCTTCGTGCTTGACACTCCGCCAGAGCCGTTCCACAAAAATATTGTCCAAGGCCCGACCGCGACCGTCCATGCTGATTTTAATAGCGTTTTCCTGTAATACCTGAAGCCATTTCTCACTGGTAAATTGTGATCCCTGATCGGTATTGAAGAGCTCAGGTGTCCCGTATTCATTGATGGCGACCGTCAGGCAATCGACACAAAAACCGACATCCAGCGTGTTCGATACTTGCCATGCCAAGACTTTACGACTGTACCAATCAATAATGGCCACCAGATACACAAAGCCCTGCGCCAGCCGTATGTAGGTGATGTCGGTACTCCAGACCTGATCCGGGCGAGTCACCGCTAAGCCCCTGAGTAGATAAGGATAAACCTTATTCTGCGAGTGCTTTTTGCTGGTATTTGGGCCTGGCACCATCGCCACCAAACCCAGTAGTCGCATCAACCGCTGTACACGCTTGCGGTTCACAATGTGACCCTGGGCATGGAGCCAGACGACCATTTTCCGACTACCGTAAAAGGGATGACGGGTATATTCCTCATCCAGCAAACGTAGCAATAGCAGTTCGATCTCGTCCACAACGGTCGTCTTATCCACATAAACAGTCGATCGTGCAATGCCCACCAATTGGCACTGGGTGACCACCGAGAGCCCATCATCAGCATTGACCCAGCCTTGTCGATGGCTTAAAGGCTGATCCCGGACTTTTTTTTAAGCCACTCCAGTTCCATGTTGAGTTGACCTATCTTGGCGTACAACCGCTCGGTATCGCTTTGGGGGTCGATGGCCTTGGTACTCCGTTTGACGTCAAACAGTTGGCCGGCATTGTCCAGTAACGCCTTCTTCCAAAGACCCACTTGCGTCGGATGCACGCCGTACTCTTGGGCTATCTCGTTCACCGTTTTGTTGCCTTTCACAGCCGCCAACGCCACTTTGGCTTTTTGGCTGCCCGACATGATGGTGCGTTTTTTTTCACTCTTTTAAGACTACCTTTTTAGGATAGACACCATCTTATACTACTGTCTGTTTTTTGGGGTCCACTATATTCCATATCGTATCAGCCGTTAAAACAGGTAAACCAAGATGGATGGCTAAAGCCAAACAAGCCCTATCACCCAAAGAAAGCCCAAATTCTTTTGTCTGTACCCATAAACAGCCAGCAACATAAGCTTGCGACAGATCAAAAGAGTAAAAAGACAACCCAAGTTCAACTAACTCATTATGTAAATCATCAACATTGATATTCTTGGCAACAGCTTTTTGAACAACCTCTGTCCAATTAACAGTTGATATAAGCGCGTAATTTAAAATTGCTGCTTCCACTTTATCCGCACCTTTCTCGTTATGCAGCAAAGCTAATAAAGCCGAAGCATCCAAAACACTATTCATTGTATTTCCTTCAAACCTTCAAGATGACGTTCCTCTATTAACTCATCCGCTAAACTTATTTCGGTCGGAATAACGGCGAAACGATTTTGAATTTTTTTCAGTAATTGTTTTTTTTGCGCATCAACTGAATGAGTTTGTTCGCCTTGATTATTCGCACTTTCTTTTTGCGATAAATAATCCTGGATAACGGCGGCAATTGCTTCTGTTCCGTTTTGAGCATGGGTGTAAAACAACAATTTACTCAATTGGCTTTCTTCAATTTCTATTAATGTTTGCATGATGGCTTATCCGATACTGTGATATAAAGCGCTCAGGGTCAACAATCCGAGGCACGGCATTTTAACCAATGCCAACATAACAAAATCATAACGTGTTTGTTGATTATTTTTACGATTCCACAACCCCATAGGCAAACCCATGATGCCATGTTTCTTATTCCCTGGAAAATTCAAGAAATTACCTGCTATGCCCGCGACTCTGCTGGTTGCCCTGCTCTGCCCGGTTTTTTCCGCCGTTGCCGCTGAAGACGACGCAGGGCCGCAATGTAATTACGAAGGCAATCAGCAGGAAATGAATGCTTGTGCTTACCGCGATTACGAAGCGGTAGATAAGATGCTCAATGAAAAGTATCAGGCGCTGATGGCTTCGCTGCCGCCCGCGCAGCAGAAGTATCTCCGGCAGGAACAGCGCGCCTGGCTGAAGAAACGCGATCCGCAATGCAAGGCTGAAGCGAAAGACTCGGAAGGCGGGTCTATCTGGCCGCTATTATTTTATGGCTGTCTGCAAGCGGCTACTGAACGCCGCACGAACGAGTTTAAGCAGTGGGAAGTCAAGCGTTAAGCATTTTGCTCCTTAAGCAAATCGAAAAGGCTGGGATGAGAGTGGATTAAATAATTGATTTTAATCTCCTCTCCCCAACCCTCTCCAGCAGGAGAGGGAGCTTACATCTGGACTTTGTTCTACATTGTTCTTGTTAATAAATTCTAACTCCTTAAAGTCTTATCCGACCTGAGCCTCTCAACCATAAGATCGACAAAGCTCCTGACTTTTGCCGATGTGTAACGGCCTTCGCGGTGGATGACATGGACCGGTAAAGGCGCCGGTTCGAAGTCGGTCAATAGCGTTTGCAACTGCCCCGATGCCAGGTAGGGAGCTATCTGGTAGGACAATAAGCGGGTTACGCCCATGCCCTGTACTGCGGCTTCGATGGCGGAGTCATTGCTGGTTACGGTCAAGCGCGGCTTGATGCGAACCGTAATGTTCTGGGCGAATTTCCATTCCAAAGCCGACCAGGACCCGGTCGCCGCCGCAACAATGTCGTGTTGGTTTAAATCCTGCGGCGAGGCCGGCATGCCGCGCGCGTCAAGATAAGCCGGAGCCGCGCACACGACGCGGCGAACCGTGCCAACCCGAATCGCTTTCATGCTGGAGTCCGGCAATTCGCCGATCCGAATGCCGACATCATGGCCTTCCTCCAGCAGGTTGACGACTCGATCCAGGAATACGGCGGAAACTTCCATGCCCGGATAACGTTGCAGGTAATCGACAATGCCGGGAATCACAAACAGCCTGCCGAACAGGATGGGCGCGGTCACCGCCAGATGTCCCTTGGGTTCGGCATTAATACCCGCGACGGCTTCGTCCGCTTCATCCACTTCGGCGATGATGCGGCGAGCGTCTTCAAGATAACGCTGACCGGCATCGGTCACGCGCACATGGCGGGTCGTCCGGTTAAACAGCTTGACGCCAAGGCGCTCTTCCAGCGCGGCAATGGCCCGCGTCACTGCCGGCGGCGATAAGTCGAGCCGACGCGCGCCGCCGGCGAAACTCTACTCTTCTGCAACCGCCACGAAAACGGTCATCAAATGTAATCGGTCCATTTATTATTCCGATAATTGTAATAATGTATTGTAATTTGCGGCTATTCTTCTTATCTGTGGAATTTTATACACTGTAGCCACTCGCAACACAATGAGTAAAACCCACACATCAATCCATTATTTGGAGAATTGCCATGAGCCGCATCAACATCGTCACCAACGAAACCGCCAACAGCGAACAAAAAACCTTATTGGACGCCATCCAGTCGCAACTCGGTATGGTGCCCAACTTTTTAAAGGTGTTCGCCAACTCGCCGGCCGCTTTACGCGCCTTTCTTGGCCTGCACGGCATCGCCAGTCAGGGCAGCCTTGATGCACAAACCCGTGAGCGTATCGCCTTGGGCGTGGCGCAGCAAAATGCCTGTGAATATTGCCTGTCCGCGCATACCGCCATCGGTCGCAAAGCCGGTTTAAACGCCGCCGAAATTGAAGCCAATCGCGCCGGCACCAGTCAGGATGCCAAAGCCGCCGTGGCGCTGAAGTTCGCCCGCTCTCTGGTTGACAATATGGGTGAGGTGACCACCGCTGAAATCCTTGAGGCGCGCAACGCCGGTTACAGCGATGCCGAAATCGTCGAGATCATCACCCATGTCGGCATGAATATATTGACCAACATGATCGGCAAAGCCAGCCGCGTCGAGATCGATTTTCCGAAGGTTGAGCTGAAAATCGCGGCGTAAGTTTATTATTGATATTACGGACTGTGCCCGAAAAGCACGATGCGAAGATTTTAAATAATTTTGTGTTTTTCGTGGACATTAACTATCTACCAACCGGTGATGGCCTACCCCGCCGGTTTATCAGGGAGAACAATCATGGCAACTGCATTTGCTGAAATTGCTTTTACCCCCGGCGTGAAAGCGGCCCAGAACCTGTACGGCAGCCGGGAGAAAAACAGCCGGTTTGAATCGGCAGAAGATGCCCGGGATTGCCTGACTGAACAAGAAGCCGGGTTTATTGCCGAACGCGACAGCTTTTACCAGGCGACGGTATCGGAAACCGGTTGGCCTTATGTGCAACATCGCGGCGGTCCTGCCGGTTTTTTGAAAGTGCTGGATGAGCGTACTATCGGTTTTGCCGATTTTCGCGGTAATGTTCAATACCTGAGCGTCGGCAATCTCAATTCGAATAACCGTATCTCGCTGATCCTGATGGACTATGCCAAGCGGCAACGCCTGAAAATTTGGGGGCGGGCGCGTATTGTTCATGAACACGAAGATCCCGAACTGATCGCACAACTCGAAGTGCCGTCTTATCGGGCCCGTGTTGACCGCGGCATCGTCATTCATGTCGAGGCTTACGACTGGAATTGCCCGCAACACATTACTCCGCGTTATAGCAAAGCCGAAGTCGATCAACTGATAGCGCCGTTGCTTGAAGAAATCCGCCTACTGAAATCGCAAATCAACGAGGATAAAGACCATGATTAATCTTTATAATAACGATTGGCTGGCTTGCGGTCACCTGACGGTTGCCGACATTGCCGTCTATCCTTATATTGCTCTGGCGCCGGAAGGTCAAATTGACCTTGAACCGTTTCCGGCGGTGATCGCCTGGATGCGGAGAATTCAGGCACTGCCCGGCTACATCGGCATGCCCGGTATGTCGCAGGTTGAACAGTCTTCCTGCAGCAAGCACGAATGAGTTAAACTCATCCACCTTTCCATTATTCACTGAGGATTTTCCCATGAACGCACCCCAAGAAGCACGCCCACCCTTCCCGCCTTTCACCCGTGAAACGGCGGCCCAAAAAGTACGCATGGCCGAAGACGGCTGGAACAATCGCGATCCGCAACGTGTCGCGCTAGCCTATACGATCGACAGCCAATGGCGCAACCGCGCCGAATTTCCGTCAGGCCGCGAACAGATTATTGAATTTTTAACCCGCAAATGGGCAAAGGAGCACGAATACCGTTTAATCAAGGAATTATGGGCTTTTGAAGGCAACCGGATAGCGGTCCGCTTTGCTTACGAATGGCATAATGACGACGGCGAATGGTTCCGCTCTTA
>SXIP01000243.1 GCA_005772825.1 Methylococcaceae bacterium | reverse complement strand
CGGCATCAGCAGCGGTCAGAACATCACCGCCAGCATCGCGCTAAAACCCACCTCCAGCCTGCGCCTGCCCGGCAGAAGCATCAACCGGCACGGCGAAGCGATAGAAGTCGTTACCGAAGGCCGCCACGACCCTTGCGTCGGCATCCGCGCCACACCGATTGCCGAAGCCATGACGGCGCTGGTGCTGATGGATCATTTTTTACGACACCGTGCGCAGAATCTGGGTGTTGATTCAGGTTTGCCGGTTATCAGATAAAAAATCATAATTTATGTTAACTAAATCCATTTCCATCAGCGCAGTTACCTTATCAGCACTGCTGTCAGTCGCCACAACCGACGCTAACACGACAACGGATTTCCAGACTTGGGGTAATGTCACCGCCACCGGCAGTTTGGGCAGTATTAATGCAGACTGGAAAAAATATAAATACTGGCTGGAAGGCCAGGCGCGTTTCGGCAATGAAACGTCACAGTTTTCCCAAGGCATGGTGCGAACCGGCCTTGGCTATACGCTGCTCGATAACGATATGGATAAGCTGAGTTTATGGCTCGGTTATGCCTGGATTCCGACCGAGGAGCCGTTTACCAAAAACGCTTTTGATGAACACCGGATTTGGCAGCAGTTATTATGGAGCGGTAAATTATCCTTCGGCTCACTAACCAGCCGTTCCCGCCTGGAACAGCGCTTCCTGCCGACCGGCGGTGATGTCGGCTGGCGTTACCGGCAACTGTTAAAAATTTCCGTACCGATGCCGTTTGCACCCGTTTTTAGCCTGGTGGCTTCCGATGAGTTTTTCGCCAATATCAATGACACCAACTGGGGCGCCAATGACGGCTTCGATCAAAACCGGGGATTTGTCGGAATAGGCTATAACTTTAACAAAAACATCAATACCGAAATCGGTTATATGAACCAGTATATTAACCGGACAAACCTGCCGAACCTGATGGATCACATCTTATCGGTTAATTTATATCTGAATTATTGAGTTCCCGTCATAGAGCCAGCACGCTGAGTAAGAATTCCCGTCATTCCATTCTTGAAGCATTTAAAATGAGTGGCATTGGTTTTGCTCGTTTTTTTGAGAACGTTAAGCCGGGAATGTGTCGCATATCTATGCTGTTCAAGCGCAACGAACCTTGCGCTTGTGGTTTGGTTTAACCGGCTTGCTGTTCAACTTCTTTCGGAGCATCAACAGACCATAATTTTTCCAGTTGATAATAATCACGCGCTTGCGCCGTCATGGCATGGACAATCACATCACCCAAGTCCAGCAACACCCAGTCCGAACCCAAATCACCTTCGATACCTAAAGGCTTGACACCGTTTTCCTGTACTTTTTCTATCACGTAATCGCATAACGATTTCAGGTGCCTATCGGACGTACCGGTGACAATGACCATGTAATCGGTAAAGCTGGTTTTATCCCGAACATCGAGGGTGGTAATGTGTTGACCTTTACGTTCATCCAAAACATCCTGGACAATTTTTAATAACGCTTCTGTTTGCATTCAAATTCCTGATTGGTAAAAATTAATAGGCTTGGTAAAGCTTATGTTCGTTAATGTATTCTATGACAGCATCGGGTAATAAAAAACCCGGATTTTGTTTTTTTGCAATCATCTGCCTGATAGCCGTGGCGGAAATATCAAGCTGGGTGATTTGTTGGAAAAATAATTTCCCGGCCCGGTTTTGCGCCAATGCCTGTTTATCGTCGGCCAGCCGGGATTTGAAAAAATCGTCGAGTTGCTGTATTTCAAAACCCGGCCTGGTCATGACCACAATATGCGCGACATCAAATAACTGTCGCCATTGATGCCAGGTCGTCAACGAGTTGAACGCATCGCTGCCGATAAACAGCAGCAATGACTGATTTGGAAGCTCGTGCCGTAACGACTTCAGCGTGTCGACCATATAGGACGGCACATTATTGAGCTGATTGTGCCTGTCCAGTTCCCGTGTATCGATTTTCAAGCCCGGCCGGTTTTTTACGGCCAACTCCAGCATCTGCAAACGCATCAGGGCGCTGGCTGCCGGTTGATTGCGATGCGGCGGACTTGCGCAAGGGATCAGGCGAACTTCGGAAAGTCCGAAAAGTTCTTTGACCTCCAACGCCGAACGTAAATGCCCGTAATGAACCGGGTCAAAGGTGCCGCCGAAAATACCGATCATCTAATGACGGACGTGACCATCGCCCAGCACGATGTATTTTAACGACGTCAAACCTTTTAACCCAACCGGGCCGCGGGCATGGAGCTTGTCGGTGCTGATGCCGATTTCCGCGCCCAGACCGTATTCAAAACCGTCCGCAAAACGCGTCGAGGCATTCACCATAACCGAACTGGAATCCACTTCCCTCAAGAATCGCCGGGCCAGTGTGTAATCTTCAGTAACGATGGCTTCGGTATGGCTGGAACTGTATTGATTGATATGTTCCATCGCTTGGTCTATGCCGTCAACAATTCGGATCGATAACACCGGCGCCAGGTATTCGGTGCGCCAATCTTCCTCGGTCGCCCTGATGCACGATGGAATCAATGAACAGGTTTTCAGGCAGCCGCGTAATTCAACGCCTTTGCCGATATATATGTCCGCCAGCAACGGCAACACTTTTGCTGCGATGCTTTCGGCGACCAGCAAGGTCTCCATCGCATTGCAAACGCCGTAACGATGGGTTTTGGCATTGTCGGCAATGGCGACAGCCTTGTCTATATTGGCTTTGCCATCGATGTAAACATGGCAAATACCGTCCAGATGCTTGATGACCGGAATGCTCGATTCTTTGGAAATCCGTTCTATCAGGCTTTTGCCGCCGCGCGGTACGATGACATCGACGTATTCGTTCATCGTGATTAATTCGCCCACGGCGGCGCGATCGGTAGTCGCGACAATCTGTACAGCGTCTGTCGGCAATGCGGCAGCCAGTAAGCCCTGAGTAATACAGGATGCGATAGCCTGATTGGAATGTATGGCTTCAGAGCCGCCTCTTAAAATACAGGCATTGCCGGATTTAAGGCACAGCGCTGCCGCATCGACGGTTACATTGGGTCGAGATTCATAAATAATGCCGATCACGCCCAAGGGCACGCGCATTTGTCCGACCTGAATACCGCTGGGTCGATAGCTTAAGTCGGTGATTTCGCCGACCGGATCAGGCAACGCAGCCACCTGTTTTAAGCCGTCAACCATGGTCTGTATGCTTTTCGGCGTTAACGCCAAGCGGTCCAGAGACGCCGCATCCATTCCGTTTTGCTTGCCGGCATCCAGATCTTTTTGATTTTCGGCAATCAGCAGGTCACGGTTGTTTTCGAGGGCTTCGGCAATTTTCAGCAGGGCCAGATTTTTTGCCCCCGATTCCGTCCGGCTGATTTCTCTTCCGGCTTTTCGTGCCTGCCGGCCAAGGCTTTGCATGTAAGTTTTAATGTCCATGATCTATGTTCATTGATTAAAAATTCAGTTGGAGAAAGTATTTCGCCAATCGCACCGGTTGATGCCTTGGTTGATTATTGCGCCCATAAATCCGCCAGCGAAAACTCAACGGCGTCAAACGGCGGGACGGAGACCCGGTCGTCATCCTTTAGCGTGGCGATCAACCACCAATGGGCCTCCTTAAGTTCAAACGCCTCCAGCGTTTGCGCCGCCGGATCGACCAGCCACACATGGGGAACACCGTAGCGGGCATATAAAGGCAGCTTTACTGCGCGGTCTTTCTTTGCCGTGGAAGGCGACAGGATTTCGCAGACCCAATCGGGAACGACCTCAAAACGATGGCCTTCGGGAATGGACGGCATCCGCTCGCGCCGCCACCCGGCTAAATCAGGAACGGCCACTTCCATGTCGCGGATAAAATGTACT
>SXIP01000242.1 GCA_005772825.1 Methylococcaceae bacterium | reverse complement strand
TTTGGCCATGCTCGGTGATATTAATGTCGCGGAGCCTAATGCCTTGATCGGTTTTGCAGGGCCCAGAGTCATAGAACAAACCGTGCGTGAAAAACTGCCGGAAGGCTTTCAACGCAGTGAATTTTTACAAGAGCATGGCGCTATCGATATGATTATCGACAGGCGCGAAATGCGCGACAAAATTGCCGGCATTTTGGCGTTGTTGATGGAAGGCAGAACAGCGCCTTTTGTCGAACAGGAAGAAGAAGTAGCAATGATTGAAGAGGCTGTGTACCTGCACTCCGATCAGGACGCGTGAGTCCAATTTAATTACTCGGCTGATGATGCATTTTGATTCGCTAAAGGGCTGGCTGGCTTGGCAAGAAGGCCTGCACCCCCAGGCAATAGATCTTGGATTGGAGCGCGCGGCGGAAGTGTTTTATGCGCTTAATCCAAGCGGCGCCAAACCGCCGACCATTACCGTGGCCGGCACCAACGGCAAGGGCTCCTGTATCGCTTATCTTGAAGCGATATATCGCGCTCAAGGTTATCGTGTAGGCGCGTATACATCGCCGCATATCCTCAAATATAACGAAAGAATCAAAATCGACGGCAACCCGGTTTCCGATGACCTGATTTGCGAGGCATTTACACGAATAGAGTCGGTCCGGGGCGATACCTCGTTAAGCTATTTTGAATTCGGTACACTGGCCGCACTGGATATATTTCAACGCTCAGACCTGGATATACAATTACTGGAAGTCGGATTAGGCGGACGTCTCGATGCGGTCAATATCGTAGATCCCGATGTATCGGTAATCAGCAGTATCGGCATAGACCATGTTTATTGGCTGGGAGACACGCGTGAAGCGATAGGACGGGAAAAAGCCGGTATTTTCCGTGCGGCAATCCCGGCTATCGTCAGTGACCCGGAGCCGCCGGTTTCGTTGATACAAACGGCTGTTGAAAAAAACGCACAGCTTTATTGCATCGGCAAGGATTTCGGTTATGAAAAACGGGCAACGACCTGGGACTGGTTTGCAGGCGACAGGCGGCTTTCAGAAATACCCGAGCCCGGATTAAAAGGCGAGCATCAGTACCGTAATGCCTCTGCCGTTATTTTGGCGGTGAATATGCTGGCGGAAAAACTGCCGGTAAGCGAAACCTCAATTTGCCAGGGGCTGAAAAACGTCCGGTTAAAGGGGCGCTTTCAACTCATTGACGGTGAAATCCCGGTGCTTCTGGATGTCGGTCATAACCCCGAAGCCGTCAGGACCTTGGTTGATTTTTTAGCTGCAAACTTTCCGGGCAAACGCATACATGCTGTTTTCTCAATGATGAAAGACAAGGATATTGCCGGTGTCCTTGAAATCATGAAGCCTGTGGTCCATGACTGGTTTTTTGTACCATTAAGCAATTCAAGGGCGGCGACGGAAAGCATGATGCGCGATTTTTTTTCACAAAGTTCATTATCCAACATATCTTTTGGGTATACCGATTTTGCCGAAGCGTATAAGGCTGCACTTAATAAGGCGCAACCAGGCGACCTGTTACTGGTTTTTGGATCCTTTTTTTTGGTATCCGATTGTTTGAATGAATTTGAAAAGTTTAATGAATTTGACAAAAGTGAGTTGACAAAATGAATCAAGAATTAAAGCAACGGTTAATTGGCGCGGTTGTTGTTACAGCCCTGGCCGCCATTTTTATTCCCATGCTGTTTGATGATCCTGTCGATGATAGTGGTCAGGCGGTCAGCGAGCTGTCTATTCCGAAAGTACCGGGTAATTCAAGTGAAGAAATAGCGGCAAAACCGCCCGCCAATGCCGAACAGGTTCTGAGCAATCCGGCTGCAGAAGCAGGGCAACAGGAAAACCCTGACGCTACGCAGGAAAATGCAGGCGCAGAAGAAAACCCGGCGCAAACCGATGCCAATCAGGACGCTGCAACGGCGCCATCCGATGGTGAAGAATTAGCAGACAGTGCCGGCGATATGCCCGCACAAGCGGACATTGACGCTGAAGATGAATCGGCAGCATCATTGGATACCGGCATTGTCGAAGAAGCCGAAACACCTCCGGCGAACAGCGCTCATGAAAGTCCGACACCTAAACCGATCAGCACACCAAAACCTTTGCATAACGACGATAGTGTTGTGGTAAAAAAGGTCAAAAGCCCGGTAAAACCAACCGAAACCAGTAAGCCCAAACCAAGTCCCGCCATCAAGGCCGCGCCTAAAACAACGGAAAAAGTGGTGAAGCCGGTTAGCAAACTGTCAAAACCGGATTCAGAGTTGTCGCGCTGGTATATCCAGGCGGGTACTTTCAGCAAGAAGGAAAACGCCACATCTCTATCGGACAACTTGCGCAAACAAGGCTTGCCGGTGAAAGTGGAAACCGTCCAAATCGCCGGAAAAGGCACTATGTACCGGCTCAAAATAGGCCCGGAACTTGATAAGAAACGCGCCGCTGCTATGAAAGCAACGCTGGATAAACAAAATATCAAGGCTATCCTGGTTCCCGAATAACCCAAAACACTCATCATTCAAAATACCGCCGCTTGAGAACTTCTTGTAAATCAGGAACAACGATGATCTGGATAGACTTTGCCATTATCGGGCTGATTTTTATCACATTAATAGCCGGTTTGCTGCGCGGATTTCGTCAGGAGGCCTTTTCATTAATAGTCTGGCTATTGGCAGCATGGATCGGTTTGAGTTTTAGTCGTGATTTTTCAGTTTTTCTGCAAACATCCGTACCTCATCCTTCAGGCAGAATCGCCGCCTCTTTTACTGCATTATTGCTATTAACACTGGTCATCGGCGGTTTGATCGGTTTTTTGTTAGGAGTTAACCAAAATAAGTTATCCATTATCGCCCGCCTGGGTGGGATGATGCTTGGCATTGTTCACGGCATGATTGTGGTCACAATCATTATCATGCTGGCCGGACTAACTTATCTGCCCGGTGATCCCTGGTGGAAAGAATCAAAGTTGCTGCCCCCTTTTCAGTCAGTCGCTATTTGGTTGCGCGATCATATTCCGTCAGGAATGGCTGAATACATCCATTACCGTTAACTACGGCATACCGGGAATACTGCGTGAATGTAATAAAACGATTTTAACAACCCTACCCTCAGGAAACTGAATGTTTTGATCTTATGACACAGAGAGCATTCCTAGGCAAAACCCGGAATGCAGTTTCGTATTGAATAGTTACAATTTTTTGAATCAGGTTAAAAATAATGTGTGGTATTGCTGCTATCGTTTCACAACAAGCTGTTAATCAGGAATTATATGATGCACTGACAGTGTTGCAACACCGGGGTCAGGATGCCGCAGGCATAGTCACCTGTGAACACGCACGCCTGCATTTGCGCAAAGACAATGGTCTGACGCGCGATGTATTTACCAATGCCCAAATGTTAAAGCTAAAAGGCAACATGGGCATAGGTCACGTCCGTTATCCAACCGCCGGATGCACCAGTTCGGCGGAAGCGCAGCCGTTTTATGTCAATTCACCTTTCGGCTTGACGCTGGCCCATAACGGCAATCTGACCAACACCGAAGAGTTGAAAAAAGCCTTGTTCGTGGAAGACCAACGGCATATTAATACCGATTCGGATTCCGAAGTGTTGCTCAATGTCTTTGCGCACGAATTGCAAAGCCTGGGTAAAAAGCTGCATTTAAGCGTCGATGATGTTTTTCAGGCCGTATCGGGTGTGCATCGTCGCTGTCGCGGCGCTTATGCGGTAGTCATTATGATAGCCGGATTCGGCATTCTGGGTTTTAGAGATCCTCACGGTATCAGGCCGGCGGTGTTCGGCATAAGAAAAACCGATCAAGGTTCTGAATTCATGATCGCCTCGGAAAGCGTCGCATTGGATGTACTGGGCTTTGACCTTATCAGGGACATAGAGCCCGGCGAAGCGGTATTTATAGAAAAAACCGGGGTATTACACACGAGACAGTGTAGCGATGAGATAGATCATTGTCCGTGCATCTTTGAATATGTCTATTTTGCCCGTCCCGATTCAATTATTGACCGTATTTCGGTCTACAAAGCACGCCTGCGTATGGGTGAAAAGCTGGCCGATAAAGTACTGAGAGAATGGCCGGATCACGATATTGACGTCGTTATCCCCATCCCCGATACCAGTCGCACCGCCGCTTTGCAGATGGCCAATAAGCTGGGTGTGAAGTTCCGCGAAGGCTTCATGAAAAACCGCTATATCGGCAGGACGTTTATCATGCCGGGCCAGAAAATGAGGGAAAAATCGGTCCGGCAAAAGCTGAATGCGATTGGCCTGGAATTTGACGGTAAAAATGTATTACTGGTCGATGATTCGGTGGTAAGAGGCACAACCTCCGCGCAAATTATCCAGATGGCGAGGGATGCCGGCGCTAAAAACGTTTATTTTGCCTCTGCGGCGCCGCCGGTTCGTTACCCGAATGTATATGGCATAGACATGCCGGCGGCACACGAACTGATTGCCCATAACCGAACTGAAGAAGAAGTCTGCGTAGCCATAGGCGCGGACCGCTTGATTTACCAGGATTTGGGCGATCTGATTGAAGCGGTCCGTAAAGGCAACCCCGAGATCAAGCATTTCGATACATCCTGTTTCAGCCATGAATATATTACCGGCGACATTGACGATGCTTATCTGGAGCGCATAGAAGCGCTGCGCAACGACAACGCACAAAGCGAGCGCAACTCGGAAAATTTCATCATTGAAATGCAGAATTGTGACTAATATATAACCCGTTTTTATAGTAAACCGATGAAAGATACCGACTGGAACGATTATTCACTGGAAACCCAAGCCATCCGCGCCGGACACAAGCGTACTCATGAAGATGAGCACAGCATACCGATTTTTGCGACCTCCAGTTATGTGTTTAACAGTGCTGAAGAGGCCGCCTTGCGCTTTACCGGACAAAAACCCGGCAATATTTATTCAAGGTTTACCAATCCGACAGTCAATGCCTTTCAGGAACGCCTGGCGTTTATGGAAAAAGGCGAGCGCTGCCTCGCGTTTGCCTCGGGCATGGCCGCCATTATGGCGGTCGGCATGGGCTTGCTGAAAACAGGCGATCATGTCGTCTGTTCACGCGGCGTGTTCGGCAATACCGTGCTGATGTTCCAGAATTATTTCGGTAAATTCGGAGTTGAAACCGATTTTGTCGATTTAATCGACAGCGCCGCCTGGGAAGCTGCCATAAAACCCAATACCCGGTTTTTATTTCTGGAAACGCCGTCCAATCCGCTCATTGAAATCGCCGATATTGCCGAGCTTGCCGACATCGCCCATCGGCATGGTTGCCTGCTTGTTGTCGATAATTGCTTCTGTACGCCGGTATTGCAAAAACCCTTTGAACTCGGCGCAGATATTGTCATTCATTCGGCCACCAAATATATAGACGGACAGGGCCGCTGTGTCGGCGGCGCTGTCATTGCCAGTGAAGACATCATAGAAAAATCTATCTATCCTTACCTGCGCACCGGCGGCGCAACGATGAGTCCTTTTAACGCCTGGGTATTTTTGTCCGGACTGGAAACACTCGCTATCAGGATGAAAGCCCATTGCGACAGCGCCTTTGAACTCGCCAAGTGGCTGGAACAGCAACCCGGTATTGCCAAAGTCCACTATCCCGGCCTGCCGTCCCATGCCCAGCATGAACTCGCGAAACGCCAGCAGAGCCACTTCGGCGGCATCGTCAGCTTTGAATTGGACGGCGGCAAGGAACAGGCATGGAAACTGATTGATTCAACTCAAATGCTGTCCATTACCGCAAACCTCGGCGACGTTAAAACCACGATAACGCATCCTGCCACGACGACGCACGGCCGCTTGACGCCTGAAGTCAGGGCCGCCGCCGGCATTAAAGACGGCTTGGTCAGAATTTCCGTGGGACTGGAAAACCTTGACGATATTAAAAACGACCTGTCAAGAGGTCTGATTTAAACGGGGCTGTTACGATGCTTGCGCCTGTAAACGTGGACGTGCTTTGTGTCGGTCATGCGGCTTACGATCTGGTGTTCCAGGTCGGCCATCACCCGGCTGAAGATGAAAAAATTGTCGCCGACAACCTGCTCGCTTGCGGCGGCGGCCCCGCTGCCAACGCCGCTGTAACGGTCGCCAGACTGGGTTACAGTTCAGCCTTTGCCGGTTTCCTGGGTCAGGATCTTTACGGCGACAAACATTATCAGGAGCTGCTTGAATCCGGCGTCAATACCCAATGCATCGTGCTCGGTCCGTCCCCTACCCCGCTCTCCACGGTCATTGTTAAACCGGACGGAAAAAGAGCCTTGATCAATTACAAGGGCGAAACCAAAGCCTTGCCGGTTGATGCCATCGATTTTTCCAACGTTAACGCTAAAGTTATTTTGTTTGACGGTCACGAACCGCAACTTTCGATGCCTCTGGCGGAATATGCACGAAAAGCCGGCATTCCCACCGTATTGGATGCCGGTTCCGTACACGAAGGAACACTGGCGCTCATGGGCTGCGTGGATTATCTGGTGTGTTCGGAAAAATTCGCGTTACAGTTTGCCGGCCAGGAACAATCGGCATTGAAGCAATTGTCGGATATTTCGCCTGCCGTTGTCATCACCCTGGGTGAAAGGGGCCTGGTCTGGCGGCGCGAACATGAATACGGCAGCCTGCCCGCTTTTGCTATCACCGCAATCGATACCACCGGCGCCGGTGACGCCTTCCACGGAGCGTTTGCCGCCGCCGTTTCGGCCAACATGGACTGGCTGTCCGTGCTGCGTTACGCGAGTGCGGCAGGCGCGTTATGCTGTACCAAGGCAGGTGCGCGAACAGGACTACCGTCAAAGGAAGCACATCGGGCCTTATTCGAATCCAACTGTAAGGCAATTTAAAACTACTCTGCCACGAAGATGTGTGAAAAATTCGCGCCAAATCGCAAAGATTTTTATTGCCTTGGCTTGTTGCGTTTTTCCTTTATATCTAGGCATCCGAATCCGTCAACAAGCGAGCATACAAGCTGTAAACACCGCAGTATTCAGGCCAATATACAAATACAGGGCGTTTTATCTGTAACAAATAAGCCAGACCGTATATAATCAGGACTTTTGATTCGATCATTTACTAAATTCACACCGGAAAAAAACATGCTGGGTAAGCTAGTTAGATTTGTTGTAGGGAGCCGAAACGACAGGCTGATAAAGAAGAAAAAAAAGCTGGTTAAAAAGATCAACGCTTTAGCTTCGGACTATGAAAAATTATCAGATGACGCATTAAGAGCGAAAACTCAAGAGTTTCGCGAGCGTCTGGCACAAGGCGAACATCTGGATAATTTAATTCCAGACGCTTTTGCAGCGGTCAGGGAAGCCTCTACGCGAGTCTTCGGTATGCGCCATTTTGACGTGCAGCTGATTGGCGGCATGATACTTCACGACGGCAAAATTGCTGAAATGAAAACCGGCGAAGGAAAAACGCTGATGGCGACCCTGGCCGCTTATCTGAATGCCTTACCGGGGCACGGCGTCCATGTGGTGACTGTCAATGACTACCTTGCCAAGCGCGACTCGGAATGGATGGGCAAGCTTTATGCTTTCCTGGGCATGAGTACCGGCGTCATTATTAGCCAGATGGAACATGCCGAGAGACGCAAATCGTATACGGCGGATATAACTTACGGCACCAACAACGAATTCGGTT
>SXIP01000241.1 GCA_005772825.1 Methylococcaceae bacterium | reverse complement strand
CGACCAGCACATCGACACCGCCTCGCAAGCGCATCATTTGCGGGTTGATTTTGACGCCGCCAAAGACGACTTCGGTTTTTAAACGGGGATGCAGATGCGCCCCGTACTTGCCTACCGACTCGGCGACCTGGGCTGCCAGCTCACGGGTTGGCGTTAATATCAACACCCTAACCGGGCGATTGGCGCCGTAGGATTTTTGTGACAAGCGATGCAAAATCGGCAAAGCAAAACCGGCGGTTTTACCGGTCCCGGTCTGTGCGGCGGCGAGGAGGTCGTGCCCGCCTAAAACGGCAGGAATAGCCTGTAATTGAATAGGAGATGGCGTTGCATAGCCTGCTTCAGCAATAGCACGTAATAGCGGATCTGATAAACCGAGGGTGGAAAATGGCATATTTTTAATAGGTCTCAATGAAAGGCTGCCGACCAACAAGTCGTGCAGCGCTAGATAAATAATGGGGTATCACAATAAAAGCTGCGCTAAAAACCATAGCTTACATTCATCACAAGATGCTGTGGACTATCGGCATTTATTGCTGGTATCGGGGGTTAGTGGATGAATCGCCAAGCGCAGGTTGGCGAACAGGTTAACGGGTTGTTGTGAGCCGATATTCGATGACACTATCGACTGTGAATCTTGTTAGTCAGGTTCCGGCGTTTGTTACATAACGGTCCAATTGTTCCACTTGCATTCTGTCAAACGATTTGCAATTGACCCAATGGATTCATCGAATTATGCGCACAAACAGTAAAAGATGGCGTTATAGTAACATTAAGGCACCCATCTTGCCAGATTAGCCTCTTCTAATACTAAAATTGTCGCATTTCCGACAATTTTCTTCCGACCTGTCGGATTGTTCCGCCATTGTCAGGCCATTCATGCTGCGTAAGGCGCTATTTCCGGGCTTTGGCGAGTTGGCAAGTGTTTTGCTTTATCACTGATAAAGACAACTTGATTTACCTTTTGTAACCACACTTGTCATAAGCCCGAATCATGAAAACCCCAACACGCCCAATCATTATCGACGACACCACGCTCAGGGACGGTGAACAATCCGCCGGCGTTGCATTTTCGCTGGATGAAAAACTGGCGATAGCGACGCAACTGGCCGCCCTGGGCGTGCCGGAACTGGAAATCGGCATTCCGGCGATGGGCGCCGGGGAGCGGGAAGAAATCCAGGCGATTGCCGCGTTGGGCTTGCCGTCAAAACTCCTGGTCTGGTCAAGGATGCGCCGCGATGATTTGCAAAGCTGCGTGGGTTTACAGGTAGACAAGATCGATTTATCCATTTCCGCGTCCGACCAGCATATTCAACACAAGCTGAAACAATCGCGGAGCTGGGTGTTGGCGACGATCAGCGAACTGGTGCAGGAAGCGCGGCATCTGGGTTTTGACGTCTGTGTCGGTATGGAGGACGCCTCCCGTGCCGATGTCGATTTCCTGATCCGTATGGCTGAAGCCGCGCAGCAGGCAGGCGCAACCCGTGTTCGTTTCGCCGATACGGTCGGTATTATGGAACCGTTCGGCGTGTTTGAAGTCATCAAAAAATTGCGCGCCGCCACCGACCTGGAAATTGAAATGCACGCGCATGACGATTTGGGCCTTGCGACCGCCAACACCCTGGCTGCGGCATTGGCGGGCGCAAGCCATGTCAATACCACGGTTAACGGTCTGGGCGAGCGTGCCGGCAACGCCGCACTGGAAGAAGTCGTGGTCGGGCTTGAACAATTGTACGGATTCGAGACCGGTATTACGCTCGAACAATTCCCCGAATTATCGGCGCTGGTCGCCAGTGCTTCCGGCGATGCCATCGGTAGCCGCAAGAGCCTGGTCGGCAAGAACGTGTTCAGCCATGAAGCCGGCATTCATGTCGATGGTTTACTGAAAGACCCGAACAATTACCAGGGTGTCGATCCGGCTGTGGTCGGACGCAGTCACCAACTGGTGCTGGGAAAACACTCGGGTACGCAAGGCGTTATCCATGCCTATCAACAACTGGGCATTATTGTTAATCGAGGTCAGGCGCAGAAACTTTTGCTGGCCGTCAAGCAGTTTGTCACGGCGACCAAGCAAGTGCCGAGCGCATCCGACCTGAATCTTTTTCATCAAAATCTTTAGAGGACGATTCACCATGAACGAACATAACGAAACGCTTTCATGCGAAACTGAAGTTAAAGAAACCGTAGAACTGCCGTTGGATGACGAACGCTATCCCGGTTCGTTTTTCCGGATACCGGCTCCCCCTGTTCCGGGCAAAACCGTCTGGAGTCTCAGCTAGTGGTGATGGTGATGTCGGACAGCCGGTTTGCCGATGCGCCGTTGGGATTTTTTGCGCAATGGCATGAAGATGTGCATTGCGTGTTTGGCCGCGATCCGGCGGCCCATAGCGTACTGGAAATATTGCTGACCTATTCCGGTGTTCACGCGGTGTTGATACACCGGGTTAGTCACCGCTTATGGAAAGCCGACTGGAAACTGTCGGCGCGGGTCTTGTCGGCATTCGCACGATGGATGACCAGCGTCGAAATTCATCCCGGCGCGACTATCGGCAGGCGGCTTTTTATCGACCACGCGCTGGGTGTGGTGATCGGCGAAACCGCCGAGATTGGCAATGATGTCACGTTATATCACGGCGTCACGCTGGGCGGTACCACCTGGAACAAGGAGAAGCGCCATCCGACCTTGGGCAATAACGTACTGGTCGGTTCCGGCGCGAAAATCCTTGGAGCCATTACGCTGGGTAATAATGTTCGGGTCGGGGCCAATTCGGTCGTCGTCAAGGATGTCCCGCATTGCTGTACCGTCGTCGGCATTCCGGGGCGCATTATCCAGAGCAAGGGCGCGAAGATACAGAACCGGCACGGTATCGATCTCGATCATCATTTGATACCGGACCCGGTAGGCAAAGCCATCTCCTGCCTGATCGAACGCATTGATGAACTGGAAGCCGGGCAAGCGCAGTTGCAAAAAGCGAAGGACGAAGAACACTGCCTGAGCTGTGAAGCGGAAAGCCTCTGCACCGGTCACCAGGACGACAGCCCGATAAAAATTGCGGTGGGCTTATAAATGGATCTATTGGATTTTGAAGCCCAGGGCTTGTATTTCGAAGAGCCGGATGTAGCGGGCGTAAAAGAACTGATTGCCGAAGCGGCGGAAAATTACAGCGGCGGCGATGCGGAACTGCCCTTGCTTCGGGCCTATTTCAAAGCGCCCGAATCGCTGAATGTGCTGGTAGCGTTAAACCGCTTTTATTATTACCAGCACCGGCTGGAAGAGGCTTTAGGTGCAACCGTCAAGGCATTGGCGGTTATCAGGCCGTTGGTGTCATTTCCTGAAAACTGGCGCGACTTGCAGCAAAGCCATCTGACCGAAACGCCTGCCGCCTTGTTAACTCAGGTCAGGTTGTATTTATTCACGCTGAAAGCCATCGGTTTTATCAATATGCGCCTGGAAAATCTCGACATCAGCCGAGACATTTTTGAAAAGCTGGTCGAACTCGACAGCAAGGACAGGATCGGCGCACAGGGATTACTGGAATTAGTCATCAAACGTAAAGCAGATAACCAACCAAGCGGAGCCAGCTCATGTTGAAACAAAAAACCGATTCCCTATTAGCCGTCATGGCCCTGATCGCCTTCATTATCCTGGCTGTGTACCTGCTGACCCAGGACACCGCTTTAGTGGGGCCGATTTGATGGCTAATCACAAGAATTATATTGACGTTTATCGTTCCCACGCTCCGGCGTGGGAACGCCGTGACAGACGCTCCAGCGTCGCGAAACATAAAATGGGCTAAATTCTTGTTATCTAATGTTACTCAACGCTGGAGCGTTGGCGTCTGCATTCCCACGCCGGAGCGTGGGAACGATATGAAAATACCCCTCTCCCGGAGGGAGAGGGGACCGAATAACCCACAAACCAAGCGGAGAACACCATGAGTTTTGAAGAAGAAATGGAAGAACTGGAGTCCGCTGAAGACTTCCTGCAATACTTTCAACTGGAATACGAACCGAGCGTTGTGCATGTCAACCGCCTGCATATCCTGCAACGTTTCCATGATTATTTGCAGCAGGGCGACGCCAGTATGCCTGAAGATGAAACGGCAAAGCGGGCGGTATACAGCAAATTGCTGATGCGCGCTTACCAGGATTTTGTCGAATCCGATGCGCAAACCGAGAAAGTATTCAAGGTGTTCAGCATGGGAGAGCCGCAAACCGCATTTGTTTCGTTAAGCGATATAAAAACATGAGACCCGAACGCTTTGATGAAGGCCGCTTTGATTTCGGCGAATCGGTGCGCGTCACCCGTAATGTCCGTAATGACGGCACCTATCCGGGTCTCGATGTCGGCGTGTTGCTGGTGCGGCGGGGCAGTGTCGGGCATGTTATCAATGTCGGCACGTTCTTGCAGGACCAAGTGATATTTACCGTACATTTCCTTAGCCAGGACATCATGGTCGGCTGCCGCCTGGAAGAGCTGATCAGCACCGAAGAGCCGTGGAATCCCAGTCGTTTTGAATTCCGTGACAAGGTCGTTTGCGCGCTGGATTTAGCGGTAAAAGGTCAGATCATTGTCGCCAAAGGCGCTGAAGGCGAAGTACTCAAAGTGATTCGTGACGATGCCCTGATTCAATATCACGTCTCTTTCCACGGGCGAATGCTGCAAGTTCCCGAACCCGCGCTGGCGCCGGCGCATCCCGACACCTTTAACGAGCCGGAGTTTTAACGATGACACCGACTGCCAATGCCAGCCGCCCTGAAGCCTATACGCTGTTACGGGCTGCCCTGGCCTTATTCAAGAAAGCCCCGAGCGAACTCGCCGATGCCGAATTGACGCAAGCCCGGCGGCAGGCTGCCAACGAGTTCGAGATTGAAACGCGGGTGCTCAATTCCCAGGAAGCGTCAGCGGTCATGATTACCGATCGGGAAGTGCAGCTTGCTTATCAGGAAATACGCGAGCGTTACGATGACGAAGCGACTTTCCTCAGCGAGCTGTATAAAAACCAACTTGATGAAGACGCCTTGCGCGCCGCCTTGTACCGGCAATGCAAGGTGAACACGGTACTGGACTTGATCGGCAGCCGTTCGCCCCATATCAGCGATATAGAAATCGGTATTTATTACCATCTGCACCCCGAACAGTTCGTCAAGCCTGAGATGCGGGAAGCCTGGCATATTTTAATCAGCATCAATCCCGATTATCCCGAAAACACCCGTGAAGCGGCCAGGGCGCGGCTTGAAGAAATCAGTGCGAAACTGCAAAAAAAGCCGCATAAATTTGCCGACCTGGCCTTGAAACATTCCGAATGTCCGACCGCTCTGCAAGGCGGCGCGCTGGGCCTGGTGCCACGCGGCAAATTGTATCCCGAACTCGACGCCGTGTTGTTCAAATTGAAGGCCGGTGCGATCAGCGATATTGTCGAATCGGAAATCGGTTTTCACCTGGTTTTGTGCAAGCAGATACAAAAAGCGGAAACGCTGTCGTTACAAAAAGCCACACCGAAAATTCGCCAGTTTATGAAAGAGCGCGCCAAGCGGACTTGTCAGCGCGCGTGGTTGGCCGGTTTAGCGAAGTAATCGTTGAGTAAGTTCCCTCTGCCATTGGGATGCTTACATGGATATAAGTAAGTAAAGCACCAACAGTAGGCGCTTTAGGAGACACAGAAGCAGTTCCCGAGAGGGTTCGCTGGTTCCGAAGCTTTATAGTTTCACCGCCATTAAGGTAAAGAAAGAAAGCTCCCTCTCCCTAGCCCTCTCCCCGGAGGGAGAGGGGACTCAATCGCTTAACTTAATGACAGTGAAGCTAAAGCTTGGGAACGAGCTAATAAGGTTTTTTTATTCTCCTCAGCCCTCTCCATCAGAAGAGGAAGTTAACAGACTCGTAAGGGTTTCCACAGAATTCTTAGGAAAACAGCCATGAGCATTAAAGAAGTCAAACACTGTTCTTTTTGCGGTATCGAACAATCCCCTTCCGTGCCGCTGATAGCCGGGGCCGAAGGTTATATTTGCGGTGCTTGCGTGGCGCTGGCGCATCAGGTGGTCAGCAACTGGAGCAGGAAAAAGGAACTGTCGCAAATGCAGGGTGTTTTGCCCAAGCCTGCCAGGATCAAGGAACACCTCGATCAATATGTAATTGGTCAGCATCTGGCCAAGGAAATTCTCGCGGTTGCCGTCTACAACCATTACAAACGCCTAAAGCATGAAAGCGGTGACGCCGGGCTGGGCGAATTTGACAAGGATGTCGAAATCGGCAAATCCAATATCCTGCTGATCGGCCCGTCCGGTACCGGTAAATCCCTGCTCGCCAGCACACTGGCGAAAATCGTCGGCGTGCCGTTTGTGGTCGCCGATGCGACAACGCTGACGCAGGCCGGTTACGTCGGCGATGACGTGGAAAATATTCTGGTGCGTCTGCTCGATGTCGCCGAAGGCAATATGGCGAATGCCGAATGGGGCATTGTCTACCTGGATGAAATCGACAAAATCGCCCGTAGCCCCGAACAGCAAACCGGCACCCGCGATGTGTCCGGCGAAGGCGTACAACAGGCCTTGTTGCGCCTGGTCGAAGGCTCGCATGTCAAATTACCGAATAAAAGCCGGACCAATAAGGACGGCAGCGATATGTTGATGGATACCCGCAATATCCTGTTTATCGCCGGCGGTTCGTTTCCGGGTCTGGAAAAGCATGTTGAAAAGCGGCTGACGCCAACTAATTCAGCAATCGGTTTTCATGCCGAGGTCAATCAAACCTCCGAAAAGCCCAGCCTTGAAGACATGCTCAACGCCACCCAGCCCAGTGATTTACGCAAGTTCGGCCTGATCCCTGAATTTATCGGTCGCTTCCCGGTATTGGCGCCATTGGAGCCGCTGGATGTCGATGCCTTGATACGCGTGTTGACTGAACCCAAAAATGCGCTGGTCAAACAGTACCAGCAATTGTTTGCCTACGAAGGCGTGCAATTGGTTTTTGAGCAGGAGGCGCTTGCGGAAATCGCCCGCAAAGCCATCGAGCGGGAAACCGGCGCGCGCGGTTTGCGCAGCATCATGGAGCAGATATTGCGAAAAACCATGTTTGATATTCCATCCGCCGAAGACGTGGAACAGTGCATTGTCGATGCCGACGTCGTCAACGGAATCGGCGAAGTCAGGCTGGAGAGAAAAGCAGAGCCGCCGCGCCGGGAGCAGGCGGGTTAGGATTTAACTATTAACCAAGGGTTATTCATGAAAACCGAAGACAAAATCTACAAACAACTGGCGGAAAACCCCATCATCCTGTACATGAAAGGCGTACCGACCAATCCGCAATGCGGTTTTTCCGGCAAAGCTGTCGGCATCCTCAATGAGACTAAAGTCCAGTATGCCTATGTGAATGTCCTGGAAGCCCCGTTCATCCGCGAAAAACTGCCCAGCATTTCGCATTGGCCCACTTACCCGCAATTGTTTGTCAACGGCGAACTGGTCGGCGGCTGCGATATTGTTGAAGAGCTGTACAAAAACGGCAGTTTATTGCCTTTGCTAAAGACCGCCGCAGCGAAGAAGCCGGAACCTGCATCCGACAGCCTGACCGCTGATGAAGTGAAAAAGCTGGTCATAGCGGGTATTCCCGATGCCGAAGTCAGTATTGACGGCGAGGGCTGCGATCTGTTGATCACGGTAATCAGCACACAATTTGCCGATTTGCCGTTGGTGAAAAAACAGCAATCGGTAATGGCGACGCTTAAAGAGCCATTGGCATCCGGAAAACTGCATGCCGTCAGCATAAAGGCTTATACGCCGGAGGAATGGCAGGAAAACCAGGCTGGCCGGGCGAGTGGATTGTTGCAGATAAGTTTGTAGTTACACAGTTCACATGTCGGAGTTTTTATCGTTCCCACGCTCCGGCGTGGGAATGCAGGTGCCAACGCTCCAGCGTTGTGTAACGTTAAGATAACAAGGGCTTATCTCATTTTTATGTTTCGCGACGCTGCAGCGTCTGTCACGGCATTCCCACGCCGGAGCGTGGGAACGATGTGATGCCGAAAATAGCGAAGGTACGATAATGCGCAACAACCAGGAGACCCCCATGACAAAAACAGGTATTTTTTTCGGTACCGACACCGGTAATACCCGGCGTATCGCCAAGGAAATCGCGACTCTTCTCGGTGTCGGCGTGGCGGCAAAACCTGTCAATATCCGCACTGCGGGCGTTGAAGATTTGCTGCAATACGATGTGCTGATTCTGGGTACGCCGACCTATGGCGAAGGCGAATTACCGGGCCTGGCGACCGGTAACCCGACCGAAAGTTGGGCGGAATTCCTGCCTAAACTGGCAGGCCATGATTTCAGCGACAAAACCGTCGCTATTTACGGCCTGGGCAATCAGAAAGGCTACCCCGACGATTTCGTCAGTGCGATGATTTATCTTTACGACAGTTTTAAACAAAGCGGCGCGACCGTCATCGGCGCATGCAGCACCGAGGGTTATAAATTCAAGCGCTCCAAAGCGATAGTCGATGAACGCTTCGTCGGTCTGGCGCTGGATCAGGAAAACCAGAAAGAGCTGACCCCTGAACGGCTCGATACCTGGCTTAAATCCCTGCAATCAGCCTGGAGTTAAGTAACGATGCAAGACGGCAAGCTAAAAGCTATTTGTTCGCTTGAGGATTTGCGTACGGTCAGTTATCTGACGCGCCGAATAACGCTCAAAAATCGGCCGGGCTCCGCGCTTGTCTTCTTGTTTGAAGGTCAACCCTACAGCTATGTCAACCACTGTATGCACATGCACCGACCGTTAAACTGCGAGCGGGATGCGGTGTTTGATGAGACCGGCAAATACCTGCGTTGCTCAATGCACGGCTTTATTTTCGATCCCAAAACAGGCGAATGCCAAAGCCCGGTTTGTCTGGGCCAGCGCCTGCAAGCGCTACGCCTGGAAGAGGTAGACGGCGTATTATTTTTTACCGAAAAGCACCTGACATTGATTGAGGAGACAGGCGATGATTGAAGAATTGGCCGTTGTCGTAAAAATCGACAAGCATCAGGTTTGGGTCGAAAGCGGACAAGCCAGCGCTTGTGGCGGGTGCCTGCAAAAAACCTCGTGTACGACCAACGCGATCGGCAGCGTACTGAAGAAAAAGTCGGTACCGGTTGATTGCGACATGTCCTTGCAAATCGGCGACAAGGTCATGGTCGCGATTGATGAAAACCTGCTGCTAAGCGCCTCGTTATTATTGTATCTATTGCCGTTAATCGCATTATTTGCCGGTGCCGGCATCGCCGAAGCGCTGACGGATAACAGCCCTTACGCCGATTTATGGACAGCCGCAGGCGCGATACTGGGTTTTTTACTGTCCCTGTGGCTGATCAATAAAGCGCAAAAGCTGTTAATCCTAAGCTTGCGCCGACCCATCGTGGTAAAAAAACTGTAGCCTGCGCATCATGAATGTCTGGGCGATCAATAAAGACATGCCGCTTAAGCTGCTGTTACTGGAACTGGTGCATCGTTACGGAGAAAACACGCTGGCGCTGAATACCAGGGAACAGCATTTTCAAGCCATCGAACTGTGCACGCTGAACGACCACAGTCTTTCCGCCTATATCTACACCTTTGCCCAAGGCCCGGAACGTTACGGCATAGACCTGAAATACCCGATTCCGGCCCACAACATCGTCGGTGAAAACGAAAACCTGACCCTGGACCAAACCATCGAAATTATCTCCATTCACCTTCTCTCATGAACACGACCATCACTCGTTATTTCCTCAGTTACAGCAGCGTCAAACTGCCGCTCAAGCTGGTCAATGAAATCACCGAAGCCGATTTGAATTATCGGAATTTTTATTACCTTGGCGTCTTTAACGCCGCCGGACAACTGCTGAATTGTCGGAAAATCGTCTACGGCGAAGTGGAATCGGAACATCATTACCGCTATGACGATAACGGTGTGTTAACGTGGGCGCAGATTATTGAGGATGATGAAGTGCGGGAGATTGATTTGGTTTGAATGGTGTAGCTGTGTAGAGCGGGCAACAGTCTTGTAGGCCGGAATAAGACCACCCAAGCGTAGCGCGGGTGGCGTTTCCGGCAAGTTCGGGCCGCGTGGTTGCCGGAAACACCTATCCTCGCTCTCGCTCGAATAGGCTTATTCCGGCCTACAGATGAACGGCGTTATTCATGCTCCATATCTTCCACATCGGGCGGCGCAACATCTCCCCAATTACTTGGGTAATGTCCCTGGGCAACAAAGCGCTTAAAAGAGCTATGCGGCCAATCGCCCGGCGATGCTGCCAAACCATGTTTGACCGGGTTGTAATGAATGTAATCCAAATGTTTATGCAAGTCGTCTTCGTCACGGATGTAATGATCAAAAAAGCGCGGTTGCCATACGGTTTTTGCACCGTTTTTCCTTATCTTAGCCGGAACATGCCTGGAAAAATCTGCTTTTACCATTTGCCAACGAGTGGAAAAGTCAGCATCGCCTTCCGGTAAACGCCACAGGCAATGCAGATGATCAGGTAACACCACAGCCGCCGTCACATCAAATGGACGAGTAGATTTTACCTCGCGAAAAGCCTGACGGAGTAGTTCCACCCGTCTGTCATCAGAAAAAATCGTTCGTCGGTGGTAAGCCACCAACGTAAAAAAATAGGTTCCGCCGGGAATATAAAAACGTCGATAATCGCTCATAAACATCCTCAAAGTAGTTCAGGATCAGAATAAGCCTTGTAGGCCGGAATAAGACCGTCCAAGCGTAGCGCAGGATGGCGTTTCCGGCAAGTTAGGGCAGCGCGAGGGGGCCGGAAACGCCTGTTCTCGTTCTCGCTCACGCTCGAACAGGCTTATTCCGGCCTACGGTGGTTAAACCCTTGTCCCATTCATTACAACCCCCCAAAAACTTGATCAGCAGTCCACTGACATACCATTTAAACGCCAACCTCACGGCTCAATGCTTCAGTGATCCACTGGTTCAGGCTTTTGCCTTGTGCCGTTGCTGCACTAACAATATCTCTGTGCAGATGGGCCGGAATACGTACATTGAACTTGCCGGAAAAGGCTTTGCGTGACTCTATGCCTTTTTCGCGGCAGACATCCAGAAACACCTTGAGGGATATTTCCCCTTCACGCTTAAGGCCTTCCACATCAGCCGCATAAAAATCCGCACTGCCGTTTAGATCGACAAATTCTCCCCTGAACAGGGCAATATCGGGATCATAGGTAATGACAGCCTTATGATCTTGAATTTTCATTATGTTAATCATGGGTTGACCTCGTTATCATTTAACCACTTGCGAATTGATACTACTGCGCCTTTATCGGTATTGGGTGAGGGGTGTGGACGATGGAACACCCGCACTTCTCCAAACAGCACCACTGCGACCCGCGAACCTTCACGCTCGCTAACGTCAGCACCCAGCTCCAAAAATAATGCCTCAATGTCACGCCATTGGATATTAGCACTAACCGGATGTGCAAAAATTGCTTCAAGTGTTTTTTGGTGTTTGCGCTTCATAAATAGCATGGTACTAAATACAAGTACCAATATAAAGGCATTGTTAAGCAATGAAAATGTGTTGAATCGGCAATTACTATAAAACAATGTGCTGACGTGGGTTTAAAAGCAACACGGCTTAATAATAGTAAGTAGCCCGTAGAAGCATAAGCGGAATACAAAACACCGAAGCCACGAACCCGCGGATTCCGCAAGCTCCATCCGGGTTTGTATCTACTCGCAACGGTGATTAAACCATATTACAAACCTCAAAAACTTGATCCCTTGCGCAAGGCGGGCAACCGCTTTATCGTTACCCGACATTCAAGCATCCAACATCCCCGATCAAATCAAAAAGCCATCGGCATGTCGGGCATAATCAGTATGCGCCCGACCCGTTTTATTCGGCTGCGATGAACTGTCAACAGAGCCCGGTAAATTGTTATACTACTGTTTATAAACCAAGACAAAGTAGATAAGACCATGAGCGATAATACCGACGAAACCAACCGGGGTCTGCTACAACAGGAAGCAAAAACCAATACCCAATGTCTTGGCGCCGAACCCATACCAGAGCAGGCGCCAACCACGGAGCAACTGTTACAAGAGCTGCGGATTCATCAAATTGAATTGGAAATGCAGCGCGAGGAATTACGCCGCACGAGCGCCGCACTGGAGTTATCGCAGTCCCATTATATGGACCTGTACGATTTCTCACCGGTCGGCTATATCACCCTCACCCCGGAAGGGGTAATTCTGGAAATCAATCTTACCGGCGCTAAACTGCTTGGCCTGGAACACGGCAAAGCCATTCATCGACGCTTTGCACAGTTTATCCCCGATGAACACAAGGATCGATGGTATCAGCTTTGCCTATTGGTCAAACAGCAAGGCGGCAAACATAGCTGTGAACTGCCGATACAGAGTGAAGACGGTACGCAACTCTATATCCATATTGATTTGTGTTTACACAAGGAGGCGAGCTACGACTCACAATTACTGTATGTCGTGCTCACTGACATCACCGAGCAAAAGCATGCCCAGGAAGCGCTGCGTCTTGTTACGACCTCTATGGAAATGCAGGACGGCATTATCGTGACCGATGTCCGCCGGGTTATTTTGAGTGTCAATGAGGCCTTCAGCCGTATCACCGGTTATAGCGCCGATGAGGCTATCGGTTTGACGCCATCCTTTCTCCGTTCCGGGCCGGATAATGAAAGCTTCTATCAAGTTCTTTGGACATCTGTAGAGCGCTATGGCTATTGGCAAGGTGAAGTCATAGAGCAACGCAAGAATGGCGAGGAAATACCGGTATGGCTGACCATTACCGCCGTGACCGGAACAGATGGCACGATTACCCATTATGTAAAATCTTTAACGGATATCAGAATCCAAAATCAAGCCGAAAAGATTTTGCTTGATGCTCGTGAACGCTTGGAAAATCAAGTGATAACATCGAAAACCGAGCTGGAAAAAATCAAGCGGGAAACGGAAGAAATTAATACCGTTCTTAATGTTTTGCTCAAGCGCCGGGCAACCGACATATCCGATAGCCGGCTTGCTCTCACACATGCGATAGACTCCAGGGAGGACCTGGAAAAAATCAAGCAGGAAAACGAAGAAATTAATACGGTGCTTAGTGTCCTGCTCAAGCGTCAGGCTGCCGACATATCCGACAGCCAAGCGGCACTCGCACGCGAGGTAGAGGAAACCATCCTGCCTTTCCTGAGAAAATTGAGATCTGCAAATACCGGCAGAACTCAAAACATGCACCTGATCAATATCCTGGAAGCCAATATCAATCAGCTGGTGAAAACATACGGATGCGCAGCTACTCTGCCTGCGGCCTACCAAAAATTAACACCGGTCGAGATGCAGGTGGCGTCAATGATCAGGCAAGGATTACCCACCAAAGTTATCGCCAAGGCTTTAAATGCCGCGCCGGAAACCATCAGCACTCACCGCAAACACATCCGCAAAAAATTAGGCTTGAACAGTAAAGCAAGTAATTTATACAGCTATCTGTTGTCGTTGACTGAATAAGTTCAGGATCAAGCCTATACCTCCAAATCAAAATGGGTATTTTATATACCCATTTTGTACTGATAAATACCCTATTTTAAAGCGTTGTCGTTATTGATTTCATAACACACAATGACTACCCGTTTTATATAGCAGTCTTAAGGAGGTGTTTATGTTTAAAGAACAAAATGAACACATTGTATTAACAGAGCCTAAAACACGGGCTCCCGATGAACGGATATATCTTTATCAGTTTTTAAATGTACTCGACAAACATACGCACAAGCACTTGGGATACTTGAGCGACTTTTCTACAAACGGACTTATGTTTATTACCGGTCTGCCCATCGCTGAAAACAAAGTCATCGATATTTATATCAATGGAAGTAATGCTAAAAATGAACCCGTATTCATTGAAGCACAAATAATAACAATCTCGATAAATCCGAATCTTAATCCTGAATTGAATTGTATAAGATGCCAATTCCTGAATATTGATGCTGAGAACAGGGCGTTTCTTGAAAAGACAGGACAATCCTTAAGCTTTGATTCCAGAGTGGAAATAAATAGAGAGATCTATATGTCAATGTAATACTTAACTTTAGTGCTAATAAAGTCTATGAACTATCAATTGAAAACTAATCTGGTTACGTTAAAACTCTTGGATTTTAGCGACACGGACAAAGCCCGATTTGCATCCATATTGACCCTGGCTGAGCGTGGACTGACACGATCCTGGGCAATAACCAACGATATGTCGGCTGATTTTTTCTTGATCAAGGAAAGACTGCTGCCGCTCATGGATCAACACGAAATACTAAAAAAGCTCCCGCGTCAGCAGTGTATTTTTATCATGCGCTCAAGCAATAACCCCAACACGATGGGTCATCAGCTTTATTGGGGGGAAAGCGAAATACCTTCTCTGCGTCTATTAGTTGATTTTTTTAACCGGCTTGCCATTGAAGAATACCCAAGCAATGCACCCGCTACCCAGCCGGTTTTTACCCCGGAAGCGGATTTTTTTGATCCTGAACAAGGTTTCCTGGGAGCTCTATTGGCTTCAGCCAATACCCCGCGCGTTTTCAAGCTGAATAATGAACATGCCGCCATGGTGCTGTATGTCGACGCTGAACAGAGCCGTTACTATAGCAACACCGCTCTCGAGCAGCTGAAACCGTATTTTTTTGCTACAGATGAATTGCTGATTGAAAATATTACCACGGCAGCATTGTACGCAGAGATTACCGCGCAAACGCTCAAACCTCAGCAATTAAGCCATTTACTATGGTTTACCGCGTTTGCCGGCTCACAGGGCAAGGTGATTAAAAATTATCAAAAAGGCGACATCGTACACTTAAAACGTTGGCCGAATATTAACTTGCCCGGCTGCAAACAACTGATCAAATTGGCGGCTTATATGCAAAGCAACGCCGTTGACCTGGAGACCGTTCATGCCAATACGTCTACACCGATTGCCCAGGTTCACGATTTTTATAACGCCTGTAAAGTGACTGATCTGATTGACCATTGCCAGACCGCCGATATTCATGAAAAAAACCTCAATTCAGAACAGAAACAGTTGCTCGCCAAAATTGGCAAGCGGCTCAATCAGGCAAGTCCATTGACTAATCAGGGCTAAAATGAAGCAAAGGCCAAAATTCAAGTTTGTTTTTACCGGCTGTGTGGGTGCAGGCAAAACCACGGCGATTGCCGCAATTAGCGAAATTTCGCCAATTTCAACAGAGGCGAGGCCCACCGAAGAAAGCGTCATCAAAAGAAAAAACTCAACAACCGTGGCGATGGATTACGGTGAATTGACACTCGATGACGGCAAAAAAGTCAGCCTTGTCGGAACCCCAGGTCAGCGTCGTTTTGACTTTATGTGTTCAATATTGACCAAAGGCGCGTTGGGATTGGTTATTTTAATTGACAATACGCACCAAAGCCCTTTTGACGAGTTGGATTATTTCCTGAATTTGAATGCCGAGTTTTTACAAAACCGTGCCGCGGTCATCGGCGTTACTCATTTTGATGAATGCACCCATCCCACTATTGACGATTATTACCGCATTCTTGAGCAACGCGGTGATCCATGGCCGGTTATACATGTTGATGCGCGTAATACCGAAGATGTCATCATTTTACTGACTACCTTACTGGCCATTCTGGAATACCTGTAAACAAAGCAATGGCCGCCTGTGCTTAGGAATGAGCATGAAATAACTTGGGCAACTTGTTCCCTCGCCTTCCGGGAGAGGGTTAGGGAGAGTATTTTATGCTCATTACTTAATCACCGGCCAAATCACGCGGATCGCCGAGATTGCGCATTTGCCTGAGTATCCATTGTTGTCGTTTGATGACATAGTTTGATGGGTGGGTCGCCTTCAAGCGTATCGGGTTAGGCAGGGTGGCGGCCAGAATAGCCGCCTGGGAACGACTGAGCTGTTTTGCCGGTATGCCGAAATAGCGTCGGCTGGCGGCTTCGATGCCGAATATATGTTCGCCGAACTCGGCAATATTCAGGTAAACCTCCAATATACGTTCTTTGTCCCACAGCAATTCAATCAACAATGTGAACCAGACTTCCAGGCCTTTACGAACAAAGTTTTTCGACGGCGTTAAAAACAGATTCTTGGCTACTTGCTGGGAAATGGTGCTCGCGCCTCTAAGCCGCCCGCCGTCTATATAAACGTCAATCGACGATTGTATCGAATTTACATCAAATCCGAAGTGTTGAAAAAACTGCTGGTCTTCGGCGGCGATGACCGCGGCGGAGGCATTAGGAGAGATTTTTTCCGCACTGACCCAGCGATAGTCAATAGCCTGAAATGTGCCGCTATCGAATAAATCCTCGCAATGCCGATAGATCATAAAAACCGATGTCGGTGGCGGCATCCAGCGCAGCACAATGCACAGCACGACCGATGAAGTCACAAAGGCTATCAGCGTATTGCGCAGTATGACGCGTATTGATAACGACCGGGGCGGATTAGTTTTTAAGTGACGGGATTTTTTTGCCACGTTATAAGGGCTGTCATGGATTAGGGGAAGCGTTCATCACTTGTGCAGAACACAGGCTTGGAATAGGCATTATATAGTAACCACTCAACTCGTTCCCAAGCTCCGGCTTGGGAATGCGGTCTTGGAAGCTCCGGCTTCCAGAATTCTCAAGGAACTTCTCGGATTCGGGTTGCCAAGCAGAGTTTTACTGCCATTATGATAAAGCCTTTGTCTGTGTATTAACACCCACTGCCCGCAGTTAACGGGAGAAGAATCGGAGCCTCGTATGAATAGAGTCGGAAGTTGGTAAAAGGACGTTGAAAATGCCCTCCCCCCTGAGGGAAAGAGCATTTTGCCCGCCCTTATTCATTTCGTTATCTATATGATAAAACACAGGATTGGCTTGTATTTTATCCGCCCTACCCGCGCTAATGATGGCCCAGGCTGGTGCCGCCCATACCGTCAGGCAGCGCGATGCGGATATTTTGCATCATTCCCATATCTTCGTGATCCAGAATATGGCAATGCAGCACAAAATCGCCTATATAGCGCCGGTAGCGGGTGCGAACCACCAGCGTGTATTGGCCTTTGGTTCCATAACTGAGATTCTTCACCCATAAGGTGTCTTTCCATACGCCCTTTAAGCCACGGAACTGCGGGTCGATTGTCCCATCGGCATCGTCCACGGCATTGGGATCGCTCACGTCTTTACCGTTGGGATCAAGAATTTTTACAATCTGGAACGGGTTGACGTGTATATGGAAAGGATGGCCGGCAAGATCGGATTTCAGCGTCCATTCGGCCACGCCGCCCAGATTCAATACGCGGTCGATACGTGCCGGATCGTAAGGGTAGCCGTCTATTTTAAAGGCTGTCGGAATGCCGCTGATGTCGAAAATCAATTGTTGCTCGTCTTCATTTCTCACTTCTTCGTCAGTGATATCCGAGTGCGGAGTAAAACTCGTCAGCTTCAAGTCGTTGCGCAGATCGGTCACCACCCGGCTCCTGACGGTCCGATTGGGGATGTTTACTTTAGCGGCGGCAACCAGTTCCGCACGTAAATAGCCGCTGATGTCGGCAGGCACTTTTCTTCCCTCCGTCACATTGACCACGCCGAGTAACTGCCGCGAAGGAGTCGACTTGCCTACGTTGGCCGATGCCGGAGCGGCGTCATCGATGATGCAATAGGGGCCCGCCTCTGGGAAGACCATCAGGGCATCCCAGCGATAACCGGGTTGAAAGACCGTCACATCGGTCTTCAACGCCGCGCCCATGGTCAAACCGTCCGCCGCAATCAGATGCTGCGGCAAGGGATCGCCTGTGCAATTGGCTTCGATATAGGCATCCTGCTGATCTATGGTCAGCGGCAAAGCCAGCGGGCTGGTCGCGCCTGTTTTCAATTTGCGGAACTGGAGATTGATGGAGTTGCTTATGCCGCCGTGGATAACGCGCCAGCGTTCGATATGGCCGGTGCTGGCGCCCTTGAACGTAGGCAACACATGGCCGTTGATGGATGTATAGCGCCCTGAAACCGGCCATGAAAAGCCCAGTGCGTCGTAGCCTTCGATGCCGCCTATATCGCCGGCATCGCAGCGGTAACTGCCGTCAGGATTGGTTTTAACGGCGCCTCTTGCATTGCGGCAGGCGTATTGAATCTGCTGCAACACCAAAACGCGTTCCTTGAACGGCTGCCTGTCGGTGGGTTTCAGCAGGGTATCGATGTCGCCGTGAGTGTTGATGGTAGGCAGGCGCGCGCCGCGGATGATCAATGCGCCGGACATGCCGCTGGACACCTGTAGCGCCGTCGAACCGTGACGATGCGTGTGATACCAGTACGTACCTGCCGGATGATCGGGAGGAATGTTGTATTCATACTGAAAGCTCACGCCGGGATTTATTGAAATCAGCACATTATCACCATTGCCGTTCGGGTTTATCCACATGCCGTGCGTGTGCAGGTTGGTACCGTTGAAGCAATGCGGGGTGTTGACATCGACACCGTGCTGAGTACAGCTTGGGTCTGTCGGCAGTTTGTTATTCAATGTTATCCGCAAGGTTTGCCCCGGCGATGTCGCAATCATCGGTGAAATAAAAGGCACTTTGGGGTTGGTATCGGTGCCCTGGTAGCTACGCAGGTTCACCTCATCATACTGCTGTGTTGCCGGATTCCAGATAGTGCCTCTGGTATAAACCACATTAAGATCGTAAACATTTCCGGGAGCACCCGCCGATTTATCCGTTGTTTGCACGGCTTTCAGCAAGGGCGGATCTTCAACGATACGTGCTTGTGCCGATAGCCCGGCGTCGGCTTTAGCAATGATCGGCGCAATTCCGAATGCCGCAACGATCAAAGCAAGTGCAGTGGTTAAACAGCGGTGCTGTCCGCCGAATGCTGAAAATAAACCGCTTTGACGGCTAAAATTCATCTTGTGTCCCCCTTCCTGTTATTTTTTAATGGGTTGTAGTCGATCTGATTATGTTGCAGAAATAGTATCAGAATACATCGGCACACATAATGATTACTTGCCTGGATCGCAAATAATCAAAATAATACTTGACTAGGGGATGAAATCTGATGTTTGTCTCGTGGTATTTACACTGACGAAGCCAATGCTGCGAACTGACTTGATGGTGACTTGAACAGAGGAAATGCAGTTTCGGTGCGAAGAGACGATTTTCCGGCAGACGCCATCATCCCGGCACCTTCGGTAACTTGCGCTAAATTAAATGCCCACGAAATAGGTTATTCATTGCGCGTTACCTTGACCGAATGATGCGCCGCCAACGTTCAACACCTTGGACAGATGCACGGCGTTCTCGATCTTTTGATAGTAACCCGGCGTAAGCGCATATTCCTCAAAGCCGCGTGATTGATAAAAGGCCCTTGCGCCTTCGTTGGTTTCCCTGACTTCGGCGAGAATCCTGACAATACCGGCAACCCTCAGTGTCGCTTCCAGCCAGGCCAGCAAGGCGCTGGCAATACCTCTGCGTTGACAGTTCGGCGCTACACCGAGCAACAGCAGATGCGCGTAATCATCGCTGTATTCCATCAGCGCGAAGCCAATCACAATGCCCGAGCTCCTGGCGACCACAACATTAGTCGAGCGATCGAAGTGCCGGGCGAGCACACGCCTGGGCGTCCAGCCCCAAGTCATGCCGTATTCGACAATATCGCGCGACAGGCGGGCAATCGCCGCCGCTTCGCCTGGAACCGCAAGGCCGATGTCATAATCTGCGATCATCAGTGATGTTTTATAGTACGTGAAGGATGTATGAGCGCCGCTCGCCAACATGATCGACTACGGCGAATTGCGCCTATTATAGTGAAAGCGGGAAATAGTGAAGGATTTCCCGCACAGAAAAATCTGTTGCCCCGTGTGATCTAAGGCACAGAAACCAGACCGCCCCGACCCTCTGCCGGGAGTTGCGTCCTGAGCAGGCTCACTAAGGCCTCGTTATCGGAACCGACATAGCGGGGTTCGCTGACTGCGCCTTTAAAGAAAGCTTCCATTTTGTTGATTTTGTCGTGAACGGCGGCAGGATAACCGAGCGGGCGGTCGTGGTTGAGCGCATCCAGCATCATCAACAGGAACATGCGATACATGTTGCCGGTAATCCGCTGATAAAGCGCCAGGTGATCCGGCTGCGTATCGGCAATCTTGTTCGGGCTGATGCCTGCCAAATGGTAATCCTTATACTCCATCTGCTTGTTTTCCGCGAAATTGGTCAACTCGGGAAAAGCCCCGGTCAGTATCCGGTCCTGCGCGGCGGCGCTGTCCTTGCCGATCATGGCGCTATTGTAAGCCGCTATATGCGGATGGGCGTTGCCGTCCGGGTGGATGTAAGGCCATTTATTCGCGTAATGCACCCTCGTATTCATTTCCGCGCTTTGCTTGCTGTTATTCCTGACCGGTAGCGAATAAGCCGGTGCGCCGAGTATTTCGGCATTGCGTTTCGCGACCATGAAAGCGGCGTGAATGGGGTAGCCCTGATTCCTTTTCCAGAGATGTTCGGCAAAATACTCGGCAGACATCGGCGGGAAATCCTGATTGGTAAATTTGAGAGTCCGGTCCAATACCCAGCCCATCCAGAACCAGGGCAGGATGACGTTATCGCTATCGGCTACCAGTTGTTCAAGCTGCGTGGGGCTAAGCTGATTAATATTGGTGAGACCGGCTTTCTGGGCAGGTGTCATGTCGAAAAAGTCAGCCACGGTATCGATGGGAAAGGGCTGTTGCTCAACCACCATCGCAGTCGACAGGGCGTTGTCCCTAAAGTGCGCGGCAAAATCCCAGGGCCCGTTGAAAAACGGGTAAGGATTAATGGCGATGCGGTCCAGTGTTTTCATGTTGGCCGGAACGAATTCCAGGTTCCGAATAGTCGCCGGGGCGTTTTTTAACACCTCCATACGCATGAAGTGAGCACCCAGTTGCACCGCAAGATATTGCGCCTCAATATACTTTTTGCCCCTGCCGGAACCGAAGAAGCGCGCCGACGGCAAGGATTGATAGACATCAATCCCTTGCAATAGAGCGGACAAATTATAATCACTTGTACCCGACCCGGCGGTTTGAGGGATAGTCAAATACCGGTCGTGATAGCCCATCATCGCGCCCTGATTTGAGAAAGTATGCTCTACTTTGGGCAGCCAGGCATTCAGTGTTTTATGCTTCGGGCCGTGAAATTTATCTTCGGACCACAACGGAAAAGGGATACCTATTTTCAAATTGGCGAGGTTGATGTTTTTCAGTTGAGTTCTCATGGCCTTGGCTTTGGCAATGGAACCGGCAATATCGTTGACATCAAAACCCATGCGCTCGCCGGCCAACAGCAGGTGCTTCTGCGTGACGAGATACTGGCCAAAGGCGTAATCCCTGCTTTGAGAAGACGCGGCGATATTGCCCAGCACCCGCCCGCCGGGTTGCATAGGCCGGAACACAAAGGGATTTTTAGGCTTTATTTGATATTTTTTCCGTATCGCGAAAACCGCATCCAGCAGCTTTTCGGTGGTAGCGGGTACAACATGCTGACTGGAACGCCGCAAGAAATTTGCCGCGCCATAATCGAGGTAAGCGAACTCGATCATATCCGGGCCGTGGCATTGCACACAGGCACGATTATCGAATTCCTGCTTGCGCCACGCGGTAATGCCGGTGCGTATGATCTCTTCAAGCTCGGCAGTACCGGTAGTGGAATAATCCTTATGCGCGTAGCGAATCGTGCAATCCGGTTCTCCGGTAATGGGGTCAGTGGCCAGAATATAAGGTAAGGCGTCCGCCAGAGAAGCTATCGCGCATGCGTTGATCGCCGTTTCGACCGGCTGAGCCAAGGCTGTTGCTTTTGCTGCATAACCCGGCAAAGTCAGACAGAAGCAGATGGAAATTAAAAGGCGTAGTTTTATCATCGTCGTTGCCCTGATAGTAAGGGGAGCAAGGAATTTGCTGAAAACTAAAGCATAGTTTCAATCCCGATTTTTGCCCTAGCGTTTTTGCAAAATGCAATATAAGTCCGAAAGATCAGGGTTTGCCGGTTAACTCTCAACGCTCATTAACGCCACAGGTTGCCCCTGAGAAATCAATGGGCTTAGGCTCGATAACTCTATCCAGGGTCACTGCGCGGGGTGAGTCGTAACAATAAAACCGCTCAAACCTCCGCCCACATCCTCAGTAGATTATGGTAACAGCCCGTCAAATTAACAGCCGGTTCAGAGTCACCCTGGATAGTGCGTATTTGTAATATCGCCATGTCCATTTCAAACAATAACCTTCGGCGTTCGGTTTCGCGGGTCATGCTTTCAATCCAGAAAAATGAGGCCAGGCGCGTGCCACGCGTGACGGGCTCGACACGGTGCAGGCTGGAGCCGGGGTACAAGACCATGTCACCGGCAGCCAGCTTGACGGCATGGCGTCCGTAAGTGTCTTCAATCACCAATTCACCTCCGTCGTAACTGTCGGGGTCGCTTAAAAATACGGTCGCGGACAAGTCCGTGCGCACCCGCTGGCCGCTGATCGGGCATTGGCGCACGGCATTGTCGATGTGGTTGCCGAAGGCGTTATGGTCACCCTCGTAGCAGTTAAACAGCGGCGGAAAAATGCGTTTCGGTAAGGCCGCCGATAAAAACAGTGCATTCCGGTTCAATGCGTCGGCAATGAGGTTACGCAATACTTGGCATTGTTTGCTTTGCTCCGGCAATTGCCGGTTATTTTTGACTTGCGCCGATTGCGTACCGGCGGTAATCAAGCCGTCCGCCCACGGCGCGTCGGCGAGCACGTCGCGACAGTGTTGCAGGGTTTCGCTGGACAGGAGCTCCGGGATTTCAATCAGCATGGCTCATTCTCCAATGGCTTGCAACGCGAACAACACCATCAGGCTCAACGAGCCCAAACCCAAGCCGGCAGCCGCCAAACGCGGTCCATGCAGGCGCGTCCACAGCAACGTGCCGGTCAAGCTCAAGACGATCAGACTGCCCGCCAGCGTATCGGCCAGCAACACCCAGCCAATACCCACTCCGCTGCCTTTGTGCAGATGGGTCAGTATCGCAAAAAAATTGCCTTCACTCTGTTTGACGCTGACAAAGGCGTTGCCTTCCCAGTAATCGGCTTGCAACATACGCTTGGGATTGCGCACGGCGATTTGCCAGAGCGGCGGTTGTTGCAATACGGTGTTGTTCCAGGTCACGATTTTACCGGTTTCCCGGCGAATCCGGGCGGATCGGGTATCAATCTCCAGGGTTTGCCCAAGCCATGTCGCCATTGCTTTGGGGTCGGCCGGACGTGGTTCCGGCAGCGGCAATTGGATTTCGCTCTGCTCCATTTTTGCGGCAGGGATTTTCAGGAGGTCGCGGTGGTTGAGTAGAATACCGGACACCCCGAACAGCAACCCTAAGGCCGCGCCCCACAAGCCCAGCCAGGCGTGGGTGCGGCGCAACCATTTCAGGAATGCGCCGCGCGCCCACTGTTTAGGTAAGAACAAATAGCCACCGTTCGTTTTCGGCGGGCGTGCGGCTGGCTTTGGCAAAACGTCTGTGGATGTATTCATTAATAATTACGCCTCAATATTTGAAGTTGACCGACAATTGCCCTGAAATCGGCATGCCCGGCAAGGCCGATCGGGTTTGCCCGGATTCATAGTAATGCGTGTCGGTCAGGTTGAAGATATTCATCTGGATGTCGTAATGCTTTTGATGATAAGCCACCACCGCATCCAGTCTTGCATAACCCGGCAACGTCACTTCATTGACGTTGTCCGCGTAACGGTCCGTTGCATAAAACACGCCGCCGCCGATTTCCCAATGATCGGTCAGATGGTAGCTGTTCCAGATAACGCCGCTGTGCTCGGGGACATTGGTGGCGTTCATACCCTGAAGCGATTTGGTCAGGCCGCTGACCGTACCGACCGCTGTCGTGTTGGATTTGGTAATTTCGGCATCAAGATACGCGTAGGTCATCGACACATCCCAGCGCGGCAACAGTTCGCCCGCGAGGCCCAATTCAAAGCCGTCGGTACGTTGCTCGCCCGCCAGGATGGTTAAATTAGCGTCATTAGGCGCGGCCGTGCGGGCATTGGTTTTTTCCAGGCGGAACACCGCCGCCGTTGCCGACAAGCGTCCGTCAAACAGGTCGTATTTCGCGCCGATTTCAAAATTGCGGTTATGCTCGGGCGGTAAATTGGCGTTGGCTTCGCTGATCGACAAGCTCTCAGCCGACGGGTTAAACGAGGTGCCGTAACTGAAATAATAAGACTGCGCCTTGTCCGGTTGCCAGACCAATCCGGCGCGCGGGCTCCACTGGCTGTCGCTGCGGCTGAAGTTATCGACACCCAGACGGTCCAGCTGTTGGGCTTCAAACCGGTCATAACGGGTTCCCACCAACAATTTCCATGCCGGGTTCAGTTCGAATTGATCCAGCACATAGCCTGCGTAAGTTTGCGCTTCGGTATAACGGTTGGTCGCCAGAGTCCCGCTGAAATCGCTCGCCAAACCATTGCCGCTGCTAGCTGACAGCACCGGGTTGAAAATGGAGACACTACTGACCCCGGTGGAGTTTTTGGATTTGAAATCGTAATTCTCCCAGCCGAATTCGCTGCCGAACATCAGCGTGTTATTGAAACCAAACAGTGGTTTTTTATAGACGAAATCGGTCTGGTTATAGACGTTGTCCTGCTCATTGCGGCGCAATGCCTGGTTACGCGCCACCGTTGAGGTCGCGCCGCTATCCGTTACCGAACCAAATAAATGAGTCAGGTAATTGCGTTCATAAGTACCGGCCCGCACGGTGTTTTTAACCGAAAACTCGTCATTGAAACGATGGCTCAGGGCAAGCGTGGCGACATTGGTATCCGTATCCATCAGGCGATTATCGGTAAAGCCGTAATAGGTGTTGATCGGCACATCGGCGGGTTTACCGCGAAACATCGGCACACCGTAATCGAATACACCTTGCTCTTCTTGATGCAATAAATTCATCGACACATCGGTGTCATTACTCAGTTTGAGTTTGAAAGACGGCGCAATGCCCCAGCGCATATTGTCGTTATAGTCGCGGAATGATCCGGCATCCTGATAGAGCGCATTAAGACGTGCGGACAGGTCCTTATAGGTGGTCTCGGCATCGATCGTGGTGCGTTTGAAGTCATACAGGCCGTAGGTAAACCCGCCGCTCACCGCGGTTTTGCCGGTCGGTTTTTTGGCGACCTGATTGATGACACCGCCGACTGCGCCTCGTCCAAACAGGATGGAGGATGCGCCTTTCAGCACTTCGGCTTTTTCGATAAAGAAGGTATCGCGGCTGTATTGGCCGTTTTCCTTGACGCCATCCAGGTAATTGTCGGTGTTGGCGGCAAAACCGCGCAAGGTGATGGAATCGCCCGTGCGTGCGCCCTCGCCGGCGGCGATGGTCAGGCCGCTGACGTTTTTCAGGGCGTCACGCAGGTTGAAGGCGTTTTGCGATTGGATCAGCTCTTTTTTCACAACGCTGACCGATTGCGGGATGTCGCGGATCGCCATCTCGGTCTTGCTGCCCGTGCTGGAGGTTTCCGCCTTGAAACGGTTGATTTTTTGCGCTTGCGCGGTTTTGACCTTGACGTCTTCAAGGACCACTTCAGCTTCGTCGGAAGAGGTGCCGGTCACGGACGGCTCAGCGGCCATGACCATGCCGCTGAGCACGGCGCCGAGCGGTAATAAGGCCCCTAAGGGCCATTTGGCTTTAGTTTTCGGTTGGTTGAACATACGATTTCCCTGTTAAGGTGGCTATAGTTTTAAAAAATGGCTGCCTGACGGGGGATCGCTGGGTGGCTGGGTGAGTTCTTGGTAAGGAATGAGCATAAAATAACTTGATCATTTGTATCCCCTCTCCCTAACCCTCTCCCGGAGGGAGAGGGAACAAGTTGCTTAAGTTATTTCATGCTTATTCCTTAGTGCGCCTTTATTTAGCGCTATCCGGCTCGGAAACAAAACCGATACGGGTGACGCCGGCCTGCGCCGCATCGGACAAGGTTTCCGCAATCAGCCGGTAAGGCACGGCCTGATCGGCGCGAACATGGACTTCCGGCTGCGGTGTCTGCGTTGCGATTTGCTGCAAGCGTTGCTGAAGATCCTGGCGTGATACCGGCTTGTCATTCCAGAATAACTGCCGGTCAAGATTGATCGACAAGGCGATGGCGTCATGTTCTTCAGGCTCGGATTGGGCGCCCGCTTTCGGCAAGTCTATTTTCACGGTGTGCGTCATTAACGGCGCGGTGATCATAAAAATAATCAGTAACACCAGCATCACGTCAATCAGCGGCACCATGTTGATTTCCGCTACCGGATGCGGGTTTTTGTTGTGCTCGAAACTGCCGAAAGCCATTATTGTTCTCCCGATTGGGTCGGCACGATCGCACCGGTGGTCAAGAATGCAAACAAATCGTGGGCAAAGGCATCCAGCCTCGCCAGCACCAGACGATTGTTCCGGGAGCAATCGTTGTACGCGAGCACGGCGGGAATAGCGACCGCAAGCCCCAGTCCGGTCATAATCAGGGCTTCACCGACAGGTCCTGCTATCTGGTCGAGCGTGCCTTGACCGTTTTTTCCAATCCCGATCAGCGCGTGATACACCCCCCAAACGGTGCCGAACAAACCCACAAACGGCGCGGTGCTGGCAATGGATGCCAGGGCCGTCAAGCCCCATTCAAGTTTCGTGGTTTCTTCATCGATGACACGGCGTATGGCGCGAGTCAGAAATTCCGTCGCGGTCCCTGCTTCATGCAAGCGGTGCGCGCCGTGGGCGGCATGATGCCGGACAGCGGTGATGGCATGATAGGTTAAATGGGCAAAGGGCTCGTTAGACGGGTGCTGGTGCAAGGATTGCGCAACATCGTCGAGCGATGCGGCGTTCCAAAAGCACTGTAAAAACTGTCCGCTACGATGGCTTGACAGCCTGTTTCGCCATGCTTTGAGGACAATGAAAAACCAGCTTGCCATCGACATTGAGATCAACAGTCCGAACAGCACTTGTCCAACGGTATCACTTTGTACTAAGAAATGTTTTAAGTCCATGAGGTTATCCTTCAATAGAAAATGCAACGGGTACGACGACCCAGGCCGAAACGGGTTGACTGCCGCGCCGGGCGGGCACAAAACGCCAATGCCTGACGCTGTCCAGCGCGGCTTGATCCAGGCGGTTAAAACCGCTGCTTTTGCGTAGCGCGACTTGCCCGACGCGTCCTTCGGCGGTCACCATAGCACGCACCAAGACACGGCCTTGCTCGCCCAGTTCGCGGGAAGCCGGTGGATAATCGGGCGCCGGATTATCCAGATAGTCGGCATTAAGGTGCGGAAGCGTGACGGGTATCGGTTCGGCTACGCCGGGCTTCGTCACGGCAGCGGTCGCTACAGGCCTTGCCTGGGATTCAGCAACGGCGGGTGGTTTCTGCGGGGCTGTCATTACCGGCGTGCTAATCGGGGCCGCCGCTTTGTGTGAGGCGGTAATCAAAGGTTTTGCTGGTTTGGTAGCCACTTTGGCGGGTTTGACCTTGGGCTTTATGATCGGCTTTGCGGGTTTTTTGGGTCGATGAGGTTTTGGCAATGGTAACGGTTTGGCCGGTTCGGCATGAGGTTTCGGTTTGCCGAGCCACTGCACCATAATAGGTTTCGGCGGCTCGATGGCTTCCCGTGTTTCAGCCGTCGGCATGGGAAGAATCCAGAACAGGTGCAAGGCCAACGTCACTGAAAGACCTATCAGGCATTCGCCTCGGCCAAAAAGAATGGGTTGATCTGAACGGCTGTGTTTGACAAGACGCTTGGGGATAATCGCGCCGCTATTGATGTTATTAACAGTGACGACCGTCAGCCGCGTAGAACCGGGTATTTTACAGTCGACCAAAACGGGATTTTGCTGCGCAGGTACCGGAAACTCGACTACTTTAAGGTTTGGTTTTGATATAGCCATATCTCATCTCTAAATGAAAATTGGCTGGCTTCCTGACCTGAACAGGCCGGGTGGCTGGCTATATTTCGTTGGAATGCCGCTAATTCCGGCTTTCCTAAATTACAAAAATACTGTGTCTATTTGCTAACGCCATCATCAGCATCATTACAATTTTAGCGGGCTGCCTGGTACGACGGAACTGGGTGGCTGGCTGGATTAACGTGTCTAGCAGAGTAAATTATTTCGTTAAAATCAGTTTGTCGTTGCTGGTGATTCGAAGGCGATACTCTTCATTATTGTGTTCGATAACGATTTCATTCTGGGTGCCGAACAATTCGTTACTGCCTACCCGGCGCCGCTCGGGAACCGCTTCCTGCTCGACAATTACGACTCTCTGGCGGTTGATCAATAAGTTGTTATTGGTATTTTTCATCGGACCGGGCTCAAATCAGGCAATTCAGTGATAATTCGATGGACTTGCACGAACATTTTGTTGCTCCAGTAAATACCGGGTCATTTTTTGTAACTTTATCAATTCGGTTTTTTCATGAATAGGGACTTTTTCAAGCATTAGACTCACCATAACTCTGTATTGAAAGGATAAAAGGGTTGACGCACTAACATTTATTGTGCGCCAACCGAAAACAGCGAGAGGTCATTCATCGCTTGAGCTAAATGATAATGATTGTTATTTGTAATGACAAGCATTTTTTATCATATTAGTTTGGACAGGCCGAAAACTTTTAGCCGCTGGCTTATTTGATCGTGCCGCTTAAGGTAAGAGTCGCGCTTTATTTGCGTTAGATAATTTAATAACCTCGGCTTTTTTCTATAAACTACGCGGAACGATTAATTTTTCAAATAGTCGGACGCGCTGACATTTATTATTTAAAGAGGGAGTTATGAATAAACGATTACTGTATGCCGTATTGCTGTGTCTGCCGACCTTTACCGGCAATACCGCACCCAAGGTATCAGAGCATATCTTAAGCAACGGCTTGAAGGTCCTCGTTAAAGAGGATCACCGCTCGCCGGTGGTGGTTTCCCAGGTCTGGTACAAGGTCGGCTCAAGCTATGAACCGGGCGGCATTACCGGCATTTCGCACATGCTGGAACACATGATGTTTAAAGGTACCGACAAGCATCCTGCCGGTGAATTCTCGCGCATCATTGCCGAGAACGGCGGTGATGAAAACGCCTTTACCGGACAGGATTACACAGCCTATTTCCAGACTATGGAAGCGTCCAGACTGGCCGTCAGTTTTGAACTGGAAGCCGACAGAATGCGTAACCTGCATCTGTTACCTGAAGAGTTGAAAAAAGAACTGCAAGTGGTGACCGAAGAGCGTCGGATGCGCACCGACGATAATCCGCAAGCGAAAATGGGCGAGCATTTCATGGCGATGGCTTATTCGAACAGCCCTTACAAACACCCTGTGATCGGCTGGCCCGCCGATATTGCCAATTACACGGTTGACGATCTCAAAGCCTGGTACCAGCGCTGGTATGCGCCGAACAACGCAACCGTGGTTGTGGTCGGCGATGTACAAACGCAAGCCGTTTTTGATCTGGCCGAAAAATACTTTGCCGCGCTTAAACCCAGCGACATCAAGCCGATAAAGCCGCAAACCGAAATCGAACAGTTGGGCGTACGGAAGATGACCGTTAAAGTCCCGGCAAAACTGCCGTCCATCGTTATGGGCTATAAAGTCCCATCGTTAAAAACTGCAGAACAGGAATGGGAAGCCTATGCGTTGGAAGTGCTGGCAGGCATCCTGGACGGCGGCAGCAGCGCCCGCTTGAGTTCAAATCTGGTGCGCGGAAAACAGATAGCGGTTGCAGCCGGAGCTGGTTACGGATTGACATCACGGTTATCGGATTTGTTTGAACTGGAAGCTACCCCTGCCGAAGGCAAAACCGTACAGGATCTGGAAGTCGCGTTAAAGGCCGAAGTCGCCAAACTACAGGACAAAGTCGTCGATAGCGAGGAACTGCAACGTATTAAAGCCCAGGTACTCGCCAGCGCGGTCTATGAGCGCGATTCCAATTTTTATCAGGCGATGCAACTCGGTACGCTGGAAACAGCCGGTCTGGGCTGGCAAAAAGCCGATGAGTATGTTGCTAAAGTCAATCAGGTGACTGCCGAGCAGGTACGCGATGTGGCGCGTAAATATCTTGTCGAGGACCATCTGAATATTGCCTATCTTGAACCTCAACCCATCAATGAAAACGCCGTCAAAGGAGCAAAATGATGCGTACTCACTTTAGCAGACGAAAATATCTGTTTTCCATCACCTGTTTTCTAGCCTCTGTTTTCTGTCTTCTATTCTCCGGCCTTAGCCAGGCGGCAGCAAAAATCGAAAATTGGCAAACGCCGCAAGGCAGCCGTGTTTTTTATGTCCGCACCGAAGGCTTGCCCATGGCGGATATCCAGGTGGTTTTCGACGCCGGCAGTGCGCGTGACGGCAAGGCCTACGGCTTGTCGGCATTAACCGCCGCTTTGCTCGATACCGGCGCAGGCAAATGGAATGCCGATCAAATCGCCCAGCGTTTTGAAAGCGTCGGCGCGCAATTCGGGGCGAGCAGTTCTATCGATAACGCCAGCGTATCGCTACGCACCTTGACCGATAAAGCCTTGTTCGACAAAGCCCTGGAAACGATGCAGGTCATCCTGGCGAAACCGAGCTTTAATAAAGCCGATTTTGAACGGGAAAAAAACCGGACCCTGGCAGGCTTGAAACAAATCGACGAATCCCCGTCCGATATTGCCAGCATCGCCTTCTATGATGCGCTATACGGCGATCATCCTTACGCCCATCCAAGTTCGGGTCTGACCAAAACCGTAGCCACTTTGAAAGTTGCCGATTTGCGCGATTTTTATAAAAAATATTACGTGGCCGCCAATGCGATGGTGGTGATTGTCGGCGACTTGACCAAAGAGCAAGCCGAACAAAGCGCGGAAAAATTGCTGTCCGGTTTGCCTGCCGGGCAAAAGCCGGACAGCCTGCCCGATGTCGTGATACCGGCCAAAGCAACGCAACGGCATATCGAGTTTCCTTCGACACAAACCCATGTCCTGGTCGGCTTGCCGGGAACGTACCGTAAAGACCCGGATTATTTCAGCCTGTATGTCGGCAATCATATACTGGGCGGCGGCTCTCTGGTTTCCAAGCTGTTCGATGAAGTGCGCGAAAAACGCGGCCTAGCTTACAGCGCATCGAGCGCATTCGTCCCGATGTTAAAACCCGGTCCGTTCCTGGTCAGCCTGCAAACCCGCAATGACCAGACACAACAAGCGCTGGAAGTACTGAATAAAACCCTGGGCGATTTTATAGCCAAAGGCCCGACGGAAGCCGAGCTGCAAGCTGCCAAGAAAAACATCACCGGCGGATTTGCGATGCGTTTTGACAACAACAAAAAGCTATCCAGCTATGTGGCAATGATCGGTTTTTACGACATGCCGCTTGATTACCTGGATACTTTCCAGCAAAACGTCGAGGCCGTCACCGTGGCGTCGATTACCGATGCGTTCAAGCGCCGCGTTAACCCTACGCTGCTGCAAACCATCACTGTCGGCAACAGTGCAAAATAAGCTCAGGATTATCGGTGGCGAATGGCGCAGTCGGCAAGTCAATGTTGTCGATGCGCCGGGCTTAAGACCGACCCCGGCCAGGGTTCGCGAAACGCTGTTTAACTGGTTGCAGTATGATCTTATCGGCAGCCGCTGCCTGGATTTGTTCGCAGGCAGTGGCGCGTTGGGCTTCGAAGCGGCATCCCGAGGCGCGAAAGCTGTGGTGCAGGTCGAAAATAACCCGCTGGCCTGCCGGGCCTTAAAAGAAAACGCTGTCGCTTTGGGCGCCAGACAAATCAAACTGGTGCAAATGGACGTCTTCCGTTATTTGGCCGGCAACGCCGAACCGTTTGATTTGGTATTCCTCGACCCGCCCTTCGCCCAGGCGCTGGTCGTGCAAACCTGCCAATGGCTGGAAGACAAAGGCTGGCTGAGTAGTGACGCAAAAATCTATGTGGAAGCGGAAAGTGTACTGAAGCTTGAAGGCTTGCCGGAAAACTGGCAATTATTGAAAAGTAAAACGGCTGGTGAGGTTGCTTATCGCTTGTTTCAACGAGTAGACCGATAAGCTTATCATCACGACTGGGTGGATTTACGCCGGAACATAACAAGGCAAATTGATTATTTCAGATTAAAAAGTCTTGTAAGTAACGGAAAATCATCTATTAAAGCAGCTAATTGGCGGACCTAATAAAAAGTCCGTCACCCCATATAAATTATGCCGGAGTGACGGCGTCAATTGCGGCTACAGTTTGTTGGAAAGAGGTTGTTTTGCCGTGCTGATGGTTTATTTTAGCCTGCCGCGCCGGTTGCCCCGGTATCACCTTTCGGCCCGGTTGCTCCGGTATCACCTTTCGCTCCGGTTGCACCGGTATCGCCTTTCGGTCCGGTTGCTCCGGTATCACCTTTCGCTCCGGTTGCTCCGGTATCGCCCTTAGGTCCGGTTGCACCGCTCGCTCCGGTTGCTCCGGTATCCCCTTTCGGCCCTTGCAGGCCAAACGGCACGATAGTCAGGTCGTACTCATCACTTTGGCTTTCACCCCTGCCTTTAGAAACTGATAACAGATAGTCACCTTCCGCACAGGGGATGGTTGGGCAGTTAGCCACTATTGTAGTGGCGTCAGCGCTGATGATGGTAAGGGGAGCTGAATTACCTAGAGTAACCCTCAATGGTTTGGAGCCGAAATTCAGGTCATGGCCGTTAATCGTCAGAGTGCCAAGTTGGTCGTCTACGTGTACTTCGGTAATTTTGAGGGAATTATGGCCGCCATGGTGACCTCCCGACTGCGCCATTGCCAGCTCCGATTGCGTCATCATCGCCAAAGCTGTTGTCAAACAACCTTTAACGACTATTGATGTTATATCTTTCATAATTTTTTCCTCAGCTGATTTGACTTTCTAAATTAAAGCAATTTTTTATTATTTGCCTGAGCCGCGATAGATCAAAAGGATCTATTGCGGCGGCAGTGATTACATTATTAAAATTCCCTTTAGATTACAAGGTTAAAATCAGAACTCAGTCGGCAATAAATGGAAATATTCGTTTTTTGATGAGCCTGAAAAAGGCCGATTATGTTTTGCTGTAAGGCCTCATGGAAAAATGGCCGGGAGATCGTAATACCGCCTTGCCTGACTATTTCACATTCTCATATTAGGCTTCAAGATGCTATGATTAGCGATAAACCGTGTTGCAAGCATCACTGTTTTGCTCAGTATTGACGACTTCATATTACGTAATTTCAAGGAATACCCGATGGCTTTCTTACAAGTGTATTTTAACGGTGAACTGAAATTCACCGCACCCTTGCAACCGGCTGTAACCAGTATCGGGCGCGCCGCCGATAACGATGTTGTGATCGATAACGGCGGCGTATCGGGCCATCATGCAGTCATCGAGCAAGAAGGAGAGTCGTTTTATATCACCGATAATAACAGCACCAACGGCGTGTTTGTAAACGGTCGGCGCATTTCCCGCGAGCAACTGCGCTACGGCGATGAAATTACCGTCTTTAAACATAAACTGAAATTTATCGCGGTCGATATATCCCAGGAAGAGGCTGACGCGGCAAAGTCGAATCCATCTGCGGTCAATCCTAACGCAACCGTACAAATCGATGCCGCGCAATTACAGGCGATATTGCAGCAACAGCGGGCGCTGGTCCCGTATTTATTACAAGCCGGAAGCGGGCGGCAGGACAATAAATGGCTGCTGTCGAAACCACGCTTTGAATTCGGCAAGAACAAGACTTGCGATATCTGCGTAGGCGGCTGGTTTGCCCCTAAGCTGAGCGCGGTCATTAACCGGCAAAGTGACGGTTATTATCTGGTCCCGGAAAAATGGGGCAAAGTCCGTTTGAACGGCGCGCCCGTCAGCGAACGCATCAAACTGCAAAATCTCGATAAACTGCAGGTACGCGACATGACCTTGACCTTTTACCAACCGGCCGTAACACTCCCTGCCGGCGCGTGAATCCGATCGACATGAATATTCCCGGTTATAAGATTGATAAGCTTATAGCCGAAGGCGGCATGGCGTCGGTCTATCTGGCCGAACAGGAATCGCTGGCCCGGCCGGTGGCGTTGAAACTGCTGCGTAAATTCGATAACCCCTCGCAAGCACAGCGTTTTTTCAACGAAGGCAGGATCATCGCTTCACTGGAACATCGCAATATCATCACCATTTTCGATCTCGGCGTTGTCGATGAGCGTCATTATCTCGCCATGGAATATTTGCAAGGCGGCGACTTGAAGCAACGCATCAATCGGGGCATGACGCCGCCGGAGGCGTTCGAAATCCTGGAAACACTCGGTTCATGTCTCAGTTTTGTCCACCAGCAAGGCATTATTCATCGCGACATCAAGCCGGAGAATATTTTGTTCCGTCGGGACGGCACGGTGGTTTTAACCGACTTCGGCATCGCCAAACAAATGGAGTCCGACAACACCTTAACCATGGACGGCACCACACTGGGCAGCCCGCATTATTTGAGCCCGGAACAGGCGTCATGCAAAACGCTGGACGGCAGGGCCGATATTTACAGTCTGGGTATTGTTTTCTATGAAATGTTGACCGGCTTGAAACCTTTTCAAGGCGACTCGGCGCTGGACATTATCATTGCCCATCTCACTTCGGAAATCCCGCTGTTACCGCTGCATCTGCGCTATTGCCAACCGTTGCTGGCGCGCATGATCGCGCAAGAACCTGAGGATCGTTTTGCTTCCGCCGCCGAGCTGGTCGACGCCGCCCGACAATTACGGATGAGCCTGCCGAAACATATTTTCCATACCGCCGGTTCAGAGAGCGCTATGGACAATTCGCCGGACGATCTGACGCAAACGCTGGAACAGCACCTCATACCCAGGCAGAACAAGCTGACGACCGCTATCCGCGGGATGATTAGCCGACTGCATTCCGGCCTTGCCGGTTTCCTGCACCGATGTCAACTGAAGGCATTTCTGTATCAGTTGATTCCGTTCACGAGTCGGCAGGCGCGCAGCCAAAGCGACAAGCCGGTGCAGGTTAATGCTCCAGCAAGCACCGGATTTAACCGGGGCTTTATGGAATCAATGCTCGATAAGCTGGTAGTTTTTATCGTCTTGATCGTTACGGTTCTGTTGACGCTATTGTTTTTGCGTCAACCCTTACCGCAGGATAACAATGACCCGCTCCCGTACCTGCAATCCGCCGAGGAACCTTCCCAAGTAGCTCAAGATTCGCAAACCCTTACCGCTATACCCAGTCCACAAATTGCACCGGCATCGGACATGATAATCCAGCCGGCAGCCGAAACGGATAGCGCTCTCATGCAAGAACAAGCGATTATCGAGCCGCCGCAAACACCCAATCCGCCTTCCGAAGTCAAGAAACCGCTGCTCAGCGCCAAAGCGGCACGCAAGCAAGCGGCGGCTATCCTCAAGGAAAAAAATTTAACCTTGCCGAAATTGAAACAAGCCTACGATTTATATCAAATAACCCTCGACAAAGATCCCCGCAATCCTGAGGCATTACGCGGAATCAATATTATCGCCAATAAAATCACCGCGTTGGAAAGCGGCCAAAAATAGTAGCTGCTTTATCGTTTTGATCAACTTTGAATTATCAGAAACGGAAATAAAGAGAACGCGGAAGATAGAACTTCATTGGTTTCCACTCTTCTCTACCTCCATTAAGTAGAACTGGTTCCCAAGCTCCGGCTTGGGAACCCAGATTCGAGAAGCTCTAGCTTCGAGAATTCTGGAAGCTGGAGCTTCCAAGACCGCATTCCCAAGCTGGAGCTTGGGAACGAGAATCAAAGAAAGCACCCTCTCCCTATGGGAGATGGGGGAACCAAAGCAATTAACGCAATGGCGGTGCCCCTACCCTGCCGAATCCAGCAATGCCCTTGCCGCTTCAATAATCTCCTGTTCATCAATATCGTTGATTGAATAATCACGTTTATTGAGTTTATACGGATTAACCTCTGAGGCCGATTTAACCACTTTGTTGATGTCGGTCTGGTAGACACGGCTGACCGGCGTCGGGCCGAAAATCGTGATGGACGGTTTGTTTAAAGCCCAGGCCATGTGGGTAGGGCCGGTGTCGTTGCCGATCAATAAATCGGCTTTGGCAATCAAGGCCTTCAGGCTGTTCAAGTCCAGTTTGGGCATGACTTTAATGGTGTCGGATTGCCGTGCCATCCATTCCGCTACGTGTTTTTCATGGGCATTACCCCAAATCACCAGGCACTGTTGTTGTAGAGCCTCGGCTATTTTTACAAAGCGGGTCGCCGGGTAATTCCTGCTGGCCCAGGTCGAGCCGATAACGAAAACGATAGTGCGGCGGTCCTTTGCTAAAAAATCGGCCAGTTGCGGGTCTTCGTCGCGGAAAAACAAGAACGGCTTTTTGTTCAGGATTTGCTCCGTGGAGATGCTGATTCCCAACGGACTAGCCAGGACCAGCGCGTTCCTGTCGATGGTGTTGGCGTCGTAAGGACAGGCGACTTTAACATCATAAAACCACGATGCGGCTTTTTCCCGGATGGAATCGGCATCGAATCCGGCAATGCGCTTGCCCAACAGTTTGGCGGTAATGGCGGATTTGAGCAGGCCTTGCGCATCAATCACCAAGTCATAATTGTTCGCGGCGTAGCCATGGACGGCCTTGAGTTGCTGAAAAATCCCGAGCTTGTCGGTTTTTAACGCTTTCAGATTGACTGTTAAAATGTTGGTGATATCCGGGTTGTTTTTTAGTACACCGGCAAAACCCTCTTCAACGATCCAGTCGATTTGAATATCCGGGGAATGAGCTTTGATGAATTGCAGCGCGACCATCGCATGAACAATGTCGCCGAGCGCCGAGAGTTTTACGATGGCGATTTTCACTTCCGGCCTGCCTGCTTTATTGACGATGGGGTCAAAGTGACTAAATCCAGGACCCGGTCGGGCAGGATGTCGGTCAGACATCGGGTATGGCCCAACGGGCAATCACGTTTAAAACAGGGCGAGCAGTCCAGGTTTAACGAGATGATGTTGGCTTTGGCATTCAGGGGTGGTGTAAAACCCGGATCGGATGAGCCGTAAAGCGCGATCAGTTTTTTATCCAAAGCCGCGGCGACATGCATAAGTCCTGAATCATTACTGACCACGGTATTGACCAGCGACATTAAATCCACCGCTTCGGCCAATGACGTTCGCCCGGCAAAATTGGTACAGAACCCGCCTGCCTCTCGGTTTATCGCATCGCAAATCGCTTTATCCTTGTCGGAACCAAACAGCCAAACCTGCCAGCCCTGCTCGATTTTATGCTTGGCAACCTCGGCATAATAGGCGGCAGGCCAACGCTTTGCCGCGCCATATTCGGCGCCCGGACATAAGGCCAGTATTTTTGCCGACAGTACGCCGGTCTTGGTGTAGACGTCAGCTAAATTGAATTTACCGATAACGGTATTTTGTTGCTCCCGGCTGATGGTCAGGCGCGGAACCGGGTATTTAGGCGGCAACGCGGCATCGTCCGGCAAGCCCAACGCAACAAAGCGCTGCACCGTCATGGTCAGGATTTTCTTATCCAGCTTCCTGGCGTCGTTAAGCAAGCCCCAGCGACATTCGCCGATGAAACCGCTACGCACCGGTATATTGGCAAAAAACGGGATGAGCGCGGATTTCCAGGAATTGGGCAGGACGATGCTTTGATCGTAAGCTTCCGAACGCAGAGACCGCCCCAGTTTGATTCTGTCCAGCAAGCCGAACTGGCCATGTGTTAACGGCATCGTCACGGCTTGGGTGACTTCGGGCATTCTATCCAGCAAGGCGAATGTCCAGGCCGGCGCCAGAACGTCAATCCGACAATCCGGCCAGGTGTCTTTTAGTGTTAAAAACAGGCTTTGCGCCATTACCATATCGCCGACCCAGGAAGGGCCGACGATTAGGATTTTCGGTGACTTTTTCAACGGGGGATTTGATTTGAAAGATCAGACGACGTAAGTCAGCCAGTCACGATCGTCCTTGCGACCATGCACATAGTCGAAATACAGCGCTTGCAATTTTGCCGTAACCGGTCCGCGACTGCCCGCACCTATTTTGCGGTTATCCAGTTCCCTGATCGGTGTGACTTCAGCCGCTGAACCGGTAAAAAATGCTTCATCGGCGACATAGATTTCATCGCGGGTAATGCGTTTTTCGATGACTTCAAAGCCCTGATCCCTAGCAATCGTGATAACCGAATCACGGGTAATGCCTTCCAGCGCCGACGTAGTTTCAGGTGTGTAGATTTTGCCGTTGCGCACGATAAACAGATTCTCGGCGCTGCCTTCCGCTGCAAAGCCTTCATGATCCAGCATTAACGCTTCATCGTAGCCTGTCGCCAAGGCTTCCTGCAAGGCCAGAATGGAATTGATGTAATTGCCGTTGGCCTTGGCTTTGCACATGGTGCTATTGTGATGGTTGCGGGTATAAGAAGACGTGCGGATACGGATGCCTTTTTCAATACTGTCTGCACCCAGATACGCGCCCCATGACCATGCCGCCACCATGACATGCACTTTCAGATTATCGGCTCTGAGGCCCATGCCTTCCGACCCCAGGAAGCACATGGTGCGAATATAAGCACTGTCCAGGTTGTTTTTAGCGACTGCATCGCGCTGCACCTGATTGATCTCTTCTTTGCTAAACGGCATCGGCATGTTCATGATATGCGCGGAACGGAACAGTCGATCCGTATGTTCCTGCATCCTGAAAATCGCCGTACCTTTTTCTGCATGATACGCCCTGATGCCCTCGAATACGCCCAAACCATAGTGCAGGGTATGCGTTAACACATGGACTTTAGCTTCGCGCCACTCAACCCACTTTCCATCCAGCCAAATAACGCCGTCTCTATCGTCCATCGTCATCTTTTGTTCTCCAATTATAAGTATTTAATTAATAAATTTTTTATCGTTCCCACGCTCCGGCGTGGGAATGCAGGGACAGACGCTCCAGCGTCATCCCTCACCACCATGAGTCTATATCTATCAAACCCGGCAATCCTACATAATTACTCGCACTCGAATATCGCCAATGCTCAGGTAAGTTCACATAGCCGCGTTTTACAGGATTGAAATGAATGTACTCTAATTTTTCCCGCATCACTGCCTCACTAAATACCAACTCGGCATGAAAACCCTCTTGCCAGAATTGATACTCCCGGTCTACCTTGTGCGCACTTTTGAAAAAACGCAAGTGTGTTAATAACCGCTCAACGCGTCGCGCTTGCAAATGGTCGATAATCTTCCGCGCTGTAAAGGATTTAAAACTACTCACGCATTTATTCAAGTTTTCCGCTTGCGCAATAAAATGTAAATGATTTTCTAAAACAACGTAACCGTAAAGCCGTAAATCTTCGTATTTCCTTTGATAACACCAGCAGTCAAGCACTATTTGCACAGTCTCAGGTCGCGTAAAAACAGGCAACCATTCCAACACCGTGCAAGTCATAAAATGCGGTTTATCTGGTTCGGTTATCGTGTAGCGGCTTCTTCCCATAGTAATTTTTTCGGTTGTGGTTAAAGAATACACGCTGTAGCGTCCCTGCATGATCCTCTAAAAGATACTTATCGTTCCCACGCTCCGGCGTGGGAATGCAGTAACAGACGCTCCAGCGTCGCGAAACATAAAACGGGCTAAGTCCTTGTTATCTTAATGTTACACAACGCTGGAGCGTTGACACCTGCATTCCCACGCCGGAGCGTGGGAACGATAAAATATTTCCTTACCAGCCTATTCCATAAAATCACGCCAGATTTGCTCGACTTGCGTTCTCATATCAACCATTTCAGCAGCATCAATCAATGTGCCGCCGCCTTGTAAAACCAGCTTATGACCGTAATCACGGTAGGCGCAGTAGGCTGCCTTCAGCGTTTCCGCAACCGGTTTGGACATAAAGCCATGCGCCTGTAAACCGTCGATCAATCTGACATTATCGGTATAAGTCGTTAACGCGGCATTTTTTGCCGATTCGGCCAAGATGCCAAATTGTACTATAAACTCAATATCAGCAATACCGCCTTTGCTTTGTTTTAAGTCAAACTTGTTTGATTCTTTGGTTGCCAGCGCATTGCGCATCTTTTCACGCATTTCGCGCACTTCCGTTTTCAATTGCGCCGGGTCTCTCGGCAAACATAAAATCCTGCGCCGAATCGCTTCATACTGCGTCTTTAGGCGCAGATCACCGGCTATAAAGCGACCTCTGACCAAGGCCTGATGCTCCCATGTCCAGGCCTGCTGCCTTAAATAATCCTCATAGCTGTTAATATGGGCCACCAATAAACCGGAATCGCCGCTGGGCCTCAGGCGCATATCAACCTCGTAGAGCACGCCGGACAACATCCGCGTATCCAGTATATGGCGGACTTTTTGCCCCAGGCGCCCGTAAAACTGCGCCGAGGACAGCGGTTTTTCGCCGGACGTCTGCGCGTTGCCGTCCCGGTAATCGCATAAAAACACCATATCCAGGTCGGAGCCGTAACCCAGCTCAATACCGCCCAATTTGCCGAAGCCCAGCACGGCAAAACCGCTCGCCGTGCTGTCGCTATCCGGCGGACAGCCGTGTTTTTCGGTAAGCATCAGCCAGGCCCGGTCAACGACACAGGCGACAATACTTTCAGCGATGTAGGTCAAATAATCGCTGACCACCATAATCGGAATCGCGCCCATAATATCGGCCGCCGCGACGCGCAATACATTCAGTTGTTTAAACTCGCGTAGCGCTATCATCAGGCGTTCAAGATCCTGCACATCAATCGAAGCAACCAGAACCTGCAACTGCCGGTCGAGATCTTCCTTTTTGAGCGGTTCGAATAACGAGCGGGTATCGAGCAATTCATCAAACAGCACCGGATACAGCGACAAATAATCGCAAATCCACGAACTGGCCGATGTCAAACGCAGCAATTGCGCCAAGGCATCGGGATTTTCGGCTAACAGCGACAAATAGACATTACGGCCCGCGACCGCTTCAAATAAACCCAGGATGCGTTTTAAAGTAAGATCGGGATTGTCAACCTGCTGTAAGCCCTCTATGACCGACGGCATCAGGCGCTCAAGAACCGCCGCGCCCTTCGTCGTCAAACGCCTGATCGGGACAGCGTTTTTAAACTGCCTGATGGCCGCCAAAGCTTCCCCGCCTTGCTGAAAGCCGAATTGCCCCAGATTTTCGAGCAGTTCGGCATCGTCAGCGGCAGCCGTCCAGATAAGCCGGCTGGCTTGATGATTGCAGTCTTGCCGGGACAGCGAAAAAACCTGGTCAAATACCGCATGCACCTGCGCTCTAACGCCATCAAGCGCATTTTTAAAACTGTCCCAGTCGGGATAATCCAGAGAAAAGGCGAGGATTTGCCGCACCTTCGGATCGGTCGGCAAATCATGGGTTTGTTTATCGTGGTATTGCTGGATATGGTTTTCGACCCGGCGCAGGAAAATGTATGATTGCGTTAACTGCTCGGCATCGCTTTGGGTCAAGAGTTCCAGCTCGCCGAGAATCCGCAACACATCCAGGATGCCGCGTGTTTGCAAGGCCTTTTCATTGCCGCCGCGTATCAGTTGAAAAGCCTGGCCGATAAACTCGATTTCGCGTATTCCGCCAGGGCCGAGCTTGACGTTCTCCATACGGTCCTTGCGCCGCAACTCCTGGGTAATCTGCGCTTTTAACGAACGCAGCTCTTCAAACGCGCCGTAATCTAGGTAGCGCCGATACACAAAAGACCTCAGCATCGCCATCAATTGCGCACCGGTTTTAAAATCCCCGGCCACCTGGCGCGCCTTAATCATCGCATAGCGTTCCCATTCCCGGGCCTGGGTTTGATAATAGTTTTCCATGCCGTCAAAAGTCATGATGACGGCGCCGCTGTCGCCGAATGGCCTTAAACGGATGTCGGTGCGGAACACAAAACCGTCGACGGTGATCGCATCGAGCACCTTGACCAGCGCTTGGCACAGCTTGGTAAAAAACTCGCCGTAAGTGGTGGCTTTCCTGTCCGGCAACACGCCGTCTTCGGGATAAGCGAAAATCAGGTCGATGTCGGACGAGTAATTCAATTCAAACGCGCCCAGCTTACCCATGCCCAGCACAATAATCTGTTGCGGACTGCCGTCAGGCAACAGCGGCGTACCGCGTTTCTCGCAAGCCTGCTGGTAGAGAAAAGCCAGCGCCGTTTGAATACAGGCATCGGCCAGCCAGGACAATTCCATCAGCGTTTCCGACACCGGCGCCCATCCCGCCAAATCGCGCCAGGCAATCCTGACCATCTCCCGACGCCTGAAGCGGCGCAGTTTGGTCATCAAATCGTCTTCATCATCGATCTGCATCACGGCCAGTTTATCGGCGTAAGCCTGATCGGAATAAGGTATCGATAAATCGCCGGAATTAACCAGATCAATCAACAACTCGGAATTACGCAAACAGCTTTCCGCAATAAATAAGCTGGAGCACCAGACCTTAACCAGGCTTGCGGTAAATTCAGGCGTTTGATTAACGGCTAGATTGGCATCGGCCAGCTGCTCATGCCATTGCATTAAGGAAGCGCTTACCGCGGCGCGTAACGCATCCGGCAGCTTCGCCAATTCGGGTTCGAGATGATTGATTAGAGACATAAACCTAAGTCGCAGACAAAAGGACATGATAACCCAATAGTGCCGGGTTTTATCAAATCGAATTGGCTGCTGCAACCGAACAATAGCAATGAAGTCTTAGCGCTCGTAGCAGTTGCGCTCAGCAAGGAATGAGCATGAAATAACTTGGGCAACACGTTTTCACGTCGGGAGAGGAAAATCAAATGTTCAGGTTATTTCATGCGCATTCCCAAGCAGCAAAACTTAAACAGCGTTTGAGGTCTAAACGCCGCGCAACTTGGTCATCAGCGCTTCGCTTAAGCCATTGATTTCACCATGACTGATAAACACCAGCCTGCCGATACCGTCGTCGGAAAGTCGCGACGGTAATCGCGTCGGCGGATAAAGTTTCCCGGCAGCGCCTTGAACAAGCAAAGGCCGGTTTTGCTCGGGCGTATAAACCAGTCCTTTCACGCGCACCAATTGCTTACCATAATGGGTCGTTAAATAAACCAGAGCCGCCTCTACCCTATCCCAGGCGATGGGCGCTTCAAGCTGTAAGGTGATGCTGCTAAAACCGTGATCGGGCGGATCGGGCAAGCCTTCGTCGCGTAGCCGCCGGAATTTTTCCGATACGTTGAGCAGCACATCCGGATCTACTACACCCTGTACAGCGGTCAGCCGCGTGGCGGTCGGCGCCAGTTGATCAAGGCGCCGATTAATTCGTGCTATTTGCCGGTAATCGGCCAGATCGGTTTGCGTCATTACGACGGTATCGGCCCAGGCGATTTGCGCTTGCGCTTCGGGAAAAAAATCCAGGTGCTCTTCATCCATGATCGCGGACACGGTGCTGATAACGCCTTGCAAGCTATAACGCGCCGCTATCCAGCGCTCCCTTAACAGGCTGTCCAGCACCGGTTCCGGGTTGGCGACGCCGCTGGTTTCAATGATTACGCGCTGGAACGGTTTATTGCCCGCATCCCAGGCCATACGCAGGTTTTTAAGCAGGGGCGTTAACGAGCCCCGCACCTGACAGCACAAACAACCACCCGCCAGGGTTGATAACGGCACTTTATGCTCGCGTAATAATTGCTGGTCGATCGGTGTGACACCGAACTCGTTAATGATCACGGCGGATTGCGGCACATGACTCAATAATCGATTGAGTAAAGTCGTTTTACCGCTGCCAAGAAAGCCGCTGATGATATAGACAGGGATACGTTCGATAATTTTAGGCGGTAACGGCGTTAACATGATCAAATCATTCTACAGTTGTCTAATAACATGTGAAAGGATTCGTCAAGAGAGTTCATCAACAAGCCATGTCGGGAAATGATCCGGGTAAGTCAGCCACACGGATTTGCCTGCCGCTAATTCGTCGTCATTTAACAAACAGCGGTCCAGTTCCTCGCGCGCTTTATCAAAATTGATGTTTTGGCCGATAAAAACCAGCTCTTGTCGGCAATCGCCGAACGGCGCTTGCCATTTGCCGCGAATATCGGCAACAAACTCTTCAGGCCATTCCGATTCCGGTATTGACGCCCACCAGCGTCCCGCGCAATCATGTTGCATCGTGCCTCCGGCCTGCGACCATGTCCCCGCCCAATCAGGCCGCGACGCCAGCCAGAAAAATCCCTTGGAACGCAGCAAGGTGCCGTTATTCCAGTCGCTACGATGCAGATAATCGTAAAAACGGCCGGGATGAAAGGGACGACGGGCGTTATAAACAAAGCTGGCAATGCCGTATTCCTCGGTTTCCGGGCGATGGCTGCCGCGCGCTTCCTGTAACCAGCCTGCTGCTTGTTCGGCTTTGGCGAAATCAAAACGACCGGTATTTAATAATTTGTTTAAAGGCACGTCGCCCATCACCATGGGAATGATTTCCGCCTCCCGATTCAGGCCGGCGAGGATGGCTTGTAGATTGGCTAACTCATCGCGACTGACCAGGTCGGCTTTTGAAATTAAAATGACATCGCTGAATTCAACTTGATCGGCCAATAAATCGGCGATATTGCGTTCGTCATCCTGACCCAACTCGATCAGTTGCTCTTTCAGCGACTGCGCTTCCATAAAATTGCGCATGAAATTGACCGCATCGACCACCGTCACCATCGTATCCAGCCTGGAAATGTCCGCCAGGCTGACACCCTGTTCATCACGAAAAGTAAAGGTTTCGGCAATCGGCATCGGCTCTGCGATACCGGTCGATTCAATGAGCAAATAATCAAATCGGCCCTGTTTCGCCAGTCGAGTGATTTCCACGAGTAAATCTTCGCGCAGGGTGCAGCAAATACAGCCATTGCTCATTTCCACCAGTTTTTCTTCGGTGCGGTTCAGGGTAATCTCGTTTTTGACCAGGGCGGCGTCTATATTGATTTCGCTCATGTCATTGACGATGACGGCAATTTTTAAGTTTTCGCGATTTGCTAAAATAGCGTTGAGCAAGGTCGTTTTGCCGGCCCCTAAAAAACCGGACAAGACAGTAACGGGTAGGCGTTTTTTATTCATAAATCAGTCATCAGCTCGTTGTGCGCTTGATTAATAGCGCCGTCGTGTAGGGAGCGGCACGGGTTTTTTGTTTGTGTGCAGGCATGACGATGCGCTGCCGGATTTTCGACACCTTCATCAGTAACTCACCCTAAAGCCAATTTCCGCGCCGCGTCCCGCTTCCGGGACAAAGTTGCGCAAATACGAGGTTGAATTACGGATGTTTGCATCCAGCAGGTTATTGGCTTTGGCGAACAGCAGCAGTTCCGCATCCTTATACGCGTTGATTTTATATTGCGCGCCGAGATTCAGTAGAAAGTAGCCGGCGGTCGATGTTTCAAAGTCTCCGGCATGGTCTTGGGGATCGGCACGGGTGAAACGCAGATAGCTCGATAATTTGTCGCGGCTATAATCCAGTTGCAGGCCGTAGCGTAACGGCGGCATACGCGGTACGTCGCCACCATTGACAAATTCGCCGCGGGTGTAGTCGCTGAACAAGGTTAAGTCGAGAATGCCGTGACGGTTTTCCATCATCGGAAAAATCAATTTGGCTTCATAGCCTTTAAAAACGGCGTCGTTCTGGGTGGTGGTTAGCAGCGGCACGCAGTCGACAACGCAGGGATTGCCGTCTTCATCAACAAATTCGCCGCTCCGTTGCTGGGCGATATAGTCGACGGCCCAGTTATGGAACAGGTCAAATTCGGTGCGCAGCCAATCTGATTGGAAGCGGTAACCCAGGTCCAGGTTATATGAGGTTTCTTCCTTTAAATTGACATCGCCGACTTCAAAGCTGCGGGTGGCGTCGTGGAAACCGTTGGTCAACAGTTCCTGAACGTTCGGCGCCCGCGAGGAGCGGGTGACGGCCAGGTTCAGGCTGTTACTATTGTCCACTTTCCACACGGCTGATGCCGATGCGCTAACCGGCGTATAACTCAAGCCGGAAAGTCCGTCCGGTTCGATGTCGGTTTGTTCGATGCGGGTGCCGAACTGATAGGTTACTTTGCCGATGTCCAGCGATTCCACTGCAAATACGCCGTAGCTGTTGATCTGTGAATGCGGCACAATGGGGTCGCCGCTGAGTTTTTCGATTGCATTGAAATCACTCGCCTGCGCCTGAAAGCCTACCACGCCGCGTAACGGGCCCAAATCCTCATGAGTGAGTTCCATCCGCCCTTCGTAGGACTTGTTGGTGAAAAAGGCGCCGGGTTCACCGTTGGCGATTTCGGTGTGCTGATAGTCGGTGTAACCGAGACGGGTGCGCAGGCTTTTGGCAAAGCGAAACGGCTTTTTGAGTTCGCTTTTAAAATCGTACTTGTCTTGCCTGAGCGCAATGCGCACCGTTTCTTCGCCGGTACCATCCGGGGCGATGCCGTAATTGTTTTCCAGATGATTGATCGATGCACCGGCAAACCCCGGATCACCGATCCAGGATAGTCCCGCCGAACCGCTGAGCGCCTCCGCGCCGGTGTTGTTTAGCGTACCGTTGGGGTTGTCGATCACATTGAGTGACGGATCGGTGATCGACACCTTAGCCGTGTCAACACCGCGACCGCCGATATCGAGATTGTCGCGGTGCCGGTAAAAACCGTCAATGTGGTAGGCGATATTGCCTTGTCCGCCTTCCAGTTTCATCGTCGTGCCGGTTTCATCGGAGGTCGAGTCGAAGCGTTGTTCCAACGCACCGCCAAGCAGCTTATCCGGCATCAGGTTGGGGATGCGGTTATCGATGACATTGACCACGCCGCCAATGGCTCCGCTGCCGTAAAGTAAAGTGGCCGGACCGCGCAGCACCTCGATGCGTTCAGCGAGCATCGGTTCGACGCTGCTTGCGTGGTCGGGACTGATTGCAGAAACGTCATTACTGCCGATACCGTTGTTTAACACGCGTACTCTTGGGCCTGCCTGACCGCGAATGACCGGTGTGCCGACGCCGGGACCGAAGGATTGACTGCTGATGCCCAGTTCGTTTTTCAAGGTGTCGCCGATGCTGTGCCCGACTTTCATGCGTAACTCCTCATCGCTTAACACGGTGACTGGAACGGCGGACTCTGAGACATTGTCTTGCAACGGCGCGGTGACGATTACATCTTCCAATTCCTGAACGGTAGTGTCGCCCGTATTGTCACCCAGGCAAACGCCGGAGCTTAGCGCGCCTGACGTTAAAAACAAAATTACGAGTTTCTTGTTCATACAGTTTTAAAGAGAGTGGTTGAAAATCCTAAAGTGGCTTGCGCCAGGAATTCTTGCCGGGCCGGTATTTTGAAATAAAAGATATGTTATAACATAACATATTGCAAGCGTTATTTGCTATCCGAAAACAGCCAGTCCGGGAATAAAATCAGCAATGGCGAAGCGTTCAGGCCAATAATTCAGCGTTATCGGCAGAGGATTCCGCACATTTCGCACAGATGCCATGCACTTCGATGGCTTTGCTGTGGACAATAAAGCCGGCTTGTTTGAATTCGTCGGACAAGGCCTGCATGACTTCGGTCGCGGTGCGCTCTTCAACTTCATGACAGTGTTTGCAGATCAGCAATAACTGTTCATGCTGGTGACCCGAACAGCGACAACCGACAAAAGCGTTCAGGCTTTCCACGCGATGAATCAGGCCCTGTTCGATCAAGAAATCCAGCGCCCGGTAAACAGTTGCCGGTTTCGCGGCGCTTTGCAAGGGCTTGATGCGATCCAGCAATTCATAGGCCTTAACGGCCTGATGGCTTGCCCAGATCAATTCCAGCACCTTATGGCGAATCGGCGTTAATTGCACGCCGCGTTCCGCGCATAAGTGTTCGGCGGTTGTTAAGGCGTCACTGATACAGGTGCTGTGGTCGTGTGCTGAAGTGTGCTGATGCTCCGGATTCGGTTCGGCGTGTGTATTCATTATAAATATGGCTTATGCTGGTAAATTGTCGTTACAGTATAACATAACACTTTACCAAGAAAGGTAAGGCCGCGAGCTATACGTTATTGACATTATGCTTCAATTCGCCACTGCGCCTAAATCGACCCGGCTATGACCGAGCACGGTACCGGTGGCGAAAGCAAGGTCGATCATGGAGACCTGGTAATCGCCGATGGCGCGTACTTCGCGTAACTGCGCCTCGCCGAGACGGGTCAGGGTTTCCAGTACTTCGGTCATGGTTCTAAGGCCCTCGCGAAATTGTTTCAGCTCGGCATCGTAGTTGAGACCTGCGAGCAGGACATTCTGCCGCGCTGCGAGAATACGCTGCCAGTTTTGCCCCATCTGGTCCAGCGCATCATAAATTTCCCGGCGTACGCCCAACTCTCTCAATTGCTTGGTGGTCAGGCGCTGCAGGCGTTCCTGAACGGACCGATCCAAGCGGGCGCGGCGTAGCTCATTGCCAAGCGGCATTTCCATACGCACGCCCACCGACCAGTCATTGTAGTCACCGCTGAACGATTGATCGAAAGAGCCACCAAAGGATGATTGATCACGGCCCAGCGAGGCATAGTTATAGTCCAGCATAAACATCGGCAGGGTCTGGTTACTTAAATAATCGATCTTGGTCAAATCGGCGGCCAGCTTTAATTCCAGCTCCAGTATTTCCAGACGACCCTGCAAGGCGCGTTGCGCCAGTTGTTCGCGGTCGAACTTGAACTCAACCAGAACAGGCGGGGTTTCAGGAATCAATACGCTTGGCGAGTCCAGGTCCATACCGGGATCGTTGAGCAGTAACTTGAGTTGGCGTTGCCGGAGTTTGAGCGTGGTTTCGGCGACGATCATGCCTTCCATCCTTTCAGCCACACCGATTTCGGCGCGGTTCAGTTCCACTGCGGCGGTGAGTCCCGCCGCCACGCGCTTTTTTACCATCTCCAGATTGTCCGCCGCATTTTCGTATTGTTGACGACGGACATCCAATTCGCCCCAGGCGACATAAAGCCCCCAATAGGCGCGTTCGACAGCAGCCAATACGCGAATCGCCTGTAAGCGGGTTTTCACGTCCACCACCTGTTGCTCATAGCGGGCGATGCGGATACCGGCGACATTGTTGTCGATTCCCGCATCGCGCAGCAAAGGCTGGCTAATCGAGAAACGTAAGGCATTGAGGTATTGGTCCGAGGCAACGCCGTTGAATTGCCTCTTTTCATCGAAAGGCGCGCTGACTGTAATCTTGGCCCCTGTGCGCAAAGGAATGACGATGCCGGCGTCCATTTCCATGATTTCGGTGCGTTGCGGGACAGCCGTCAACTTGTCCACTTCCCCTTTGAGCGGTGACGAATTTGGATCAGCCGGGGTGAAGGTCACTACGTCAAGGTTTTGCGCGGGGGTGTTCTTGTTTCCATATTTGGCGCGGGCGAAAATCAGGTCGTCGAACTTGGCTTCTTCTTCACTGACGGTGGTCGCGGCAATCGACGGATCGATCTGGGCAATCTTCAGATCCAGGTTATTTTCCAGGGCGGCGGCACGCACCGCCGCTATCGATAATTGTTTGCCGGCTTGGGATTGGGTAGCTGCTTTCGGCGCAGCCGGTTCATCAGGCTTGGCCGACGGTAAAGCCGTATTTTGAGGCTTGCTTTCTGGCTTGACAGCGCTATCCTCCAGTGACGGGCGGTAGGTCGTATCCAGGGATAACGGTTTACCCGTCTCAGGCAGCTCATTCAATACCGGCGGACTGTCGAGCTTGGCAGGCGGCAATAGTCGTACTGCCTGGGCGCGGCGTTGCTTAAATGCAGGCAGGGCTTGCTCAACGCTTACAGGTGGTACTTTTGACAGCTGTTCCAGCGGTAATCCCTCATCGTTGCTCAGGCGTGTTTCGACCCGGTGAGCGATAGTGCGATTGGGTCCGGTATCGAAGTAATAGCTGCAGCCGGTCAGCAGCGACGGTAACAGCACGCTTCCTATGAGTGCTGACTGCATACGGCGCATGGTTAATTTAGCGGGAAGATAATCCTGAGGGTTGTTTTTTATCAAGCCCGCACCGACGTTGAAAAGCTGAAATCGTTTCATAACGGATTATTTTAATTTTTGGCGTACCAGATCAGTCGCCGGGCTTTCCGGCGTCATTTGCGGAGGGAAGGCGTTTAACTGACGCCAGAGTTCATAGGCCATGGTAACCCGGTTCAACAACACCCAGCCTTTAACACGCACACCCTGACGCAGGAAGCGTTCGGAAGGCCAAGGCGGGTCGTTTGTGTCCGGCACAACGAGTATACGAAATTTGCCCTTGTCGTCGTCACTCGAATCAACAAAAGCAACGGTGCCGCCGAAAGTGCCTACGGCGACTTCCGGCCAGCCGTCGAACTGCATAGCCGGCCAGCCCTCGAATTGCAGACGCGCATGTCGCCCCGGCGTGATCAACGCCGCATCATTGCCATCCACCCATAATTCAACGGCCTTAACATCCGTCGTGGGCACCAGAACCAGCAACGGATCGCCCTGGCGGACGATGTCACTCTGTGGATTGACCAAAACCCGCAAGATGCTGCCGTCGCGCGGGGCTCTAACAATCTGGGCTTGCTGCCGCGACAAGTCGACTTCGTTCTTGGCGAGACTGCCGCGGCTGTCTTCCAATTCGCTTTGCGTCTTGTTGGCTGACGCTGAGACGGAGTCAATACGCGCCTGAGCATCGGCGCGGATACGCCCGATCTCGGCATCTGCCGCGCGCTGTTCGGCCAATCCGGCGTTCAATCCGGCCTGGGCGCTGTTCAGGTTACGTCTGGCGATGACTTCATCGCGCTCGGCAAGCTCAAAATCGCGTTGCGAGACCAGGCCGTCAGCCAGCAAGCGTTGCAGACGCTCACGCTGGATAACGGCGGCATCGAGGGTCGCCCGAGCCGACGCTATCGCTTCGCCGGCCGAAATGGCGCGCTGATGAGCCACATCGCGCCGATACTGGGCCGTAGCGATTTGCAAATCGCGGGTGGCGATCAGGTTGTCGATCTGTAAGCGGTAAGCGCGTAATTCATCTTCCTTGGCCGCAACTTTGGCAGCGGCGGCTTCACGTTGTTGCCCGAGACGCTTGAGGAATTCAGGATCGACATCAACAATCTCCATCAACACGTCGCCTGCCTTGACTTTGGCGCCCTCCTTCGCCAGCCATCGGACGATGCGCCCGGCAACCGGCGCTTCGATGTTCTGCCTGCGTTCGAGCGGTGCGAAGGCGGTGACCCGTCCGATACCGGAGATATTCTGTTGCCACGGCGTTAACAGCAATGCCGGCGGCGTCAACAGGAACAACCACACACCGGCTCGGGCCAGGCGGGTTACCAGCCGCGGTGTGCGGGCAACCGAAAGGGCGGAAAGCCCGCTATCTATATCAACTGTGTTCATGGTTTCCTTGCAGATTCATTACTCGTTCGCACAAACCGGCAACCGTCGGTGAGCCGGTTAACACCACCAGCGTCCACGGCGCATCGTCTGCAAACAGCACAGGCGCGATACGGCGGCGCGCATTTTCATCCATCTCATCAAGAATACCGTCCAGAATCAGCAAACCGGGTCGACCGGCGATAGCCCGTGCGATCAGCAACAATCTTGCCTCCGTCGTGGATAACGGGGTGCCGCTCGAACTCATGTTGGTTTTGAGGTCTTTTGCCGACAGGCCAACGGCGGCCAATGCCCGTTCGACATCATCCACGCCAAGCTCCGAACGGCCCAGACGCACATTTTCAAACAAACTGTCTTCTATCAGCTCCAGACGGCTGACCACGGCAATCCGCCTGCGCATAGCGTCCAGACGCAGGTTGTTGATAGCGGCGCCGTTGATTTCAATATGGCCTCGCCCCGGTTGGCGCAACCCGCACAACAGATTTGCCAGCGTGGTTTTGCCGCTCGCATAGCCGCCGAATAGCGCAACCTTCTCGCCCGGCTGAATGAGAAAATTGATATTGGCAAACACCGGACTGTTAGCACCGAAGTCGAAGCATACGTTACAGACGGCAAGCGAAACCGGACCGGGCATAAGCGTCGATAGGCCGTCTTCGCGCTCCAGCGGCAAATCCAGCAAGTGACCGATCTTGTCGGTACCAGCCATCATGTCGTAATAGCCTTCCAGGTGCTTGCCGAACTTGATCAGGGAAATGAGGGCGGAGGATACGATCAATTCCGCGGCTACCAATTGCCCCAGGGTCAAGTGCCCGTCAATCACCAGATAGCCGCCGATGGCGAGCAAGGCTGTACTGGCTATCGCGTACAGGGCGACCGAACCGATAATCTGGCGCATCAATACCTGGTAATGGCTGCGCTTGGCGGTCAAATAAGCCAGTGCCAGTGCGTCGGTGCGTCGGGAAGCGAGCGCCGGGCCGCCGCTAAATTTAAATGTGTGTACCGAGGCGGCCACGTTTTCCAACCAGGCAACCAGGGCGTATTTGGATAAGGATTCCTGAATGGCGGTAGCAACGCCGCCACGGCCCAGTAAAAATATGATAAAACCGATTGACAGCAATAGCACCACATCGAAGGCCAGCAGGAAAGGATGGTAGAAAGCCAGCATCAGCAAGCCGACGCAGATTTGCACGGCTGTGCTCAAACCATCCAGAAGCAGCGAGGACCCGGCCTTCTGCACCGTCAGGATGTCGAAGAAGCGGTTGACCAGTTCCGCGCCATGATGATGATCAAACGTATCGCTGCGCACTTTGGGCAGGCGGTAAGCCAGATCCGTCGCCAGCCGAACGAATATCCGCCGCTGTACGATTTCCACCAGATAGGCTTCAAGCACATGAACGCAGCCGGCAAACGTCAGGAAGAAAAACAGGATAATCGATAGCACCAGCAAGGGCTGCCCCATACCGCCCATCGTCACTGTATTGACCAAAGCCTGCACCGCGACCGGTGAGGCCAACGCCAATAGCCCGGAACCCAAGGCCAGACCCAGCACCAGCCACAGGTCGGCGTGATCGGCACGCATCAACTCGATGAGCCGATTTAACGGCGACAAATGCGCATGATGATCGGGACTGACGGCATTGGCGAGCGGGGCCATCGCTTGCACCAACCACCATTCGCCAAGTCGTCCTTCGGGCAGTCCCAGCAATTCACCGACAGCGGCAGGCTTGATACGGCGCCGTTCAATAATATCGCCTTGCACCAATGCGACGCGCACCCGACCGGCGCTGAAACCGTACAAAACCAGCCAGCCCCTGCCGCCATCAAGACAGGCCACCAGAGGCGTCTGCGCGGCTGACGCGGCGGCGGCTGACGCGGGCGCCAGAACAATGTGATCGACACGTAAACCGAGGCTTTCGCCACTATCAGTCAGCCACACGGAGGCGTCATCAAAATCCAGAAGCCGGATCGTTTCCAATGACTTGGCGGCTTCCGTCTCCAGGCCCAGCAAAGCCACTAAAAAACCGAGCAGTTTCTGTCTCGACTGCTGATGCGGCGGGGATTTGTTATTATCGATAGAATCACTCATGCCTATGAAAATCCAGGTTATCAGTTTAAAAATAGCCTTCGCGTTTCTTCTGTTCCATTGAGCCGGACTGATCGTGATCAATCAAACGGCCCTGGCGTTCAGAGGTGGTTGCCAGCAGCATTTCCTGGATAATTTCCGGTAGTGTCGTAGCAGTTGATTCAACGGCGCCGGTCAATGGGTAACAGCCCAGGGTGCGAAAGCGCACCATTTTCATTTCCACAATGTCGTCCGGCGTCAGCGGCATTCTATTGTCGTCGACCATGATCAACATGCCGTCTTTATTCACCACCGGTCTTTCCTTGGCCAGATACAAGGACGGGATAGGAATTTTTTCCAGGTGAATGTATTGCCAGACATCCAGTT
>SXIP01000240.1 GCA_005772825.1 Methylococcaceae bacterium | reverse complement strand
TCCGTCAATGAAATTGACCGATGTTGCCCTGACCTGCGTGCCTCATGCCGAGCATGAAATTGTCGGCGTGCGTCCCGGCGAAAAGCTGCATGAACAAATGATCGGCATAGAAGATGCCCTCTACACCTACGAATACCCGGAGCACTTCAAAATACTGCCTGCGATACACAACTGGAATAATGACAAATGCCGGATTAAGGATGGAAACAGGGTCGCTGAAAACTTTACTTACTGCTCGGATAACAACGCCGAATGGATGAGTATTGAAACCTTGCAAACCTGGATTGCCCAGAACCAAGAAAAAATCGGCAAAATATGACAGCGACGATTCCTTACGGCCGCCAAGATATTTCCGATGCCGATATTCAGGCGGTTGTCGAGGTGCTGCGTTCCGACTACCTGACCCAAGGCCCGGCAGTCCCCGCTTTTGAAAAAAGCATTGCCGATTATTGCAACACGCAGTATGCGCTTGCTGTCAACAGCGCCACCAGCGCATTGCACATTGCCTGCTTGGCTTTGGGCGTAGGTCCGGGCGACAGCGTGTGGACCAGCCCGATCACTTTTGTCGCCAGCGCCAATTGCGCATTATATTGCGGAGCCCGGATTGACTTTGTGGACATCGATCCACGCAGCTATAACCTGAGCGTTGAGCGCTTAGCGGAAAAATTGCTACAGGCCGAGCAGGCCGGTTTATTGCCCAAAGTCGTCATTCCGGTGCATCTGTGCGGACAGCCTTGCGACATGGCCGGTATTCACGCACTTGCTCAACGATACGGCTTCAAAATCATCGAAGACGCTTCGCATGCCATTGGCGGTCAATACCGCGGTCACCCCATCGGCAACTGCAACTACAGCGACATCACCGTTTTCAGTTTTCATCCGGTCAAAATTATTACCACCGGGGAAGGGGGCATGGCGCTGACCAACGATGCCCAGCTGGCCAAGCGTATGCAATTACTTCGAAGCCACGGCATTACCCGCGAGGCGAACGAGATGACGCAGGCGTCCGACGGCCCTTGGTACTATCAGCAGATCGAGCTGGGTTTTAACTACCGCATGACCGATTTACAAGCCGCTCTTGGCATCAGCCAGATGCACAGACTGGACGAATTTATTGCCCGCCGTCATGCGCTTGCCGAACGCTATGACAACAAACTGGCGGCGTTTCCGATAGTGACGCCCTGGCAGCACCCTGACAGTTATTCCGGCCGGCATCTTTATGTCATTCGATTAAAGACGGACCTGATAACCAAGTCGCACCGAGAGGTATTTGAGGCCTTACGCGCTGCCGACATTGGCGTAAATGTGCATTACATTCCGGTATACCGGCAACCTTATTATGAAAACTTGGGCTTTAAACCGGGCCATTGTCCGGAAGCCGAGCACTATTATTCGGAGGCTATCAGCTTGCCGATGTACCCGGCGTTGACCGAAGCCCAGCAAGATCGGGTAATCGCGGCATTGCAAAAAGCGATGGCTATATGAAATTTACCCCTGGAAGCAATGACGAACCTATGTTGAGACTTACAACGCACTGGCGCCCAAATGAACCCGCACTTACAAAATAAACCATGCTAAGAACGTCTACTCAGCACCTCCTTGTAAATCACTCCGCAATCACGCCCGGCATCTTGGAAAACCACTATAACAACCAAGTGGCGCAAGGCCATATCCAATACGAGCCGGTGCAAATCACCGCGTTGCATCACCTGCAAAGCCTGCTCGACAATCTGTCGGCAACGGTCGAATACGATCAAAAATCCCCCCTGCACAAACTCTTTCTCCCAAAACCGAACCCCTGCCAAAGCCTATACCTGTTCGGCAACGTCGGTCGCGGTAAATCCATGTTGATGGATTTATTTTATGAATCCTGCCCGATCGATCAAAAACGGCGGGTGCATTTCCATGCGTTCATGCAGGAAGTCCATGCCTTTATGCACCAATGGCGCAAGCACAACGACAGCGATGCGGTGACGGCCTTGGCGAAACAGATCAGGGGTTCGCAACGGCTGCTGTGCTTTGACGAATTTCATGTGTCCGACATCGCCGACGCGATGATACTGATGCGGCTGTTCAGCAAACTGTTCGATGCGGGTTTAGTCGTCGTGATCACCTCCAACTTCCATCCCGATGAGCTATACAAAAACGGCTTGCAAAGAGAATTGTTCCTGCCGTTTATCGGGCTGCTGCAACAACAAGCCCAAGTTATGGAACTGGTCGCCCGGCAGGACTACCGGCTTAGTCATTTGCACGCGTTAAAGACAACTTATTATTACCCGCTGGATGAACAGGCGGCCGACTTCATCCGCCAAAGCTATAACGAATTGACCGGCTTTGCGCCATTGAAACCGGGCGAACTGGAAGTATTAGGCAGAAAAACGGCCTTGTCCGCGATATGCGGTAATGTCGCGCTGAGCAGCTTTGACGAACTCTGCGTACATCCTTTGGGCCCCGCCGATTACCTGGAAATCGGCAACCGCTTCGACATCCTGATCCTGGCCGATATTCCCAAACTGACCTGGGAAAAGCGCAATGAAGCCAAGCGCTTTGTCACGCTGATCGATGCGCTGTACGAGCATAAAGTAAAACTGATCTGTAGCGCCGAAGTACCGGCTCAGGAGCTTTACATTGAAGGCGAAGGCGCGTTTGAGTTTGAACGGACGGTGTCCAGGTTGATCGATATGCAGTCGGAGAGTTATTTGCAGGGTGGGCATGTTGGCGACTGATTGCGGCATTGAGATTTGCCGGTTCTAGTCTTTAGGTTTATTACCCTCTTCCGTTGTAGGTGTTTGTACTTATTTGTGCGTTTATTTGACGTTAGCTGAATTTAATTTAAGACGTGCTAAATTTATGCAACAGCATGAATTAACAATGGATTTTAATTTTTATAATGTATTAGGCAAACCTTTGACGCAATGTTTTGCGTCCATTAGGATGGCTAATATTAGTTAGGCAACAAAACAGGAGAAATCTTATGAAACGATGTAATGGTATCTTATTGTCTGTAAGCTTTATT
>SXIP01000239.1 GCA_005772825.1 Methylococcaceae bacterium | reverse complement strand
TTGCAGTTCCACTGCGGGAAGCCGCCGCCTGCACCTGAACCAAGAACTCTAATTTTCATGTAAAAACCTGTATGAGGAGGGGAGGTCAATATTATCCGCATAACGCGTTATACTCCGCAAAGATGAGCGCGGAGTATAGGCAAAAAAAAGGGGGCTCTTTGCGAACCCCCTTCTTTAATTCATTTCAAATCGCTGCCGACGGTTAAGCCGGAATATTTTTAGCGATTGTAAATGTACATTGTTACTTCGAAACCGAAACGCAGGTCAGTGTAGCTTGGTGTTTCCCATTTCATAATAATCACCTCCAGAAGTTTTTTTGTAGTGTGTGCTAGCTTGATCAAGTAAGCCAGCCGAAAGTATACGATGAACTATTTCTTTACGCAACTTTTGCGCTTATCAAAAGCAGACGCGCTGTTAAACCACTCTGTCGCCGGGCTCGCTACCGGCAAAAAAAGCCGCGATGTTGTGTAGGACACGCTCACCCATCGCGATGCGGGTTTCTCGTGTCGCACTACCCAGGTGCGGCAGCAGGGCAACGTTATCCAGTTCCAGGAAGCCGGGGTCTATATTAGGCTCGCCTTCAAATACATCCAGACCCGCGCCGGCAATCCAGCGTTCTTGCAGGGCCTTGATCAGCGCCTTACTGTCGACCACATCACCCCGCGCGGTGTTAATCAGATGCGCGGACGGGCGCATTAGTTTCAATCGTTGTTCATTAATTAAATGCCGGGTTGCGGCGCCGCCCGGACAATGTATCGACACGAAGTCGGCTTCCGTCAGTAATTCTTCAACAGTTTCGCAGCGAGTGGCTTGTAAATAGTCAATAATGTGCTGTGGAGACGCAGACGGAACGTAAAAAAGGATTTTCATGCCGAAGCCTTGATGGGCTTTTTTTGCCATGGCTTGCGCAATGCGGCCAAAACCGATCAGCCCTAAGGTTTTGCCGGTGACTTTTTGTCCCAGCATGTGTGTCGGCGACCAGCCCGTCCATTGCCGGTTACGGACAAGACGATCGCCTTCAGACGCGCGTCGCGCCGACATCAACAACAATAACATGGCAATGTCGGCGGTGCAGTCGGTTAATACATGCGGCGTGTTGGTGACAACCAAGCCTTGTTCTCTGGCAGCATTGATATCGATATTGTTATAGCCGACGCCGAAATTAGCGATGATTTTCGCACGCTTGCCTTCAACATTAAGTATGTCGGCAGTGATGGCGTCGCTAACGGTAGGCAACAAGGCGTCGGCTGTTTGCAGGGCCAGTTTAAGCTGGTCTGCGCTCATGGGGATGTCGGACTCGTTTAATTGCACATCGTAAAGCGATTTTAACTGCGCTTCGACTTCGGCAGGCCATCTACGGGTTACGACGACTTTGGGTTTGCTCATTGATGATCCTCTACGCAGTTATTGTTAAGTAGTTGATTATAAGCTCGGGAATGATTTTTACGGTTTACAGCTTAAAACGCGGAATGTAATAAATTTGCAGTGTTTGTGTTCTTCCTGATAAATAACAACATGATCAATGCGGACGTCTGCGCCTGATCGCATAGGGCTATCTGGCACAGACGCTGTAAATGTTTTTTTACTTGGCTGTGGAACGATAATACTCAATCGCCGCCGCAACACCGCTACCCGGTTTTATATCAAAACCGTTGTCCAGCAACGCCATTTCAACACCGGCGATAGCGCCGAGCATTGATACGTCATTCATGTCGCCGACATGGCCTATACGAAATACCTTACCGGCTAGTTCGGAAAGACCGGCGCCCAGGGAAATATTGTATTTGCTGAAGGCTGTCGCGATCACTGTGCGTGCATCCTTGTCTTCAGGCACCACCACGGCGGTAACGGTATTCGATTCGAAGCCGGGTTGCGCGCACATGGTTAAACCCCAGGCTGCCACGGCTTTACGGGTGCCTTCGGCCAAGCGGTAGTGGCGTGCAAAGACATTCTCCAGGCCTTCTTCCAGCAACAGGTCCAATGCTTTACGCAAGCCGTATAAAATAGGCAAGGCAGGCGTATAAGGCGTGTAGCCGTCTTTATTGGCGTTCACCTGATCGTTCAGGTCCAGGAAGCAACGCGGGTAGGTTGATGTTTTCGCGGCTGCCAGGGCTTTTTGACTGAATGCCACAAATGCGCCGCCGGCGGGCATCATAAAGCCTTTTTGAGAACCGCTGATGGCGCCGTCTACCGTCCATTCGTCCATGCGGAAGTCGATGCTGGCAATCGCGCTGACGCCGTCAACGAACAGCAGGGCAGGGTGGCCGGCTGCATCCATTGCTTTACGGACGCCGGCAATATCACTGGTGACGCCGGTAGCGGTTTCATTATGTGTCGCCAGAACCGCCTTGATTTCGTGTCCGGTGTCTTCTTTCAGACGCGCTTCCAGTCTGTCGAGCGGAATGCCTTTGCCCCAGGTTTCCTGATGAATTTCAACATTAAAGCCCAAACGTTTCGCCATTTCCGCCCATAAGTGGCTGAATTGGCCGAAGCGGTAAATTAACACTTTATCGCCGGGATTCAGTGTGTTGGTTAAGGCGATTTCCCAGCCTGCGGTACCGGTTGCAGGGAATACAAAGGCTTGCCCGGTTTCTGTTTTAAAGATTTTTTTCAGGTCATTGAGCAGGGGTTTGAGCAAATTGGGAAAAATAGGCGAGCGATGGTCTTCCATCGGAATATGCATCGCATTCAGGATTTCATTGGGCACGTTGGTAGGCCCTGGAATATATAGGTGGTTACGACCAGCCATGGTATTGCCTCTTTGAGTTGTTGGATGATTAGGGTTGTTGTTGGATGATTAGGTTGTTGAATGATGAGTTAAATAGACTGAAGTCTTAAAAATAAAGACCCAAAAAACCGGGAATAATGACATAGCCACTGATAATCAGCAAGAATTGATTTGTTAGTAAAAATTGACATTGCTTGGCCTGAAAGTAGAATGGGCGATTTATTTTGTTTCCGGGCAAACTTCAATATCCCATCAATCAGGTAGATAAAATGAGTCACACATTATATACAGCGTCAGTTCAACGAGTACAACGCTGTGAATTAGCGGTTCCGGGTTCAAACCCGGATATGTTTGAAAAGGCGATGAAAAGTGGTGCGGATTTCATTTTTCTGGATCTGGAAGATGCCGTGGCTCCCGACGATAAGTTACGCGCCAGAAAAAATATCATAGAAGCCATCAACGATATGGACTGGAAAGGTCACGGCGTAACGGTTTCCGTGCGTATCAACGGACTTGATACGCAATATATGGTGCGTGATGTGGTCGATCTGGTCGAGCAGTGCGGTGCAAAAATTGACACTATACTGATTCCTAAAGTGGGCGTTTATGCCGATGTCTATATGGTCGAGGCCATGCTAAATCAATTGGAAATGCAGCAGGGCCTGAAAAACAGGATCGGTATTGAAGCCTTGATTGAAACCGCTTTAGGCATGGCCAATGTAGAAGACATTGCCCGTAACGGTGCTTCGGGCCGTCTTGAAGCGTTACACTTCGGCGTGGCGGATTATGCCGCAAGCAACCGGGCCAGAACCACTAACATCGGCGGTTTGAACCCTGATTATCCGGGCGATCAATGGCATGCCGCTATCAGCCGTATGACGGTTGCCTGCCGGGCTTTCGGTTTACGTCCTATCGACGGTCCTTTTGGTGATTTTAAAGATCCCGAAGGTTACAAACTGGCGGCAAGACGTGCGGCGGCTTTGGGTTGTGAAGGTAAATGGGCGATTCATCCTTCACAAGTCGAATTGGCCAATGAAGTCTTTACGCCGCCTGCCGCTGAAGTGGAAAAAGCGAAACGCATTCTGGCGGCATTACAGGAAGCTGCGGCGCAAGGCAAAGGTGCGGCTGCACTGGATGGTCGTTTGATCGATGCGGCTTCGGAAAAAATGGCTAACAACATCGTTAAAGCAGCGGAAGCCATTGCTGCAAAAAAATAACTGACAATATAAACGTTCGCCTTTTCCATTTTTTCAAATGGGAAAGGCGAACGTTTACATAACAATAGCAATCAACGAGGGAGATGCTGTGGATATTCATGAGTATCAAGCAAAAGACATTTTAAGCAGTTATGGCGTTAAAATCGCCGAGGGTGGTTTGGCGTATAGCCCGGAAGACGCCGTGCAGCGCGCCAGAGAAATCGGCGGACATATCTGGGCGGTAAAAGCACAGATTCATTCCGGTGCGCGCGGTAAAGCGGGCGGCATCAAAATCTGTAAAACCCATGATGAAGTGGAAGCGGCTGCCGAGTATTTGTTAGGTAAAAGGTTGGTCACGCATCAAACCGGCGCTGCCGGTAAAGTCTGTTCCAGACTTTATGTTGAGGCAGGCACCGACATTGCCAAGGAATTGTACTTTTGCTTTTTAGTCGATCGCAGCTCCGAACGTATTGTCATGGTCGGATCTGCGCAGGGCGGTATGGAAATTGAGGAACTGGCGGTCAATAATCCCGATGCCATTACTAAAATTTATATCGAACCGGCGGTCGGTTTACGTGATTATCAAGCTCGTGAAATGGCCTTTGCCTTGGGGTTGGACGCTGAAATCATGAGCCACGCGGTTAAAACCATTAAAGGTTGCTATCGCGCCCTGCGTGAGCTGGATGTCAGCATGCTGGAAATCAACCCGCTGGTTGTAACCCGCAGTAATGAACTGGTAGCGCTGGATGCAAAGATGGGCTTTGATGACAATGCCTTGTTTCGCCAGCAAAAAATATCCGAATTGCGCGACAAGACTCAGGAAGATCCGCGTGAAATGGCTGCTGCCGACCGTGGCTTGAGCTATGTCGGCCTGGACGGCGACATCGGTTGCATGATTAACGGCGCCGGTTTGGCGATGGCGACAATGGACATGATTAAACTGGCCGGCGGCGAACCCGCCAACGTCCTTGACGTCGGCGGCGGCGCATCGGCTGAACGTACCGAAAAAGCTTTTCGTCTGGTGCTTGCCGATAAAGGCGTGAAAGCGATGCTGGTGAATATTTTTGCCGGTATCAACCGTTGCGACTGGATTGCCGAAGGCGTTGTCCATGCCGTTAAAAAAATCGATATGAAAATACCGTTAATTGTCAGGCTTTCAGGCACTAACGTGGAAGAAGGCCGCAGAATCATCACTGAAAGCGGGCTACCTATCATTATCGCGGAAACCTTGGCCGAAGCGGCTGAAAAAGCGGTACAGGCGCGCAATGAAGTCGTTGCCAGAGAAGCGGCAGGAGCATAATACAACATGGCTATCTTTATTAACGAAACAACACGCATCATTGTTCAGGGTTTTACCGGAAAAATCGGTTCTTTTCATGCCCAGGACATGATTAATTACGGTTCCAACGTAGTCGGCGGCGTTACCCCCGGTAAAGGCGGACAAACGCATCTGGACCGTCCCGTTTTCAACACGGTCAAGGAAGCTGTACAGCAAGTCGGCGCCGAGGCCAGTATTATTTTTGTACCACCCGCTTTTGCCGCCGATTCGATCATGGAAGCCGCCGATGCCGGTATTAAATATTGTGTGGCGATTACCGACGGTATTCCCACACAGGACATGATGACCGTTAAAAACTTTCTGCGCCGTTTCCCGAAAGAACAAAGAATGATCTTGACCGGCCCGAATTGCGCAGGCACTATCAGCCCCGGACGCGCGATGCTGGGTATCATGCCCGGACATATCTATATGCAGGGTCATGTCGGTATTGTCGGTCGTTCAGGTACGCTGGGCTATGAAGCTGCCGACCAGATGAAACGTCTGGGTATCGGTATTTCCAGCTCGGTAGGTATCGGCGGCGATCCAATCAACGGCAGCTCGCACCGGGATATTCTCGAGCAATTTGAGCAAGACCCGGACACCAAAGTCGTCCTGATGATCGGCGAAATCGGCGGACCGCAAGAAGTTGAAGCCGGTATGTTCGCCAAACAACACATGAGCAAACCGGTCGTTGCCTATATCGCCGGTTTGACCGCACCCGAAGGTCGTCGCATGGGGCATGCCGGTGCGATTATTTCTGCAGCCGGTGAAAGTGCGGCGGAAAAGGTAGCCATTCTGAAAGAATTGGGCGTTATCATCTGCCCGACACCGGCAGCGATGGGCGCAACGGTTGCGTCTGTATTGGCCGGGATTTAACGCGTACCAGATTCCCAATCCCGGATTGGGAATCTTTAGTTTGAATACCCCGTTTGTTGCCTGGAAATTCGGGGTATTGCAATAAATACCTTCTTTAAATAGCTTGCATTTAAAGCTTGAGTGCCGGTTATAATCAGCATATCTAAAATTCCCCAATTCCCATTCCCCAAACCTTTCACTGAGAGAGGAGGTTCATCGTAATTAAATAGTGAAGCGTATTTGTTGCAAACACTTCAATCTGTTTTTATGGTATTTACCACCTTGCTTGCTGACGGAGAATCACCATGGCTATACCTGTCGCCGAATCCCTGTTAAACGCCGCCTGGGCTGCAACCCTGACGGGTCGCGATATGATGTATTACACCTCTACCCAGTACACCTCCACAGAGAGGCACGCGGTTTTCTATAGTAACGGCAGGGTTGACGCCAGTTATGTCGGCCAGGGCAGTTTCGATTCGGGAAGCTATTATTCCGAAGAGCATTATTACGGGCAGTGGTGGGTGCAAAATTCCTGGCAGGATTTGACCGGGAAATATTTTGCAGAGGTTGCCGTTTACTGGTATGACAGCACCGATCCTGACGTAAAGGGTACCAGCGAGGTTTTTCAGATTTCAACCACCAACGGCGGTGATTTTACCATTGACGGTTTGTTATACGGTTCGACCGTTATTAACGATGCCAGCAATGCGGGCAATAATACGCTCGACAGTTCCGCTACGCCGACTATGGGACCCACGCTGTTGGGTAAGGAAGGCAACGACACGCTGATCGGAAGCGATACTCATAAAGACAGACTTTTTGGCGGTCTCGGTAATGACAATCTGGACGGACGCGGCAGTGACGACAAGTTATACGGACAGGAAGGCGATGACAGTCTCAATGGCGGAAACGGCACCGATTTGGCGGTTTATTTCTCCGCAGCCGATAATTTCACGGTTTCTCAGAAAGGTCTAACGACCTACGTTATCTCGTCGACCACCGAAGGCAAAGATACCCTGACCGGCGTGGAATATGTGCAATTCGGCAATGCAAAGCCTGTTTTGATTGATACGCTCGTCTCGCCCGGCAACGATGTGATGACCGGTCTCGATAACAAGGACGACTTCCTTGCCGGTGGCGGCGGTAACGATACCCTGAACGGACTCGGGGGCAACGATACGTTATTGGGCGGCGCAGGCAACGACACCCTGAACGGCGGTAACGGTATTGACACGATGATCGGTGCTGCCGGTAATGATAATTACATCGTTAATCTTGCGGCGGATAAGGTCGTCGAAGCCGCCAACCAGGGCACGGACACGGTGCAAAGTTCTGCATCCTATACATTGGCGGCGAATGTCGAAAAACTGACTCTGACCGGTACGACGGCTATCAATGCTACCGGTAACGGACTTGCGAACACATTGACCGGCAATACCGGTAACAATACGCTTAGTGGTGTTGACGGTGCCGATGTCCTGAATGGAGGTAACGGCAACGATGTGTTGATCGGTGGCGCCGGTAAAGACAACCTGACCGGCGGATTGGGTGCTGATCGATTTGATTTTAATGCGGTTTCTGAAACGGGACTAAGCAACAGCAGTTGGGATTTTATTGTCGACTTTAAATCCGCTGAATCGGATAAGATTGATTTGACCGGTATCGATGCAAACGCTGCGACAGCCGTTACCAATGAAGCATTCAGTTTTATCGGCACCGCCGCGTTCAGCAATAGCAATGCGACAGGGCAATTGCGGTTTGTCGCCGCGACGCATATTTTGTACGGCAGCACCGATAGCGACAATGCCGCGGAATTCGCCATTGAACTCAGTGGCGGCGTTAACCAGCTTGTAAAAGCAGACTTTATTTTATAAAACTGATGCGACAAAATGGTGTCGGACGGTATCTCTATGATTACAACATGGTTACAACAAGTAGCCCGGATGGAGCTTGCGGAATCCGGGGGTTCGTGGCTCCGATGTCCCGTATTCCGCAAGCTCCATAGGGGCTACTTGCTAAGCTCATGTATACAAACGGTATTAAGGCGATAACACTTCCATGTTAATGCGCAGCATCAACGTGCTGATTTTTGCTTTCAGTATCACCGGTTGCACATCGGTTGCGCCGATTGACTTCAACGCCGATGTGGTCGAGCGCCTGTATTTCGGTCGCTCCATCCGGGATGGCGGCACGGTGACGGAGTCATCCTGGGCGGCATTCATGCAGCAGTCGATAACGCCAAGATTCCCGAACGGATTTACCGTCTGGAAAGCCGAGGGGCAGTGGCAGGGTTCGGACAAGGCCCTTGTTCGCGAGCAAAGCTTTGTCGTCGAGATTATCCATCCGGCTGATGCCGTTGACGCAGGGAATGCGATCAAACAGATCATTGATGAATACAAGCGGCTTTACCGGCAGGAATCAGTGCTTCACGTTATCACGCCTGCCAAGGCGGACTATTGACAGCCAGGTTCGATAGATTTATCAGCAGATGGTACTTCGGAGTTGAATCTGCGCACTTAACTATTAGTACTAACTGATATTACCCACACCGCTAAAAAAGAGTATCATTTTAGCCGGAAAAATAAAAACCGTGGATATACCAGACTACCTGATTTGCAACAACGGCTATGCGACGACGGAGCCGGATTGCCTATACAAAACTACTATTATGAAACCGATCAACTCTGAATTAACTAATAAATACATGAATCGATTAAGTATGAAGATTTGGCTGTTGTTGGCGATTGCGATTGGATTGAACGCCTGTAGCAGCACCGCGCCTACGGTCAAGCCCGATAAACCGATGGCATACCAAACATTTACCCAGCCGCGCACGCCGCCATCGAGAAACTTCTATAAACCGCCGACAACCTACTCCGGCGTATTTCAAAAGCCCGGAGAACTGCACCCTGCGGTCGAATTTTGGCGTAAAACCTATACCATGTGGCGTCGCTCCGAAGTCGCTATTCACGACGACCGCTATCTGGATGTGGTTTATGAAGTGATGGCGATACCCGGTTATGTCGATGAAACTCTGACCAGCGAACAAAAGGAAATGGTCAAGCTGCGGCGTAATTTTTGGAAGGCTCAATTGGCGGCGCTCGAGAGCAAATTACGCTACAACATGCCGCTGAATGCTAACGACCGGCAAATAATCGCTAAACTGGAAAATAGCGGCAAGCCGCTTAACAGCGTATTAATCGGCGCTACCGAGCGGGTGCGTTCGCAACGCGGCACCCGCGAACGTTTCATGCGCGGGCTGGAAATCAGTCGCAACTACGAACAGAAATTTAGAAAAATATTCCGCGACGCCGGTTTGCCTGAAGATTTGGCTTACTTGCCGCATGTTGAATCCTCGTTTCAACCGTCGGCCAGATCATCCGCCGGCGCGATCGGCATGTGGCAATTCACCAAAGGCGCGGCGAAAACTTTCATGCCGGGTGGGAGAGTGGACCTGTGTCTTGATCCTGTTGCGTCCGCTGTCGGTGCAGCCAATTACTTAAGTTACGCCTATCGAAAATTGGGTGACTGGCCTACGGCGATTACCTCCTATAATCACGGTATCGGCGGTATGAAGCGCGCGCAAAATCAGGTAGGACGGGATTTTGTCAGTATCGTGCAGAGTTACGACAGTCCCCTGTTCGGATTTGCTTCGCGCAATTATTACGCCCAATTCCTGGCGGCGCGAGAAATTGCCAGCAGTTCAATGCAGTATTCTTTGCGGTAAGAAAAGCTTTCTTCCTTAACTTAATAACCGTGAGGCGACTCATGGCATGATAACGGGTAAATTGTTCAATGCCGAATAGTTTACCCGTTCAGATTGAGGTTGTTCTCCAGAGCCGCAAGGGCTTCCGTAACAGAGTTTTCTATCTTGAACAGGGCGCTAAAGCCCGACATCTCGAATACCGAGTAGACCGTGCTGTTGACGTTGGCAAAGCAGACTTGGCCGGCCTTCGTTTTCAGCAGCTTGGCCATCACCAGAAGCACTCTCAGACCGGCGCTGCTGATATAGTCAAGCTGTTCAAAATCGACGACAAAACAATTATTTCCGCTGTCAATCAATGCGCGAATCTGTTTTTCATACTCCGGCGCAGTCACCGTATCCAGTCTGCCGGTGACAGTAATGATGATGGCGTGATCTGCATTTGTTGTCTTAAATTCCATAAATTCAGTCCAATAGTTTTAATTCAATAGCCTTATTCCAAGGGTGATCGGTGTTTCGGTTCTTTTCCCATCAAAAGCTCCAGCCGGCTTTTGCCGTTGACAAACCGGAATTCAATGCTTTCTGTTAAATTCTTGATAATCATCAAACCAAGATCATCGGGCAGGTTGTCACTGTCAAGCGGGTTAAAAGGTTCTCCGGTCGTTTCGCAGACCAAATCCAGACGCTCGCTTTTTTCCGAATAGGCGATGGTCATATCCAGCACCATTGCAGGCAGATAAGGCGTATAGATTTGCAGCAATTCTTCAACGAGCAGCAGCAGGTTGTCGCGGTTTTTCTTAGGTAAAATCTGCTTTTCACAAAAGGCTTCTATCTCCGCATTCATCGCATAGAGATCATAATCCGGCGAGCTGATCCGGCAGTTATAACTGCGAATCCGGTGGATGAAGGCCCTGGTTTTTTCCTTTTGCGGATTTTCAAAAATCTGCGCCGGGCTGCCTTCTTCGTAAATAAGCCCCTCGTCCATATACAGTACCCGGTTTGACACATCCTTGGCAAAATCCATTTCATGCGTGACAATCGCCATGGTCATGCCGTCCTTGGCGAGACGGCGAATTACCGACAGCACTTCACTGATCATGGTCGGATCAAGCGCTGAAGTCGGTTCGTCAAAAAGGATGATCTCAGGTTCCATAGCCATGCAGCGTGCAATAGCCACCCGTTGTTTTTGCCCACCGGAAAGCTCGTCCGGGTAACTGTCGGCTTTTTCGGCAAGGCCGACCAGCCTCAGTAGTTCCAGTGCTTTTAGTTGCGCCTCTTGCGGGTCGACGCCTTTGAGCTTGATGGGAGCCAGGGTCAGGTTATCGAGCACGGACAAATGGGAAAACAGGTTAAACGATTGGAACACCATGTTCATTTTCTGGCGTATTTTGGCGACGTCGGTGTTTTTATCCAGAATATCCACGCCGTCAATTTCGATTGAGCCGCCGCTGGGATTTTCCAGCAGGTTAAGACAGCGCAGGAAAGTGCTTTTACCGGTTCCCGAGGGGCCGATGATGGAAACGACCTCGCCCTTTTTTATCTCCGTGCTGATGTCTTTCAGCACCGCAACGCCATCGAATAGTTTCGAGAGATGCTCAACCTTTATCATGCTTTACCTGCCTTGCGCCGTTTGTATTTCGGGTCGGTGATGCGTTCGAGATATTCCAGCGATTGCATCAGCACCCACGAGATGACGAAATACAGAATCGCCACCATGACCAGTGGAAAAAATGCGTCAAAAGTGCGGCTGCGGATAATGTCGCTGGCTTTGGTCAGGTCCTGTACGGCAATATAGCCGACAATCGAGGTCATCTTGACCAGGGAGATAAATTCACCCTTATAAACCGGCAAAATACGCTGCACGGTCTGCGGCAAAATAATAAACAGGAAGGTCTGGATCCGGGTAAAGCCCATCGCAATACCGGCTTCGTTTTGGCCTTTATCGACACCCTCGATGCCGGTCCTGAATATTTCCGATACATAGGCGGCAAAATTCATTCCGAAGGCGATAATGGCAACCACGATGGGATTGATGTTGACGGACGCGAACACCACATAGAAGATCAGCATCAATAACACTAGCACAGGCATGCCGCGCAAAATGCTGATATAAAGCTTTGCCGGCAGGTTCAGAATGGGTTTTTTCGACATGCGCATGAAACAGACCAAGCTGCCCAGCAGGGTTCCGAATACTGCCGAGAAAACCGAAATAATCACCGTGGTTTTCAGCCCGTCCCAGATCAGCAGGTAACGATCCTCCTGAATGATGTTGCTGTTAAAACTGTTGATTATGCCGGTCAGGAAAGATACTGACGGTGCCTTTGCAGCGGCGGCCAAGTCGTAAGCGGCAATATTTTTTTTCAGGGCGAAAACGTTTGACGCCAATTCATAATACGGGTCGGAAAAATCGATTTTGGTTTTTCGTTCCTCGGTTAGCATTAAGGTACTGGCCACCAGGTCCACTTTACCCGATGAAACCGCAGCAATCAGGTTGCCGAAATCCATATCGGCATATTGAACTTCTTTGCCGATATCAGCGGCGAATCTCTCCACGAGTTCGATATCAAAACCAATCAACTTGCCGTCCTTGATGACATTAAACGGCAGGCCTTTATCACTGACAATGCCGACCTTCAGTATATCGCCGGATTTTAACCGGTTAAGCGCCGGCATAACGGTGTTACCGTCTTTTATCCAGCGCTTGACCATATCCTCATAGACACCGTCCGCTTTTATCCGGCGCAGGAACTCGTTGAATTTTTCGCGCAACGGGCCGTTGTTCTTATTAAAACCGATGCCTATGGGATGGAATTGCACGGGTTCGCCTAAAATTCCCAACTCATCATCGCTACGAAGAATCTCCGTCAAGGCTTCCCGGGTATAGAGAGCCGCATCGATCTTGCCTGATTTCACCGCCAGAATCAGATCGGACGGGGACTTATATTGAAATACTTTTGCGTTAGGATAATGTTTCATGACATAGGCATCGTAAACAGAACCCAGTAGTACGCCAATTCTTTTATCTTTCAGTTCTGCAACCGATGTCAGTTTTTTACCGCCAGTCCCTGTCGCAATATTTTCCTTGAGAGCAAATACTTTTGTGCCCATCTCGTAGTAAGGCTGGGAAAAATCAATCTGTTTTTGTCTCTCTTCGGTAATATAAATGGAGCTTTCAATCATATCGACTTTACCGGTCGATACCGCCGCAATCAGGCTGCCGAACTCCATATTGGAAAAACTGGCCTGTTTGCCGAGATGCGCGGCAAAGCGTTCGGATAGCTCAATATCGAAACCGACCAGCTTATTATCCTTGACCAGCGTGAAAGGCATACCGGTGTCGCTGACGCCAACGCTCAGGACGCCGTTGGTTTTTGAGTTTTCTATCGTCGGCATCCGGGTATCGCCTTTTTCCATCCAGCGCTTGACCATGTCGTCGTAAACGCCATTGTGCTTGATCTGCGATAAAAAGCGATCAAATTCCTGCTTCAATGCGCTATTGCTTTTATTAAAACCGACGCCCACGCCAAACGAAAACAGCGATTCCCCCAAAAGCCCCAATGAGTCATCCTGGCGCATGATTTCGCGCAAGGGTTCTGCATCGAACAACGCCGCATCGACCTTGCCGGATTTGACCGCCAGGACGACATCGGACGGTGTTTTGTATTGCAGTATCGTGGCCTTGGGATAGTGTTTGGTCGCATAGGTGTCATGAGCCGAACCCAGCAGCACGCCGATGCGTTTATCGGCGAGATCGGCGGCGGAGACGAGTTTGCCCTGTTGATCGGTTGCCGGTTTCACCGCAGCAGGTTGAGTGGATGCAGTCTTTCTCACCAGCGCTGAAATATCGTTCCGGATATAGGGCAAGGAAAACAGTATTAATTTTTTGCGTTCATCGGTGACGTTAAAATTGGACAGGGCGAAATCAATTTTGCCTGATTGCAAGGCTGGAATTAGCGCCTCAAAATTCATATCGACAATCTCGATTTTTTTCCCCAGACGTTGGCCCAATAATTGGCTGAGTTCAATATCCAAGCCGGTGAACTTGCCGTTGGCCTGAAAAGAAAAAGGTTCGATGGTGGCGGAGGTGCCCATTTTCAACACACCTTGGTTCTGTGTGCTTTCGATGGCCGGCAGCGGCGGGGTTTCAGTGTATTTTGAATCGACCCACTTAGTCCTTAAGCGGTCAAGCACGCCTTCCTGTTTCAACTCATTCAGGACAGTGTTTATCTGTGCAAGCAGGGCCTGATTGTCTTTTTTGATGGCCGCTGCAACTTCCAGATGGTCAACCGGCTCGTTCAGGATAATCAATTCGGGGTTCTTTTCGGCAAGGTTTATCAGTACGCTTTTGTCATAGACAAAGGCGTCCGATTTATCGGTTTTAACTGCAATAGCGGCATCCGCCGACACTGCCAACGCTTGAAAGCTTGCGTTTGGAAAGTGCTTTCGGGCCGCCAGGTCTCCGGCAGAACCCGATAACACGGCTATCCGTTTGCCGTCGAGATCGGCCAGATTGACAATTTCCCGGCTGCTGTCCGTCGTTGATGGTGCTGTCAGCGAGTTGGTCGCCGCAGCTTTCCTGACCAGCATGACCTCGGCATTGGCGTAATAGGGCTCGGAAAAATCGACGAACTTTCTGCGTTCATCGGTTGCGGTCATGCCGGTCACTATCATATCCACTTTGCCTGATTGCAGGGCAGGGATCAGTGCCATGAATTTCATATTTAAAAACTCGACCGGCCTGTTTAGTTTGGCGCCGATACGGCGGGCAAATTCACCGTCGTGACCGGTAACACTGCCGCTTTTGTCGACAAAACTGAAGGGTTCGCGGGTTGCGCTGACGCCTATTTTTAGCGGCGTTCCCTGAGTCGGCAGGATGATTTGTAATTCTTCATAAGGCGTCAAGTCCGGTTTAAACCAGCGTTTTTTCATGGCCGCCAACGTGCCGTCCTGCTTCAGTTCGGCGATAATTTTATTTAACGAAGACAGCAGTTCCGTATTACCCTTCATGACTGCTATCGCGGTATCTTCCTTGGCCAGTTGCTCAGGCAACACAGCCAATTCCGCATTCTTCTTGGTGACCTGAAGCGCCGCCGGAAAAGCGGTTACGATTGCATCCAGTTGACCGGATTTCATTGCCGCAACCGCATCCATAATGTCGTCGAAGCTTTTGACTTGGGCATTGGGGAATTTTGCAATCGTAATCGCTTCTCCGGTTGAGCCGGTCATCACGCCGATTTTTGCGTGTTGTGCGTCAGCGAAGCTGGTGATGGCGGTTTCAGTCTTACTGCAAGCGAACATATTAATCAGCGCCGCGAGCAGCATAAGCCTAAACGCTATGGCTATTTTCATGCGCTTCTCCCTTCTCGTTCGATGTTCACGTTATTGACAGCGGAATTGATCAATCGATATTCCGCTCCCTCCGGGTCGGGGAGAGGGGAAACAAGCTTCGTAATTTTTATCGCCAGCATGGTAATGTCGTCTGATTGGGGGGCGTTATCGGCATGTCGAGTTACTTCTGCACTGATGTAATGAATCATTTCGGTCACTTTCTCTTTTGGCGCGCGTTGCATGGCTTCCAGCAGCCTTTGTTCGCCATACATTTCCTCGTTCCGGTTTCTTGCCTCGGTCACGCCGTCGGTATAAAGAAACAGGGTCTCTCCGGGCTTTAAGGCGATGCTTTCTGTCTTATAGACAATGTCCGTCATCGCGCCCAGCATCAAGCCCGGTTTCATTGTGATATAACGCACCCCCTCCGAGTCAATGATCAGCGGGGGATTATGGCCGGCATTGGCGAAACGCACAGTCCCTGTGTTGACATCAAGAATGGCGCAGAATACCGTCGTAAACATACAGCTTTCATTGTCGGCGGCAAGAATGTTGTTAACCGAGCGCAGTATCTTATCAGGCTCACCCAGTCGTTGTCCTTCTGACTTCAGTAAGGTTTTAGCGACCATCATATACAAGGCGGCAGGAACGCCTTTGTCGGAAACATCGGCAATCAGGAACAGCAGATTGTTGTCGTCAATAAAAAAGAAGTCGTAGAAATCTCCGCCCACTTCTTTGGCAGGCACCATCGATGCGTAAATATCAAATTCGGTATGGTTAGGAAACGGCGGAAACAAACGCGGCAGCAGGCTTTCCTGGATATGGGTGGCTACCTTGAGTTCGCTCTGGATGCGTTCCTTGGCGGCGGTAGTCTCGGTCAGGTTCCTGATATATTCCTTTAAAGACAGTTCCATGAGTTGAAAGTCATGGGTGAGTATGCCCACCTCGTCGTTCGAGCTGACTGTCGGCAGCGCCACGTCAAAATTGCCGGAAGCGATTTCATCGGTTGCCGTTGTCAGCAATTGCAGCGGTTTGATAATGGTTCGGGCAATGTAGATGACCGCCAGAGTTAGCAATACTAGCCCGACAAGCCCCATGGCAGCCATGGTTATGCTCAACTTTCTGACATTCTCCAGCAGTTCCGCCTCAGGGAAAACGACGGCAAGCGTCCATCCGCTCGAAGGGATCGGCGTGTAATACATCCAGCTCGTGATACCTACCAGACTCGTATAATGAACAAAACCGGTCTCGCCCCTGATCATTTTCTTGCCGAGCGCGCGTAGCGACGGATCGTTGCGCGCCTCGGCAATGCTGAAGAAGGTTTCGTTCATGATGGCGTCTTTCAGCGGATGAGCCAATATCATTGCGTTGCGGGAAAGCAGGGCTGCGTAGCCGGTTTTGAGGATTTTGACCGAAGAGATCAGTTCCGTCAGCGCGTCAAGGGATACGTCCGCACCGACAATCCCCTTGAGTTGTTTCTTGCCGTTGATTTCCTCGTAGAAGGGCAGCGAACAGGTCGACATGACAATATTGCCGGCGCCTTCATCGAAATAAGGTTCGCTCCATTCGAGCTTGCCCAATTCACGCGGTATCTGATACCAATCCCAGTACGGGTAGGGGAAGTCAATGTATGAGTTTTCCAGGCCTTCAAAAGTGATCTTCCCGTTTTTCCGGTAATAATAGGGCGCATACAAGTGCAAGTTGGGACTGAAGGCATAGGGCTCAAAGGCCGCGAATGAGCCGTAAATTTCGGGATTGTTTTCGACCGTTCTTCTGAGCAGGGCAAGCAACTGTTGTTCGTTATAGTTGCCGGTTTCCAGCGAGCGGGCCAGTCCTTCCGTCACTTTGGTAACCGCCGTGAGTTGTGTCTCAACCCGGTTGACCAATGACATGGCAAGATTGCGGGCATTGCTTTCCAGTTCGTTTTGCAGGATGACACGGGACCGGTAATAATTATAGCCGAGCGTTACGGCAAAAATGACCGTGCTGAAGAAGGTGATGACCAGGACGAGCTTGATGACGATACTATTTTTTCCCGGCATCATCCCTCCAGACAAAGGCCTTGTAATCGGGATAACTTTGAATCAGGCCGCTTTTTTGCATAGTGCGGCCTACGGCATCGTAATCCTGCTCCACGAGCTGACCGAGCGCGCCCTTGGGATGGACGGGCGTCATCAAATCCTGCATCCGTTCCAGCATCCATTTCTGGTGCATCCGGTTGGCCGGCAAGTGAGCCTCGCGCATATACTTGATGACAATATCCAGCGCCTCGTCGGGATGATCAAAGGCGTAGCGCCATCCTTCCAGCGAGGCATCGACAAAGGCGGCAGCCAGGGCAGGATCTTTGTCGAGAGTCTTTTCCATCGTGTAGAGGCCGTCTTCTATAAAATTCATACCCTGATCCCTCAGGAAAATGATGTTCAATTCCTCAGGATCGATGCCTGAATTAAGAATCGTGTGGTACTCATTGAACCACATCGCCGATGTTACATCGATGCCGCCGCGCAGAAACAGATTGACGGTATGGGATTGACGGATTTCCCGAATCTTGATGTGCTGCCTGGCGAAAAGCGTACGAGGCGGTATTGACACATCTCCTTCCCATAAGCCCACCTTTTTACCATCCATGTCGGCGATGGTCTTGATGCCGGCGGTTTTTTTTGAAATCAGCATCATTGAGGAGCGCTGAATGATTTGCGCCAGGTTGACCAGGGGAGTGTCTGCCGAGCGATGTTGCAAGGCGGTGGTCAGCCAGATAATGACAAAGTCGGCACTGCCTTTTTGCAGTGCTTCCACGGGAGAACATCCGGGTCCGGCCCTGAGAATTTTGAGGTTAATGCCGTGTCGGGCATAGATGCCCTTATCGAGAGCCACATAATAGCCGGCAAACTGGGCCTGCGGACTCCACAGCGGCATCAGCGAGGCGTTTTTCACCGGGATTGCTTCGGCGCTCAGCGACGGCGCAAAGACACACATTGAGAAAAGCAGAAATATCACCATCGTTATTGAAGTGTCCTGTCGTTCCCGATGATTTGTATGCGGCATCTTGTTCATGATTACTTCAATAATGGCGTTACTCCATCAACTCCAGGGCATTCCCGTCAGGGTCACGGCAAAAGAGCGCGCGGCGTCCCGATTGGCTGAAGGTAAAAGCGGTGCCGGTGCTTTCCAGGCGTTCGATCAGGGCGTCGAAATCATGTACGAATAGGGCGGTGTGCCGGTCACGTCCTCCGTGACTGGGTCGTTCCAGGCCTTGCTCGGGGCTTGGCAGCGCCAACAGGTGAATCTGCTGTTCTCCTATTTCATACCAAACCCCATCAAAGCCCATAACCGGCCTTAAAGGACTTGGCTCTAATTCCAGGACGCCTTCATAGAAAGCGCGAGAGGCGGCGAGGTCGCTTACCAGAAGGGAAGCATGATGCAAACGTTTAATAATACTCATGGCGAATTTTTTAACCTGAAAGGGATACGTATGATTAGCGCCCAATTATAATCATCGAAATAAATTTTGTCCCTGTAAAGCAATTACAGATGGGGCGATTGCGCTGTGGGTAGTCTGCTGCTTGCAGCGCAATGAAATAGTAGCGAAGCGGTTCGTGAGACGGGATATTTGGCCGGATTCTGCCGGGATAGCGGAGTCGGGGCGATTACAGGATCAATAATCGTTAGGCAAACGCTCCACCAACTCGTCCCATTGGATCGCAAGGCCGGGTAGCACGCTGACGGCGGTTTCTCCACGCAATTCCAAGATTTCAGGCTTGCCGTATTCACCATCAAGTAAACGATAAACCGTCAGCACACGGTCGACAGGGTGGACCAACCAATACTCCAGTACGCCGTGACGCTCGTAAAGCAGGCGCTTCTTGATTTGATCATGACTTGACGTGGACGGCGACAGCACTTCCACGACCCAATCCGGGGCTCCGCGCACACCGCGCCGGTCCAGCTTGTTCGGATCGCAAACCACCAAAACATCCGGCTGCACGACAGTATCGATATATTCATCCGCTTCATTCTGTTTCGGCAAGCGTACGTCCACAGGGGCTATCAGAGCCCGGCACGGCTTGCCCAGTAAAGCGTTAGCGGCTTGGCGATAAATTTCCCCCGCTACCTCCTGATGAGGTAAATCCGGTGCAGGCGCCATAAAATACGCATCGCCGTCAATCAGCTCATAACGCACATCATCCGGCCAGGTCAAATAATCGCCGTAACAATGATGTTGATGGTCTTTTAATGCCAGTCCCATAAATTTCCCCTCTTGTGTTTTGTGTTTTAAGTCTACATAGATGCCGAAGTTAAGCAATTTATAACCCATTTAGCGATAGTCGGTAAAGTCAATGTAAGCATTGCTGCTTCGTTTCCACTTTGTTTATTATAGAAGCTGTAGTATTGCTGAAATCAGAGTAGTATCTGCTAACAGTTTCACCGTACAACACCGTCGGCAAGCAGGCGATTGATCAATAAAATTCACTTCATACCAACGGATATGCAATCCGTGAATATGGACCTTATGACAATTTCAAATATCAAGGTTAATCAATGTACTACATCGTTGACAGCAATAAATCTTTCACGCAGGCGTCGGCAGCGCTTGAATCAGCCGTTATAAGTCATGGCTATGGGATACTCCATGTTCACGATCTGGGAACCACGCTTCGCGCTAAAGGCATGGCATTTGATGAGGAATGCAAGATTTTTGAAGTCTGCAATCCGGGACAGGCTGCAAAAGTATTGTCCATTGATATGCGCCTGAACATGGCACTGCCTTGCTGTATTTCCGTATTTACCGAGCAAGGTAAAACCAAGATCGGCCTTATAAAACCGATGCAGATGCTTTCCGCCTTATCTCAGGATGCAGGATTGATTCAAGTTGCCCAAGAGGTTGAGGACACGACGCTGCAGATGGTTGACGAAGCGAAATAATTACCCAACGCCTGACATCCCAGGTTGCCTCAGAGACTCCGAATCTAAATTTTATCGAACGTACGCTATGAGAATCAGCTATATCCCGGTTTTTGCATTACTCGCCTCCATCACATTGTCAATCATCGGATGTACTACCGAAGCATGGTATGAAGGCATGAAGCGCGGCGCCGAAAATGAATGCCGACAATTACCGCAGGGCGAGAGCGAAAATTGTTTGTCCCGCGTCAACAAAAAGACCTATAGGGAATACGAAAAAGAACGCGCCGCCGAAAATCAATAGGAAGCATAGCAAAGCGGGCAGAGCAGAATTTTCCGTCAGTCTGGATGACCTCATTCCCGCCTTTGACAAACCAGCGCAATAGCTGATAAGGCCACAATCGACAGGTTGATGGTTGTCGAGTTGAACGCTGAAATGATAAACATCGGCGCATAGATGGCTGACAAAACGAACAAGACCAGCATCGCAATGATGGTCACAAGAAAGGGCCACCGGTCTTTGTAAAATACCAAAATCAGAACACCCAACAGCATTTCCAATTCGCCGCCTGCATAGGGTATTAACGTAGCTGTTGCCTCACTCATACCGGCAGCCCTATTCATGAAGAGCTCGTCCTGATGCGGGCCAAGCAGTTTCGGCACCAGCCCCTGGTATAGCCAAACAAAGGCTATCGAAAAACGGCATATCTGTAACACGAGAGTATTATTGGTCATTGAGGTAACGGCTCAGGTGGTCGGGTGTCGGCATCAAACAGGCATCGTATTTGCCGAATAGCCGGTAGCGGTTTAAGGCAATACGATCATACAGCCAGTCACGCAACGGTGCGGGAATGACCCGGATCAATGCGGCGGCTTTCCAGGGCAACGGCAGGCGCATCATCACCCGGATAAAGGCCATCGACTTTTGATACATCTGCGGACCTTCCACGAGCAGCATGGTTTCGTAATAATCGGTCGGCAGCCCGTACCATTCCAAGATGGCTTTGCCCTGCTCAGACTGTACCGACGCCAGCTTGAAAATACGCTGCCTGTCGAACCTGATCAGGAAGCGCGCCCAAGCATTGCAGAGTTTGCAGACGCCGTCGAACAGGATGACTTTGTCGTCGCTATTGATGCCTGGCGGACAGGGTTGGGTTTGCATTTTTTGTCGCTCCTGGATTAAATGTTATGCTAAAGCGTGTTCAGATCAACAAGCATAACCGACGCTTGAAAATTAAAATTTCGCGATGGGTGGCGTATTCTTATCCAGAAATAACCGAATCAATTGGTTCAACCCTATCGATCTATTACCACCAGTCCAGCCTCCATCTATGATTCAATCAACAATCCCTAAACCCTTTTGCTTTGTCCTAATGCCCTTAGACGCTAGCTTCAATGACATATATGAATATGGAATCAAAGGCGCGTGTAGCGATGTCGGCGTCTACTGTGAACGATTAGATGAACAGAATTTTATGGGGTCAATGCTTGACCGGATTTACAACCAGATTTCCCGCGCTGATATTTTGATTGCAGACTTAACCGCAAAAAATCCAAACGTCTTTTATGAAGTCGGATATGCTCATGCGCTCGGTAAAACCGTTATTCTCCTGACACAATGTGCTGATGATATTCCTTTCGACCTGAAACATTTTCCACATATTATTTATGGAACACAAATCAAAGACCTTCGAACCAAGTTAGGCCCTAAAATACAGCACTTCGCTTTTAATGCTACCAAAACGCCCGCTAGTACCCAGCTTCTAAAATAGGTCAGATAATTTAGACCACGAGAGGCTTCCCAATATAAGTCCAGCGGAACGGCTTTGCCAGGGCTTCATTGAAGAAGGTGATAAAGGCGAGGATACGCTGATTCAATTGCTCAGTTG
>SXIP01000238.1 GCA_005772825.1 Methylococcaceae bacterium | reverse complement strand
CGGGCCAGCCGGCATGATGCTCGGTTTGCTTCTCGCCCGAGCCGGTGTGGAAGTCATCGTACTTGAAAAGCATGCCGATTTTTTCCGGGATTTCCGGGGTGACACCATTCATCCTTCTTCGCTGGAGTTGATCTATGAATTGGGACTGCTCGAAGAATTTTTGCGCCTGCCGCACCAGAAGCTTGCACAGATCAGCGCCTGTGTAAACGACGAAACGGTTCCGGTCGCCGACCTGTCCTCATTACCGACGCACTGCAAGTACATCGCTTTTATGCCGCAAGGGGATTTCCTGAATTTTATCGCCGAACAAGCCAAACGCTACCCGAGTTTCCAGTTAAGGTTGCAAGCGGAAGTCACCGGCTTGATTGAAGACGGTGATCGCATCGTTGGCGTTAACGCGACAACGCCTGAAGGTGAATTGCAGGTGCGGGCCGATCTGGTCGTTGCTGCTGACGGGCGATTCTCCGTGGTACGTGATTGCGCCGGGCTACAAGTGATTGACCGTGGCGTACCTATTGATGTCTTGTGGCTGCGCCTGTCCAAGCAAGCAAATGATTTGTCCGCATCGTTGGGGCATTTACGCGGTGACCGGATGATGGTCATGATTGATCGCGGCGAATATTGGCAGTGCGGAGTCATCATCGCTAAAAACGGCCTTGCGGAGATTAAACAGCAAGGATTGGAAGCCTTTCAAAATTACCTGACCGGCATTGTCCCGTTCATGGCCGACAGAGTTGGCGAAATTTCCGACTGGGACAAGGTGAAATTGCTGACGGTACAGATTAACCGCCTGCAACAGTGGTTTCGCCCCGGCCTGTTATGTATCGGCGACGCCGCCCATGCAATGTCACCCGCCGGCGGTGTCGGCGTCAACTTCGCCATCCAGGATGCGGTAGCAACGGCCAACTGTCTGGCGGTAAAACTGCGCGACGGGCAAGTGCAGGTCAGCGACCTGCAACAAATACAGCGGCGACGTGAATTACCGACGCGTTTAATCCAGACTTTGCAAACCTTTATTCATCAGCGCGTAGGCCGCGGCAAGCCGAACACACCGACGACCGGCTTGCCGTTACCGATCCGCTTGCTGAAACATTTGCCTTTATTACGCAGGATTCCGGCCCGTGTTATCGGCCTTGGATTTCGCCCGGAGCATATCAAAACACCGGATGTGTGGGGTGGTTAATCGAAATGTCAGTTCGACACGATGACAGCGGTTGTCTTGCTTTAGTAAGGCACAAAAATATTCCACCAGTCTAAATATCTTGACGCTGGTTCCCAAGCCGGAGCTCTCATCGTGATACACAAGTCTGTTCAAGACTTGAATGTAGGCCGGAATAAGCACGCCCGGCGGCAGCAAGGGCGTGTGTTTCCGGCATCACGGAGCTTCGAAGTGCCGGAAACGCCTGTCCTGCGCTCATGCGCGGACAGACTTATTCCGGCCTACGTCGAGTTGTGTATAACGATGAGAGCGGGAGCTTGGGAACCAGCAGTGAGGGTTATTTTTTGCAAGTTCCTTAAGCAAATTTAAAATCGCTCACCGGATTCAAGCGGTATGCTCCGGCAAATAATGTTCTCTTATCATTCACCCTGACAACCACAGATCATTGCACAAACTCCACGCTGATCTCCCTGGACGCCGCCCGCCCCTGCTCATCCATCGCACGAATGAGATAGCGCCCCGGATGACCGGGCGACCAGGATAAAGTCTCGGAGGCTTCGGTTTTGCCGACAAAACTTTTATTGGCGAACCAGAACAGCGCCCTGCCCCCGGTGCTGTTGGCCCTGAGGCCGATGGATGCGGGTTTGCCCAAGCGCAAGGTATAAATACCGCCCAGGGATGGAGATACGATTTGCGGTATTGCCTCGCCCCCGCTAAGCGTATCGTAGCAAGCCGGTAATGGCGGCGGTTGGCGGCGCGGCATGCCCGCTTCGGCAAATAACTTCGATAGTTCACTGGGCCAGAACTCGTAGATTTCCTTTCGACTGTCAGCGTCGCCCTTACAAACCACTTCACCGTTCCGGTCAAAATAGACGGCCCTGTGCAGTCTGCTGGTTTTGATCGGTGATTTTCCGGGAATGAACCAGGTTTTCGCCAAGGTCGGACAATCCGGATTCGGTAAATCACCGCTGGCGGCGCAGACATCGATTTGCGTGACATTGTCCGGTTTATCGCCGGGCAGGTCTGTGTCCAGACCCGGCAACAGCCGCTGCGCGCGCAAGCTGTCGATGAGGGTAAAAAACAGTGGTGCGGCTGTTTTAATACCGACAAAGGCGGTATTGCCGCTGTTATTAAAATTCCCTACCCAGGTTACCAGCACATAATGCCCGGCTACGCCCACCGCCCAGGCATCTTTAAAACCCCAGGACGTACCGGTTTTCCAAGCCACTTTCGGTAGCGCAGGACGCCCTGAATCGGGTCGGGCATTGTGGCTGAGCATATCCAGCGTGATGAATGCCGCGGCAGGGCTGATTAACGAAACCGGCTGAGCTGTGCCGTCTTTACTATCACTCCGGTACTGAAGCGGTCGCAGCTCGCCTCTATTCGCGAGCAGGGCATACAGCTGAGCCAATTCTTCCATCGTGACCTCACCGCCACCCAAGACAAGAGAAAGACCGTAATGCCGTTCGTCGGCCAGATCGGCAATGCCGGCTTGTTGCAAAAATCCGTAAAGATTGGGCTTCCCGAGTCTGGCCGCCAGATTGAGCGCGGGTATATTGCGTGAACGAATCAGTGCCTCTTGCGCGCTGATCGGGCCTATAAAGCGCCCGTCAAAATTTTCAGGATTGAAGGAGCCGAACGAGGTCGGCGTATCGGCCAATAAAGTGCGCGGATGCAGCAAACCCTGATCCAGCGCCAGCGCATAGATAAACGGTTTCAAGGTTGATCCGGGTGAGCGTTTTGCCGTTGCTCCGTTAACCTGCCCGGCAATACCGGCATCCCAAAAATTGGCCGAACCGACCAGCGCCTGCACCTGCATCGTCGTCGCATCGAGCAATAACACCGCCGCATTGCGAATCCCGGCGCTACGGTTTTGAATAACAAAGTTATCAACGAGCTGTTTGACGGTAAGCTGCACAGGCAGATTAATGCTGCTGTAGATGCGGTGCCGGTCGGGATAGCGGTGCAGCAAGTCATTGCTCAGGTGTGGGGCGATAAAGGGCTTGTCTCTTGTACTATATATCAACAGCGGCAGGTTAAAGTCACCCGCCATGCGCCGGTCGTCGGGAAACTGTTGCAGCCAGCGCTGCCATACGCGTTGTCTTGCGGCTAGCAGCGCGGACGGTAATTGATGGGCAGGCGCCCTTCGTACCGGATTTTGCGGAATCACCGCCAGCGTCAGGGCTTCCGTCAAGGTCAGTTGCGAGACGGGCTTGTGAAAATAAATCAGGCCGGCAGCCGCCACGCCGGAAATATTGCCGCCATAAGGGGCGGTATTGAGATAAGCTTCCAGCAAATCGTCCTTGGAATAGCGCAATTCCAGCCAGAACGCTGCGGCAATTTGCCGGGCTTTACCGAACAGGCTGCGGCTGTTGATCGCATAAAGTTGCCGCGCGACCTGCATGGTGATCGTTGATGCTCCCTGACGGTCGTTTTGCGCGTAAGTCATCCAGGCCGACCGTAGTAAAGCCCAGGGATTAACGCCGGGATGCCGGTAAAACCAGCGATCTTCATATAGCAGGGTGGCGTCACGCAAAGTCTTGGGGATTTCGTGCAGGGGCAGCCAAAGCCGGTATTGTTGGTCTTTCGCCAGAGTCAAGCGCAACAACTCGCCGTGCTTTGCGTAAATCGCCGTGGAAGCGGGATATAAGCTTGACAGCGGCGGTTGGGGCAACCCATAGCTGAGGATTGCCCAAACAAGGGCCGATACCAGCCCCAGAGCAATGATTGATTTACAGCGACAGGAGCCGCTTAACCTGTTCCGGCATGTGTTTAGTATCATGACGCGATATAGAGGCAGCAGAATATCGCTTTACCAGCTCCGCTGTTCATGAAACGGGCACTCATAATCGGCGCTGAGCCTCTTGCTTTAACAGCGCTTCGAATTGCTCAGCCGAAACCGGTTTGCTGAATAGATAGCCCTGCGCCTCATCGCATCCCTGTTCGCGCAGAAATCCCAACTGCTCAGCAGTTTCCACGCCTTCGGCGATGGTTTTTAAGCCCAGACTTTTGGCGAGACTGATAACGGCGCAAACGATGGCCTTGTCTTCCGGGTCGGTGGTGATGTTACGCACAAATGACTGGTCTATTTTGAGTTTATACACCTTGAATTGTTTCAGGTAACTCAATGACGAATAACCGGTGCCG
>SXIP01000237.1 GCA_005772825.1 Methylococcaceae bacterium | reverse complement strand
GGGATTATCAAACCACTGAATCGCGCCGGTTATTACGAAACCGAGCATCACAGTCAATTGTTCAAGAATATTCGCGGCGCTATCCATGAAGGCCGGATTATCGTTCTCTACGGCGTCATCGGCAGCGGCAAAACCGTCACATTACGCCGATTGCAGCAACAAGGCTATTTTTGCCCATCCCCTCGAAAAGGTAAAAATTAGCGAACGCTTATAGAAATCCATTGATGGCGACAGTTTTCCTACGGTGTTATCCCTACCGACTGCCAAAGAAATTCATAGGAAACCGGTGCGCGGTGTTGAGCTTTGGCCTGCTGAGCTTCGCCATGTTCGTAGGTATGCAGCAAGAATTTCACCTGCTCCAATCCTTCTGGCGTTTGAATCGCCTCACGCGGTGTTCTATCGTCCAAAATCGGTAATGGCTTGTCAGCCCAGTCCGCATAAAGCTGACGAATTCTCTTCTCAATGAGCTCGGTTAGCATCTCTGGAGGCAGTTCCACCGGAGCGGATGTTTCCTTGCCCAGATTGGGCTGCAAATTAGCGAGCATCCCCTTTGGATCGGAGATTTCTCGGCTGATAAAGGCCACCGCAGTGCCAGAAACCGCTTCGAACCAAGGCCGACCTTCGTCCGCATACTGTTGAGTGCGATAAGACACTTTGATTCGATCCGGGCGTTTTCCCGCATCAATGCTGAGGTATCTGCGTATCAGACCATCCTCACCTTCAAAAAGTCGGTTCCAGCCCTCCTCGCGGCTGCCTTCAATATCTGCTTCACCTGACAAGGCCTGATCCAGAGCGGCCCAGTTTTTAACCCGATAATGATCGGTGACGAACAACAGCGGTTCTCCTGTCAGATGATCAACCCATTGCGGCATTTCAAAGGCGGTTACAAATAACTGGAGCCATTGATCTGGAATGATAACCCCGGTGATTTCCTTGGCGAGAGGCGAATCAGGCTCGACGTCTTCCAGTTCATCTCGGAGGTCTTCTAACAAGTCCCAGCTTCGACTGCGAGGGAAGGCGTAAACAGCTCCGGATAGTTCGAAATGATTTTCAACTGGCAGGATGCGTGCTGCCATGAGGTCGTATGGGTTCGCTTGCCGTGATCCGGATTTTTCCCTGATGACGACAGGCGGGCTTTCAGGCAGCAGTACATCTCTTACTGTCATGGATTCACCCGGTATCACAGTGACAATTTCGTATAGCCTGAGCGGCATAGTCGTCAGCAACTCAATCCATTGCCGCTGTTCGACGGAAAAAAGCGGACCACCCCGGCCGAGTAGCAAGTCCGCAACACGATGGTCTTGTCCCCTGATGGTCATAACGCCATCCGCCAGGAACCATTCCATAGCATTGATCATGATGCCTTGATAGGAATCGCCGGGCAGGTCCTGGAGCATTGCATATTCATCCTCGTCGAGTCCGCCAAAAAAACCTCCATCGAGCGCTTCACGCGCTGTTTGGCCATACTTCGTGAAGAGCCAATTTATTGCTTTGGGTACCGCTTCCGAGCGATCGCTGGCTATCTTGGCTTGCTCAGCCTTTAGGCAACACTGCTTATATTTTATGCCACTGCCACAAGGACAAGGATCGTTACGCCCAAGCTTTTTCATACCATTAATACGTTCATAAAGAGAGTGTCGATTACAAAGCTTGATTTATATTCCTTTGTTCAGCTAGATACGCGAAAAATGTTCGGCGGCCAACGCCGAAAATATCGCACACTTCAGCAGCGGTTTTTTCGGTTTTCTCATATAAGACCCGTGCATTCTCCAACTTTGTAGCATCGGTTCGAGGGCGTCCACCTGATTTCCCCCGAGCCTTAGCGGAAGCCCTCCCGGCGGCAGCACGCTCCGCACGTAGCTCCCGCTCCATTTGATGGATGGCGCCCATCATCGAAAGGAAACAACGCCCGGTAGCGGTACTGGTATCGATGTTTTCGCGTAAGGAAACCAGGTCGACTTTTCGTTCCTCAAGCAACTTAGTAGTTTCCAACAAATTAAGTAATGAACGAGTCATGCGGCTCAGTTCAGTAACCACGAGCGTATCGCCAGGACGGGCATAGGCCATCAACGAATCCCAACCCGGGCGATCCATCCGCGAACCGGTCATTTTATCCGTAAAGATTTTTCCGCATCCTGCCTGCTTCAGCACATCAAGTTGGGAATCGAGATTTTGTCCGACAGTGCTAACACGGGCATAACCAATCCGATGGAGCGAGGTGACATGGGAAGTGAAATCTTTGTCTTTCATAGTGCTAAAAGTTATCACATATCAGGCATAATTGCCACTTGATAAATGCACTGGTTTTTACACCGTAATCGATGGGTTGAAATGTCAAAAAACAAACTCTGGACAAATGTGCAAAAAGTGTACTTTCTGCACTCGCCGAAAAGCGGGGCCGAATGAGCGTCAATTCGCGCCGCCTGTCTATCCTGACGAAAAGTGAAATCGATGATCTTTACGGATTGCCTTGTTTTAGCGATGACGACCGCAGTCTCTTCTTCGATTTAAGCGCGATTGAACAGACAGCCGTCGACGCCGTTTATAGCCGTTCGTCAGCAGTCCATTTAATCCTTCAAATCGGGTATTTCAAGGCCAAGCAACAGTTTTTTGTTTACGGGCGGGAAGCCGTGCTCGACGACCTCCGCTATATTCTCCAGCGCTATTTCCCCGACCAGGCGTTAGATAAGATCAAAACCCTTTCTAAGCCGACCCGGCTTGAACACCAGCAGCTTATCCTCCAGTTATTCGACTATCGCCTATGCGACGGCGAAGCCAAGGCAGCACTGGAACTGAAAGCGCAACGGATCGCCATGCTGTCGACACAGCCAATTTACATCCTGCGCGAAACCTTACAACACCTGACAAACCAACGCCTCATTGCTCCTGGCTACACTTATCTACAGGACATGGTAAGCCGGGTTGTGACTGGCGAACGTCGGCGGATTACGGGCTTACTGGAAAAAGCCATGACGCCGGATGTCGACAAGCAACTCGAAGCCTTGCTTGAGTTCGAGGAAGGCATGTACCGCATCAGCCTACTCAAACACGAGCCTAAGGATTTCAGTTACCGCGAGTTACGCCAGGAGGTTGACCGCCGCAAATTTTTCCAGCCGCTGTATGAATTCGGGCAAAGCTTTCTGGGTACTGCCGGCCTGTCCAATGAGAGCATAAAATACTATGCCTCATTGGTTCCGTTCTACTCCGTCTATAAGCTGCGGCGCATGGCGGAACCCACAACCCGCCTGTATTTGCTGTGTTTCGCCTTTCATCGCTTTCGGCAAATCAACGATAATTTGATCGAAGCGCTGATTTGTCTCATTGGCC
>SXIP01000236.1 GCA_005772825.1 Methylococcaceae bacterium | reverse complement strand
CTGGCCCCATTGCCGGGCGAGCCCATTATCGACAAACCGGGCAAGGGTTCTTTTTACGCCACAGACCTGGATTTGCTGCTGCATAATCGCGGCATCGACAATATTATCCTGACCGGTATTACCACCGATGTTTGCGTCCACACCACAATGCGCGATGCCAATGACCGTGGCTATGAATGCGTGTTGCTGGCCGACTGCTGCGCTGCGACCGATGTCGGCAATCATCAGGCCGCCCTGCACATGATCAAGATGCAAGGCGGCGTCTTCGGTGCGGTATCGGATTCTGCAAGCTTCATTGCGGCTATTTCATGAACCGGCCGCTCATTAACCATTTATCGCCTTAAACCATAGGGAAGCGCTTTGAATATATCGAACAAGAATACGTCGATTAACTTGTTGTCCCTGGATCTGTTTGCCTTGAGGGATGCCTATCTGAACCGTACCGTCACGGTCTCGGAAGTGATCGGTCAAGTCCTGGTTCAAGCCGGGAATTTTAAAGATCGCAATATCTGGATCAGCCTGCAAGCCCCGGAAACACTGATGGCGGAAGCCGTCAAACTGGAGCAGCGGGACCCGGCGCAATTACCGCTGTACGGCATTCCTTTCGCCGTCAAGGACAACATAGATTTCGCCGGCCTGCCGACCACTGCGGCTTGCCCCGACTTCAGCTACCTGCCCGCACAAACGGCCTTCGCCGTGCAGCGCCTCATCGATGCCGGTGCGGTGTTGATCGGCAAGACCAATATGGACCAATTCGCCACGGGGCTTAACGGAACGCGCTCGCCGGAACCTTACGGCATCTGCAAGAACTCGCTGAATCCAGATTACATCGCCGGTGGTTCCAGCTCAGGCTCGGCGGTTGCCGTAGCGCTCAATATCGTCAGCTTTTCGCTCGGAACCGACACCGCCGGTTCCGGGCGCATACCTGCGGCTTTCAATAATATTGTCGGTGTAAAACCGACGCGGGGCTTGATCAGTTGCGCCGGTGTGGTGCCGGCATGCAAAAGCCTGGATTGTGTCTCGATATTCAGCCGCTCGGCGGCGGAAGCGGAATACTTGTTGGACATACTGGCCCTATTTGACCCCAACGACAGCTACGCCCGCGATCCACGACCGTTATTCCCGGCGCTCAACAAAGAAGACAAGCTGCGTTTTGGCGTGCCGAAACCGGAACAGTTAAACTTTTTCGGTGACGAACAAGGCTCCGCTTTGTTCAGTCAGGCGATTAGCACGCTGCAAAGCATCGGTGAAGTGGTGGAAATCGATTTCCAACCCTTCCTGGAAGCGGCGCTTTTACTCTACGGCGGCCCCTGGGTTGCCGAACGCTACGCCGGCATTAGAGACTATATCGAAGCCCGACCGGAGCAACTGCATCCCGTTATCCGTCAGGTGCTGTCGACTGCACAAGACAAAAGCGCGGTTGATGCGTTCGCCGCCTTGCACCGTTTGCAACAACTGAAACGCGAAACCCATGCCGTGCTGCAAGGCCTGTCGTGCATCGTCACGCCGACTGCACCGCGTATTTACCGCATCGACGAAGTGCTCGCCGACCCCGTGAACCTGAACAGCAATCTCGGTTATTACACCAATTTCATGAATTTGCTCGACCTGTGCGCTGTAGCGATACCGTCAGGCTTTTACGCCACCGGCCTGCCCTTCGGCATCACGTTATTCAGCACAGCATTATCCGACAACCGCTTGCTCGGCTATGCCAAACATTTTGAGGCGCTACAACGGAACGCAGCCGGGCGGATAGTAGAAAGTGACGGTGATTTACCGGCCCCGGCAACTGCCTCAAGCGGATACCGGCGTATCGCCGTGTGCGGTGCGCACATGCACGGCTTACCGTTAAACCGCCAGTTGCTTGATCTCGGTGCGCGTTTTTACGCAACCGCCCGCACCTCCGCCAATTACCGGCTCTATGCCCTGGCGATTGCCCCGCCTGAACGTCCGGGCCTGATAAGGGATGAAGAACACGGACAAAATATCGAGTTGGAACTGTGGGAGTTGCCCAAGGCGCATTGGGGTGATTTTATCGGCCTAATCAAGAGCCCTCTTTGTCTGGGGTCTGTGGAACTTGAGAACGGTCAATGGGAATACGGTTTTTTGTCTGAATATTACCCGATCGGAAAATCGCTTGAAATAACCGGCTTCGGCGGATGGCGAAATTATCTGCAAGCCAAATCGGCAGCCGGCGGCTAGATGAGCGAGAGGAAGCTTTCTTAACTCAAAGGCAGAATGTAGGCCGGAATAAGCACGCCCGGCGTCAGCAAGGGCGTGTGTTTCCGGCATTTCGGGGATTCGAAGTGCCGGAAACGCCTGTCCTGCGCTAATGCGCAGACAGTCTTATTCCGGCCTACGTCGAGTTGTGTATAACGATGAGCGCCGGAGCGGGGGAACTATATGAGCTTGCGAAGATTATTTTTTGCCTGTTACCTTACTTCATTAAAATACTTCGGGCTTGCCGAAAACGGGCCATTTAAAACAACCGGGGGCACGAACCGCTTGCTTGCATTGAGGTTCTAGTCGGCGACAAACTGCACCGGTTTATGCCAGTGCGCCAGGACCATACAGCCCTCTTCACTCGTGATGCTGTGCCGGGAGCCCTGCGGATTATAAATGTAACTGCCCGCCGTATAGAGACCTCTTTCATCGCGCTGGGAGCCTGACAGCACATAAATATGCTCGTCGCCGGTATGTAAATGAAGGGAAACCGAAGCGCCCGGCTGGTAACGTATCAACCCGACATGGTAATCGCTGTCCGTGTCCTGAAACAGGATGCGCAGCATCACGCCCTCGCTGAGTTGCCGCCAACCGGAGTCCGGGTTTTGAATCATTTCGGGAGACAAGGAAAATGGGGTATGCTGAATTGACGGACTCATGACTGCCTCGAACGAAAGTTTAAAAATGAATCGTTGTAACGACTCAGCGCGTTACCAAGCGCTGGACTGGGAACACTGTTAAATAGTTGCTATATAATAGCCTATCAAGCACCGTGATAAACAACACTTTACCGGGAACCTGACAGTAGGCGCCTTTTAATAAATATCAAAGCATAAATATCAAAGCGCAATTATTTATCCGCTCTCTAACAATGGTTGTGTCGCGTGTTCGGCCGGTTGAATCCGATACGCATCATGCACATTCCTAATGCACATTTAACTTAACGGCAGTGCCTACACAGGAGGCGCATATCCATCAAAGCATCTCAAAAACCCGTCACGACTATAATGCCTGGGTGGCGAACGAATCCATGGAAGACTATGCCTTGCGTTTTGCGCCGCGCACTTTCCGCAAGTGGTCGGAATTCCAGGTCGCCAACACGGCATTCGGCTCGACGTCTTTTTTGGTTTTGGAAGCCATTGGCGGATTTCTTTCCATCAATTACGGCTTTACCAATGCTTTTTGGGCGATTTTGGCCGTTGGCCTGATTATTTTCATCACCAGCTTCCCAATCAGCTATTATGCCGCCCGCCATAACATCGATATCGATTTGCTAACACGCAGCGCCGGTTTCGGTTATATCGGTTCAACGGTTACTTCATTAATTTATGCGTCTTTTACTTTTACACTGTTTGCGCTCGAAGCCTCTATCATGTCCCTGGCTATCGAGCTGTATTTCCACATCCCCCTGGCTATAGCGCATATTATCAGCGCGGTGACTGTCATTCCTATGGTCACTTTCGGGATTACCACGATCAGTCGCATGCAATTATGGACACAACCGGTGTGGCTGGTTTTATTGATTACCCCCTATATTGCAGTATTCACCCACGAACCGGAGCCGATAGCGACGCTGCAATCCTATTTCCGGCTGGCAGGCAGCGGCCAGGGCTTTAACTGGCTGATGTTCGGCAGCGCCACCACCATCGCATTTTCAATGGTGGCGCAAATCGGCGAACAAGTGGACTTTTTGCGTTTTATGCCGGAACTGACCGCGAAAAACCGGCTGCGCTGGTGGCTGGCGACCATTACCGCCGGTCCCGGATGGATCTTGTTCGGCATGATCAGGCAGCTGGGCGGCGCCTTGCTCGCTCATCTTGCCGTCCGGCACGGTATACCGCCGCTGCATGCGCATGAACCGACGCAAATGTACTTGGTGGCTTACGGTGAATTATTCGACAATACCGAGACGGCATTGGCGGTCACATGCCTTTTTGTCGTGATTTCCCAAATAAAGATCAATGTCACCAACGCCTATGCGGGGTCCTTGGCCTGGTCAAACTTTTTTTCGCGCCTGACCCACAGCCATCCGGGCCGGGTGGTCTGGTTAGTCTTTAATGTCTCCATCGCCCTTTTACTGATGGAATTCGGCGTATTCGGCGCTTTGGAAAAAGTCCTGGGCTTATTTTCCAATATATCGATAGCCTGGATCAGTGCCGTTGCCGCCGAATTATTGATCAACAAACCCTTAGGGCTAAGCCCTCCGGTGATTGAATTTAAGCGCGCTTACCTGCCCGACCTCAATCCGGTCGGCACGCTGTCCACACTGTGCGCATCAATCGTTTCGATAGCGGCTTATCTGGGCTTGTTCGGTATCCATGCCCAGGCCTTTTCAGCATTTATAGCGTTAAGCTTGGCCTTTCTGCTCGTTCCTTGCGTTGCCTTGCTGTACGGCCGTGAGCGTTATCTTGTCCGCGACAGCGGTCTTCATAATCAAGCGCAACTCAGCCGTTGCAGCATTTGCGAAAATACTTTCGAACGGGAAGATATGGCTTATTGCCCGGTTTATGAGAGTAGTATCTGCTCGCTTTGCTGTACGCTGGACTCCAGTTGTATGGACGCCTGCAAACCGGGTATGCGCCTGGATGACTACCTGCTGAGCTTTGCCGACTCCTGTTTTCCCGGCTGGTTAAATCTGAACGTCAGGCTGCGCCTGATACGATTTAGCCTGTTATTTTTGTTTCTGACCATCTTAACCAGCGTATTTGTCGGCATCATTTATTACCAGGATTTATTGACCGCCGAGCGGTCCCCTTATGCATTTAAGCTGTTACTGGAAAATTTTGCCAAAGTGTATGCGTCATTGCTGGTATTCATCGGTCTGTGTACCTGGTGGCTAATCCTGAACGACGAAAGCCGACGCGTCGCCCATGAGGAAATTGCCAAGCAAACACAACGTTTGTTGATGGAAATTGCCGAACATGAAAAGACCGATGTCAAATTACAGCAAGCCATCAAAATGGCGGATCGCGCCAACAGTGCAAAAAGCCGTTTCCTCAGCAGCATGAGCCACGAAATACGCACGCCGTTAAACAGCATTATCGGCTACGCTTACATTCTGCAACAAGATCCGGCTATCCCGCCGCATAGACGGCAGGCCGTCGATATTGTCAAGCGTAGCGGCGAACATTTGTCCGCATTGATTGAAGACATCCTGGATATTGCCCGTATCGAAGCGCGCAAATTTGAACTTCGCCAGGAGCCCATTGATTTCCAGCCCTTTATTGAACATCTGGTGAGCATTTTCAAGCCCCAGGCTGAAGCGAAGGGCTTGTCTTTTTATTGTCAAATAGTCAACACGCTCCCGAAACGGGTTCGCGGTGATGAAAAACGGGTAGGACAAATTCTGATTAACCTGCTCGGCAATGCAATCAAATTTACCTCGACGGGCGAAATCCTGTTTCGTATCGGTTACAGTTGCGGCGTCACCACGTTTCAGGTCATCGATACCGGCCCCGGCATCCATAAAGACCAGTTGCAAAACATATTCCAGCCCTTCACACAATTACCGAATGAGACGCTATGCTCGGGTAGCGGCCTGGGGCTGACCATTAGCAAAATCCTCTGCGAAATCATGGGCGGTGAACTGGCTGTAAGCAGCGACCAGAATAAGGGCTCCACGTTTACCGTGCGGCTATTGCTGCCCAATCCGGGCGGAGAACAGCAAGTCATTCAAGAAGACGACATCATCGGCTATCAGGGTCAATGTCGCAAAATTCTTATTGTCGATGATCAACCGGAACATCGACACTTGGTTATATCTATTCTGGAACCCTTGGGTTTTAGTATGTTCGAAGCCGGATGCGGAGAAGAATGCATTGATCAAGTTCAACATAACCCACCGGACCTGATTCTGCTGGATTTATCGATGCCCGGCCTTGATGGCGCAGCCACAGCGAGTCAATTACGCAGCACCGGTTATACCAATCCCATTGTGGTGTTAAGCGCCAACGCCTATCCTTCCGATCGGCTCAATGCGATCAATGCCGGATGCAACGACTTCCTGTCCAAGCCGATACAAGTCAGCGAACTGCTCTGCAAACTTAAACTACATCTGGTTTTGGAATGGCTTTGTCAGGAACAGTACCAGGAAGCGGAAGCGGAAGCCGAACGACGAAGCAATAATCAACTGCCGCCACCGGACACGATTCAGGAATTAACCGCTTATGTTCGCATCGGCGATGTACGGGGACTCAATCAATACCTGAACGAGTTGATTCAGCACAATCCCGAGTATACCGATTTTGCCCGACGCATCATGACACTGGCCGGCGAATTTCGCTTGGTCGAAATCAAAAAAATGCTACAAAGCGCCATCCATACCGAGCTAAACGGCCATGACCAGTAAATTTTCCGATACGCAGCTGTCCTCACATCACGGCATCGTCATGATTGTCGATGATACGCCCGGCAATCTTGCCTTGTTGTCAGACACACTTTCTGAGGCCGGTTACCGGGTGCTCGTCGCCACTGACGGGCTGTCGGCGCTGGAGCAAATTGCTTATCTGAAACCGGATATTATTCTGCTGGACGTTATGATGCCGGGCATCGACGGTTTTGAAACCTGTCGTCGGCTCAAATTGGAACCCGAAACGGCCCGGATTCCGGTGTTATTTATGACGGCCTTAGGCGAACTGGATGACCTGTTGCGCGGTTTCGGCGAAGGTGCCGTTGACTATATCGTCAAACCGATACGCCCGCCCGAGGTGCTGGTCAGAGTGGATGTGCAACTGACTCAGGCCCGAAACCTGCAACGCGCTGAACATGCGCTAAACAATAGCACCTTCTCCGCGCTGGCCATCGATTCATACGGCAACCTCACTTGGCTAACACCGGGCGGCAGCCTGTGGCTGGATGAATTTGTGCAAAAACACGCCTTAAACAGTGACCATAAAACGGGTTCGCCACTGCCGAAACCAATACATGAATGGGTTAAACAACGTATAGGGAATGCCGGCAAATCGGATATGGATTCGTTTGAAAGCTACCGGGCCGGTGTCAGTTTTTCAGCAAAAATAACACCCTGCCAAAATACCGGTGAGTATCTTTTGCTGTTGGAAACCCACTCGGGAGAATGGGATCTTGAAACGGTTAGAAATTCCCTGGGCCTTACCTTTCGGGAGGCGGAAATACTGATGTGGGTTTCCAGGGGAAAGACCAATAAGGAAGTCGGTGTCATTCTGGGTAATAGTCCGCGGACCATCAACAAGCACCTCGAACATATTTTTGAAAAACTGGGTGTCGTTACCCGTGCAGCAGCAGTTTCAATCGTATTGCAACGTACGTCGATTTAATCATTAGCAAGGCTTGCACTGCTTCATCGCAGCGATGACTTGCGCCTACAACACTTGCTTTAATGGCAGTGAGCACAGACCCGGCAGATTTGACAACTCTGCCGGACTCGGTGCCCGTTCCAGCCGCCCGGTTACTTAACTTTAACCAGTTCTTTTCCACCACTGGAAAAATGGCAATTCTCTACAGCAAAGTTATCGCAATCTTTGGATTGTTCGATTTTCGCGCCGTTTGGCCCCAGCTGGATTTTTAATTCGCAGTAAGTGGCTTCGCTTTCAGAGTGTTTTTTCAGCAGCAATTCGTTTTCAGCAGTGCTTTTGGCTTCACCGGAAATTTCGCCAGAACAGGCTGTTTTGCCTGTGTCATTGGCGCCAGGTTCAAACTCCACATCGGCGCTGACAGTAATCTCATCGTTGAGTTTGGTGATTTTCAGGTGACTGACACGGTTGCCGTCACGTAATACATAATGATCGGTAGCGGCGCTTACATTGGCTGAAACCAGCATCGCAATGGTCAGAAACAAAGTTTTTTTCATGGTGTTACCTCTATTTTTTTGGGTTAATTTTAATCAACATGTCTGCATGGGCTACGTCATTGCCGTTCATGTCGCCGTTGGATGTACTTGGCACTCTAAATTATTGTACCTTATTGCCACCGGTTACCCAAAGACCATTGCCTTGCCGGCTTGTATTCATTGCTGCTTATATTCCGACAGCTTCAAATAAAAGTAATGGGATATAATTACACTTCTTATAGAAGCAGAAGCTGATAAAACGTTATTTAAATTCCCCTCTCCCTAGCCCTCTCCCTGAGGGAGAGGGGAATTTGTACGGCTTGGTTCACTTCGTTATCTATATCCCAACAGCTGAAACCTGCTCAGCATGACATTCTCTTCAACCCTGAATCCATTATCCGTCTCTTCAATGGCTAATTCTTTAATTTTCTCTCCCACCATTCCGGCGTCCAAAGAGCAATCATTGATTTGGACCGGCCTTAGCGGTTGCGGCGACTCGCTGGCCTTGGCTTCCGCCATTCAAAATGAAAGCCGCCTGTTTGTCATTGTCACGCCGGATAATCAAACCGCCTTGCGCCTTGAGCATGAATTAGCGTTTTTTTTACAGGACGAACACCCTATTCTGCATTTTCCCGATTGGGAAACCCTGCCCTACGATGTCTTTTCGCCGTTGCCGGAAATCACCTCGGAACACTTGAAAACCCTGGCCTTATTGCCGCAAGTCAAACGCGGCGCGCTGGTTGTCTCGGCCACTACGTTAATGTACCGCCTCGCACCGAGAGAACATGTTTTAGCCAACAGCTTCGCCATTAAAGTCGGTGATGATTTCAATCTGGAACTGAACCGGATCAAGCTGGAAAGCGTCGGTTATCAATGTGTGTCGCAAGTCTATCAACATGCCGAGTTTGCCGTCAGGGGCGCGATTATCGACCTGTTTCCGATGGGCAGCAAAGCGCCGTTTCGGATTGAATTGTTTGATGAAGAAATCGAGTCTATCCGCACCTTTGATCCTGAAACACAACGCTCGCTGGAAAAAATTGACCGTATTCAGTTATTTCCGGCGCGGGAATTCCCGTTTACCGATGCCTCCATCAAACATTTTCGCCAGACATTCAGGGAGTGTTTCCCACAGGCGTCGGAAAAGAACAGGTTATATCAGGATGTCAGCAAAGGCATTGCGCCGAGTGGCATTGAATACTACCTGCCGCTGTTTGTAGAACGCACGGCGACCTTGTTCGATTACCTGCCGGCCTCTGCGGTTCTGGTGATGCCGAATGCGTTCAATCAGACGGCGCAGGCTTTTTATAGCGAAGCTGAGGAGCGTTATGAACAAAGAAAGTATGATATTGAAAGACCGCTGCTGAAACCCGAACAGTTATTTTTATCGACCAATGAACTGGCGCAAAAAACTTCTGTATTTGCCCGTATCAGCGTTGACCACGGGGCCAAAGAAACGCACGACCCGTCATCTGCAAGCTGTGATTTCAACTGCCTGCACTTACCCACATTAACTATCGATGCCAAGCTGAACGAACCGGCGCAAAAATTGCGACAGTTTGTCGGCGATTTTACCGGCAAAATTCTTTTCGTCGCCGAATCTGCCGGACGGCGCGAAGGCCTGATCGACAAATTAAGATCCTATAAAATCAGAGTAAAACCGGTTGAAAACTGGCAGGCCTTCCTAAAATCCGAGACTTCGCCCTGCGTGCTGGTCGCGCCGATGGATCATGGTTTATGGTTGGAAGCGGATCAGGACAAAACCCCGGCAATCGCCATCATCACCGAAAGCCTGCTGTCCGGTGAAAAAGTCCAGCAACGGCGCAGACGACGTAAATCCGGGATGCGCGAGCTGGAAAATATCGTCAATAATCTCAATGAACTGACCATAGGCTCGCCGGTCGTGCATCAGGAACACGGTGTCGGTCGCTATTTGGGTTTACAGACCCTGCAGATCGGCGGCATTGATGCCGAATTCCTAACCCTGGAATATGCCCATAACGACAAGCTGTATGTACCCGTTTCATCGTTGCACCTGATCGGCCGCTATACCGGCATGAGTCCCGAGAATGCGCCTTTGCATAAACTGGGCGGTGATCAATGGACCAAGGCGAAGAAAAAAGCGATAGAACGCATCCGCGATGTAGCGGCTGAATTACTGGAAATTCACGCCAAAAGAGCCGTTAAACAAGGTCATGCCTTTGCTATTGAAGATGCGGATTATCAGACGTTTGCAGATGCCTTTCCGTTTGAAGAAACGCCCGACCAGCAGACCGCTATTGAAATGATACTGGAAGACATGGCCAGCCCGCATCCGATGGACCGGGTCATTTGCGG
>SXIP01000235.1 GCA_005772825.1 Methylococcaceae bacterium | reverse complement strand
TAACCGTATCGATCCATTGCGATAGTTCAGGATGTTGAGACATGGCAATATCCTCCAGTGAAAATTTGTATTGACACCTGTTAATTTATCTCAACATCCTGTTTTGTCTACTTTTATTTAAAAACCTACACTTGTAAGCGGTTGGTGGTTTGCTTGTTGACGGCGTCGTAAAAATACGCGGTCGGGTCTTTGGGGTCGCGCTGTTTCGCAAGGCTATATTGATCTTCGGCGAGCGTAGCGCGTCTTTCCTCGAAATACGCCTTGCCCAGATAACTACGGATCAAGGCATTGGAAGGATCAAGGATGGCGGCGATTTCCATATCGCGGCGGCCTTGCTCCAGATCGCCGTCGCGAATTTTAGCCAGCCCTAAGCCCAATCGCGCCAACGGCGATGTGGAATCGAGCTGTATCGCCGTTGTAAAGCTTCGGAGGGCCGCTTCGGTATCCAAACCCAGTAGATAGGCAAAACCCATGACGGTTTGGCTTCTTTCCAGTGTCGCGTCAAGCGCCAGCGCCCGCTCCGCGCTTTGCTTGCTTGCAGAAGTCAATCCTGACGAAAGCTCAAGTTCCGCTTTGCGCGCCCAAGCCATCGCATCGTTTGGCGCATATTCAACGGCCAGTCCTGCGGCTTTTAGCGCGTTGTCCAGGTCAAAACGGCCTTGCTCGGCATACGAAAGAGCGGAATAAGCGGTGGCTGAGTGAGGATCGGAGGCAATCGCCCGGTTTGCCAGGCTATAGGCTTCGTCTTTGCGGTTTTGCGTCAGCGCCAGTACCGATTGCAATGCCAAGGCGTCGGCATCATTCGGCTTGCTTGCCAGCACCGCATGAATATCCTGTAAGGCGGGATTTACTTGCCCGGCGGTAAGGCGCATGGCGCCACGCACTTTAAAGAAATAGGTGGTTTGTCGGTCAGGCGTCAGGCTATTAAGCCGCGCCAAAGCCAGATCCGTATGACCCAGCCGAAAATCCCGTATCGCCGAACCAATATCGGCGTCGATGATCGTTGACTTATCGGGAAAAGGCAGCAGCGGCGGGTAGTAAAGCGCCCAATTGACGGCGTCTTGCGGTTTGATGTCAATCTTGGCTTGCGGGGCTTGCCCGCGTTGGGCTTGTGCGCCCTGCCCCGGATCAAGGTGCAAGCTGCCCTGTTGATTGAAAAACCGTACGCCGCCTTCATAAACCCACAGTGATGCCGTGTTATCATCAACGCGCATCGCAAACTCGGTGCCTTCGGGTCCGGCGTTGGCGATTGGGTTGGTGATTTCAAGATGCCGGGGCGTTCGGCTGATAAAGTGTACAAAGCCTTTCAGCAAGGCCAGCAAGGTGGGTTTCTCGGCTTCAATGCCGTTCAGCGAGAGTACCGTACCGGCATCGAGACGCAGGATAATGCCGTCCGGCAACAGCAACGAAGCCCGACTGTAGTCCTCCAGCCGCACCCGGCTCCCTTCACATAGCGTTGCATTGAGCTGCGCGGGCCGCCAATCGCCATTGCCGCCGGAGTCAACGAATAACGCGCCTTGCAAGGAAACCAGCCTGGCGGCCTGTTTATCGGCACACGTTTTACCCGCAGCACGGTCCACCGACCAACACGCTTGGGTAAACAAAACCAGTAATATAATCGCCAGATAACGCATAGTCTTTCCAGGCAAAAGAAATGCGAAGATTATACCCTGACAATAATATTGTCCATTCCGAATATATTATGAAAATTACGATAAAAACAAGCGCAGGCTTGTTTTAAGGCGTAGAAGCCTGGAAATACTTATCTCCGGCAATACTATGATGATGTGTTGGTGAAAGGTCTTTCATGGAGGAAGTCCATAGTTAGCACACGATGCATTGAAACTATGAATGGACTACTTAATTTAAAATCAGCTACATGGAATTTGTCGAAACGCAAAATCAAACTCTTGTGATTGTCCCATTGCTGTGCCGATAGCAACGTTTTCCGTGCGTCTTTCCGGCTTCTGCATGACACTATCGTTCGCATGTTTGACTATTGTATAGCCCGCCTGCTTCATGCGTTTATCCAATGAATGCAAGTACAGGTCGGCTAGCAAGGGACTAATAACAGTCTCCTGCGGCATTTCGGTACCGGGCGATTCTAATTCCATGATGTCTTGCTTCAGGTAGATATAGATAAGCTTCAGAACGTTAGCATCACTGATGCGCTTTTCGACTTCAGACATCAGGGCTGCTTGCAGTATCGTGTCAAAGAGACTTTTCATATCAACATCGACTACCCAGTTTTGTCTGGCTTTCAGGTATTTATCAACTTGTCTTAACGCATCGGTGCGGCTTCTTAACGGTTTGAATCCGTAATTATGCACGACAAACTCGTTCGCAAAAATCGGTTCTATGACCATTTTAAGGGCTATTTGAACGATTCGGTCTTTAACGGCGGGTATCCCTGCGACAAGTTCATCGGCGCAGGCTTTCGTTATAAATGCCTGTTTGATCGGTAGCGGCTGGTACCTGCCGTCTTTTAATGCTTGCTGTAACTCAAGCAGATTGTGCTCTTGTTGCAATGCGAAGCGCTCCAGACTCATGGCGTCTATACCATGACTGTCCTTATTGCCTTGCAACTGTTGCCAAGCCGCTTGCAAAGTCGCCATCGCATAGATTTTATCCATCAAGCTAAACCATTTACCGTCTTTTACGCCGTTGTCCAGCGCCGCCAACGTCGGATTCGTCAAGGCGGACACGCCTACCAGCGCCGATCTACAGTCATTGCTGCCTGTTTCTTGTTTACTTGCTTCGAACATTGACGAAGTAGCTTGATTGAGCGACATAATTAAGACGTCCTCCTAATTTTTCTTTCTCCCCCCTTCGCTCATCGGACTTTGGCTTTCCGCGGTTCTTTCAGTAGTTTGGATAAACTACAGAGATGAGTTTTTACAAGGTCTTGTTGATAGAAATTTGGGCTGTCCACTTAATGCGGAACTAAAAAGCCGCCGTCTGAGCGGAGTCAAAGCCATAACCGTTAAACTTGCCTGCCAGGGAGCAGAAAATAAAAGAGACCAGGATGGGGAACATCCTGGTCGAATTAGCTCATTGTTAACAGCTGCTGTGGGAGCTTGTGGGAGCCGGTGGGGTAGCGCCGAAACATTGAAGCTGGCTCAAGTATAGAGAGATGCCCGCGACATGTCTGAGAAGAAACTCACAGGAAAGATGTGAAATTTTTCACATCTTAATATTTGGATGGAGGTCTGGCTTGATGTTTTCTATTGACCGAGTTTTTGCCCATATTTGAATGATTTAAGCGCCTCTGGCCGACAAAAGCCAATCAATCAGCGCTTTTCTGTCTATACCGGCATCAAAACCTTGCATTATGTCTGCCTGATCATGACAGCCGGCGATAAATCCAAGCAAAGTGACTGTCGGTAATAACTCCGGCAATCTTTTGCTGACATACTGTTTTATCTCGGCCATAGCCACCGGCGCTATTTTGTTGTAGATGACGCCTATATCCGCTATGCCCTTACTGTGCATAAAGGACGCGCACAACAGCGTGTTGTCTAGCGCGGCGCCGATACCGGGCCTGCCGACAAAAATCACCCGGCAAGCCAGCGCCGCCGCAACATCCGCATTGGAAACACCAACCACGCCGCCTACCGACGGATCACCGACACCGTCGATTATAACCATCGACTTGCCCTTGCCGCTATCGGCTATCGTCGCCAGCACCCCGGCCAACAGCTCATCGGAACGCGGGGTTAATCCGGCGATGAAATTCTTGCTAAATCCTTTGCTAAAGACAAGACTGGCGATGTCGCGGCAGGCAATGTTGTTTTGTTCACAAAACAATGCGACCGGCTGTTTTTCGATACATTGGGTCACGGGTTTTATGTAAGCCAACTGATCGCCGGTAAATCCCGATTCCATTAATTGCGCCAAAATACCCAGACAAGCCGTGCTTTTGCCTGCCCCGGATTCGGCCCCCATTACATACAAATATTGAGTAGCCACATTAATATCCCGATGTATCGCCCTTAAGTAGTATGAAGCAGAAGTTAATTTAAATTGCTATATCGTCCCAGCCCTCTCGGCAACCACTGCTGCGTTGCTCTGCTTACGACAACTTGCTCTCTGAGGGCCAGAATCCGTTACTCAAGTTATTTCATGCACATTCCTAAATAACCATGACAGGACGGTAGTTCTTTCGTTATCGCCTCAAGTACCGGTCAAAATCAAGTTTCAGTAAACGCTAAACCCGGCAGTGCTGTCAGCCAAGCAAGTATCTATGGGTTGGACGGCAAAACCCGCCGCAACAGGAATGTACAAGGTAGTGAAGCACAGGCTCCGAAGCCGATAATATCTCCCCGGTCATTAATATCGACCGCTTGCGTTAAGAAGCTGGCCGTCACCGCAGACGGGTTATCCACCAGATCGACCAGATTCAAACGCACACCGGGCGCAGGCACAAGATAACTGTTCCTGTCTGTATCAAAATTCTGACTCAGAACGATGAGGTTGCTATCATTAAAAAGCGCGAAGAAATTAATCCCCTCAAAAAACACCTGGAAATGCCCTCTCCGGTTCCATATCCCATAACGGTTCTTGGTAGGGTCACCTAAAAAACTGTTCGACACGCCTAGGATTTTTCCAGAGTTGTTGATGCCGAATGAAGTGGAATCTGTGTCGCTGCCAATGGGATCAAGCAACTGGGGTTTGTACAAAGGCGGCCGAAACTGTATGGCTCGGAAGGCATTCAAATCAGGATCGAAGATAGTGCCTGTTACTATTCCCTGATTATTAACTCCCCAGCAGGAAGAACAATCGCTTCCTGTAGGAAGCTGATAGCTGAAGAGCGTCTTCCCCTTGCTGTAAAGCCGATAGGTATTCCGAACAAGACCGGCGGGATCTTCAGACCAGACAAGCGCAGTATTGGAATCGTTAATAGAAACAACGTTGGTTTGTGTCTCTCCAGGGAGAAAGGGAATCATCTTGACACGATCTCTGCGAAATAGCGCTGCCTGTGATTTACCGGTCTCAGAATCGGTGACCGATCCCCCTATTGTTCCCCGGTTATTGGCGACACTGGGATAACCCGGCTGTAAAACCGTCACGGCTCTGTGTGCATAGACGGCAACATGAGCGACAGACGAGCTATCCCAGACCGCACCGTAAACCCGTCCGCTATTATCAATTGCGGAGGGAGAAAATTGATTGAATCCAGGAGGTAACTCAACATCAGAAAGCGAAACATAGTGATAACGATATCCGTACGATTGATCCGCATGTAGCGCCTGTGCCCACCAAGCCAATACCAGCGCCAGTATATAACCCAAGCACTGACAGGCTAATCCCCTGCCCTGATCCCTGCCTGCACTTATTGTCCTATCGCGGTAAAAGGCATGGTGACTACCAGGGGTGGACAAATTGCTTATACTATTTTTCATGTCAAGCTGCTTCATAATAGTCTCCTCATGCTTTGATTGTATTTTCAAATATGACTCAAAATCTCAACTATAGTTATGATTCTCCTCGGGTCGGTTATAACATCGGCGTACTCTGTCCGCCGAAAGCCAGGCGGGCAAGTTTTTTACCCACCTGATGAAAAAAGCGAGCAAAAAAGTTTTACCCACACAGCCAATACTTCTTGGCTTATGCGCCGCTATCCAGATTTTTCGGGAAACAAACCGTAAAACACGCGCCCTGACCCGGCTCAGACACAACAGACAAAGTACCCTGCATCGCTACGGCCACAATATTGCCGACAATGGCTAACCCTAAGCCTGTGCCTCCCTTGCTGCGACCTGTGGTAAAAAAGGGTTCGAAAATCCTGGTGATATGCTCCGGGCTGATGCCGACGCCATAATCGTGTATGGTCAAAATAAACTGTTCGACTTTGTCGGGATCGTGCCGATCAGCCAGGGCAATGTCAACCTGACCGCCGACGCCGTCCGGGTAAGCGTAGCGTTCGATATTTTGCAGGAAATTCATCACGATTTGGGTCATATAGCCGGGATAGCCGTGCCATTCCTGCGCGTGTCGTATGCCTGAAACATCCACGTGAATATCCAGCTTTGCCTGCCGGGCACTGATTTTAAAAAGATCGACGGCGTCTTTCAGTACCGTCGGCAAATTCACCGTTTCCTGGTGCTCGATAATTTGCTCCACGGCGATTTTTTTGAAATTCTCGATCAGGCGATGCGCGTTATCGACATTTTTCACCATCAATGCGGACGATTCCAGAATATCCTGCAACAGATCGTGGTTTTCAGCGTCGCCTTGAAACAAGGCTTGTATATTCGCTAACGACAAGCGGTTTCTAATGATGCTCAGCGCCGTTTTAACAATGCCCAACGGGGTATTGATTTCATGCGCCACACCGGCAACGGCCTGGGTCAATGCGCGATGCCTTTCCAATGCGGCTTCAGCCTGCATGGCCTGACTGATCAGCTTGAGCTCCTGTTCGCGCAGGCGTTTCTTTTCCAGAGTGGCGCTGATTCTGGCCTTCAACAGCGTCGAATTAAACGGCTTGGGCAAATAGTCTTCGGCGCCTATTTCAATGCAATTGATGACATGATCAATATCGGCACAGGCTGAGATCATGATCACCGGTATCTTGACCAGAGCCGCATCGGCCTTCATGCGTTGAAGCACTTCGTAGCCGTTCATATCCGGCATCATGACATCCAGCAGCACCAGGTCGAATGCGTCCTGAGCCATTTTTTCGAGTGCCTGCGCTCCGCTATCCGCCAACACGGTTTGATAACCCTGATGCTCCAGGCGCCGGGATAATATTTCCTGATTGGCGGGATTGTCATCGACTACCAAAATTCTGCAACTAATCTGCTTTTCCGGCAGTGTTGCGCGGGTTTTATCAAACTCCGTTCGCGGCTTCAGTCTTCGTTCCTGCAAGCTGATAACCCCGGTTTGTTGGGTAATAATTTTTTCACAGGAAAACAAGGTTTCCAGCCGCTCCAGTATTTGCTGCGCGGCGCTGTTAATCTTGCCCAGATCGTCGATCAACTTTTCCTGGGCGATGCTGTCCGCTTCTTCGGCAAGCATTTCCGAATAACCTATGATTTGATTTAACCAGTTCATTAAATCATGGCGGGTCACGGAACTGACCGCCAGACAGGTATCCGTTAAATGCTCACACTGGGTCATGACGCTTCCAGGAACTTGTTGATTTTCGATAACAGCCGTGACAACTCGATAGGCTTGGTATCGTACTCATCACAACCCGCCTCCAGGGCTTTTTGCCGGTCCTGACCCATGGCATGCGCAGTCAAGGCGATCACGGGGATGTGGCGGGTCACAGGATCGTCCTTGATGCGCAGGGTCGCTTCCCAGCCATCCATCACCGGCAAACTCATATCCATCAGTATCAAGTCCGGTTGTACCGATTTTGCCAAGTACACACTTTCGACGCCGTCAACCGCGACCGTGATGTCAAAACCGTTTTTGATAAGCCGACGTGAGAGCATGTCGCGGTTAAATTCATTGTCTTCAACGAGCAGGATTTTGTTCATGATCCGATGACCGCCGGTAGCTTGACTATAAACACGGAACCCACTGCCGGTACGCTTTCGACCGAAATGCTGCCGCCCATCATTTCACAGAATTTTTTGGTGATAGTAAGCCCCAAACCGGTGCCTCCGTATTTGCGCGTGGTTGAATTATCGGCCTGGGTAAAGGCATCGAATACTTTATCGACCTGCTCCGTGGACATACCGATACCGGTATCGCTGACGGTAAAAACAATCCAGTCATCATCAAGCGCATTGTCTACGGATACGGTAAAGTTGATTTCCCCACCATGCGTGAATTTACCGGCGTTGCTGAGCAAATTCAGCAGAATTTGCCGCAGTTTGATCGAATCGGCTTTTATCAGTGGAATCACTTCTGAACAGTGTATGCGCAGCTTGTTGACGTTTTTATCAATAATCGGCTGTACGGTGTTGGTGACTTCACTAATCACCGAAGGCAAATGAATCTCTTCCATATAGAGTTCCATTTTTCCGGCCTCGATCTTCGACAAATCAAGAATTTCATTGATTACCGACAACAAATGCACCGCCGAAGAATGAATTTTTAACAAATCACTGACCGTGTCATCGAGCTTCGAGGCCCTGGCGTCTTCCAACAACATTTCGCTGTAACCGATGATTGCATTCATCGGTGTGCGCAATTCATGGGACATATTGGCTAAAAAATCGCTTTTGGCGCTATTCGCCTCTTCAGCAACAGCGCGCGCCTTTTGCGCCTCGGCGATGGCCTTGGACAGTTCGATTTCGGTTTGCTTGAGTTCGGTAATATCGGTAAGAATTGCAACGGTGCCGGTATTCCACACCCGCCGCTCGCTGACCCGCATCCAGCGGTCGTTTCTGAAGTGCTCGACAAAATTTTCCCGCGGCGAACGATGCCGGGTCATGCGTTCGCTCAACCATTCGTCAAGACAGCCGTCGGCGTCAAGAATCAGACCGTCCTCGGCGGCTTCCCGCATGATGGCCTCAAAAGGCATGCCGGGAATGATCGGCGAACCGTAAGCCATGATTTCCCGATAGCGCTGATTACATTCCACCAGGCAATCCTCCATATCGAACAGACAAAAGCCGTCGGCAATACTTTCTATCGCTTCCCGCATCCTGGAACGGCTGACCGCTTCTTCGCGTGTCGCCTGTTGAATCCGGCTATCGACAATAGTGATAAAAATAGCCAGCGAGGCAATCAATACCGACGTGAATGACACCCAAAACACCAGGGCGGCGGAATTCAATGAACTTTGCACCAAGTTCGGAGAACTGTCATCAGCAAAAAAATAGGTCGCCGCCATGCCCGAATAATGCATGCCTGAAACGGCAAAGCCCATGATCAGTGCTGCGCCGATTTTAGCGAGGATGGCATCCGAGCCTTTTTTATTGCGTCCGACCAAAAAGTCGATAGTCAAGGCAACCCCTGAAAGTACTACGGCGGTCAATACCGAAATACCCACCAGACGCGATTCGAACATCATGATCAATTGGCTGGAAATACCCTGCATGGCGGCCATGCCGATATAATGCATGGCACCGATGCCGAGGCCCATCACCACGCTGGCCAAAATAATCAACTTGCTGATTTTAGGCCTGCTAATGACTTCCAGCATGACATAGCTGGTCAGTATCACAGGGACTGTAGACAATACCGTGATAAACACATCGTAGCTCACCGCAATCGGCAGTTTGAGAGCCAGCATTGCAATAAAATGCATCGCCCACACGCCGCCGCCCATCGTGAATGAGCCGACCAACAGCCAGATGCTGCGTTTATTACTGGATTCAGCCGCCCTGATGCGCCCCGCGACACTAAGCGCGGCATAAGACGCCAGACTGGCAATCGCAATCGACTGAACAACCAGGCTGGCGTCATAACTGGTCTCAAGAGCCGTACTCAAATCCCTGCCGTCATAAAAATAATGATTCATGGCGGTACCACTATATCCTGACTTAAGCGACCCTTACTCCCCTCTCCCTATGGGAGAGGGGCCGGGGGAGAGGGTATCGGCACGGCTTTGCTTCCAGATCACAGACAACTGTTTAACAAAGCCATGCATCAAATTAACAATAAGATCAGGCGGCGTAAACCGGCTTTTAAACAAAAACGCCACCTGCGCCTGAGAAGCACTGCCGACCACATCGATGAGCCGGTAACCCTGGTTATCGAGAATATAACGATCACCAGCGGGATTGAGCGGCATGCCTTCCAGCGCGCGCAGCCGACCCAGTAATTGCAAGCCCCTGTCGGCATCAATCTCATCGGCAAACAGCACTTCTCCGTCAATAATCAGCCAACGCGGTGTTTCCGCCTGTTCCGGGCTTAAGCCGCCGATCGGGGACAACGTATAAAGCAGCTTTCTTCGCGATCCCGCGGCCTCGATCAGGCTATTCGATAATTCTACGGTGGACAACGCCATGCCGTAAGACAGGTATTGCCGGATACTGCTTTTGATCAACGAATACAATTTGTCTTCAGTGGCTTCGACTTTCGTGAAATAACCGTTGATGTCGTATTTATCGATGACTTCCCGTTCCGGCGCAATGCCCGGCTGCCCTGTGCGAATATATATCTGGGTCAGCTTGTTGCCGAGGTTGTTGCGAATATAATCGCAAAGCTCAAGACCTGCGCGTTCGCTTTCCATCACGACGTCAAGAAAAGCCACCGCCAATGAACAGCCGACCTCGACATCATCGTTCATCAGCCAAATCGCTTCTTCTTTACTGGCGGCGGTATATATCTTCAGCGGCAAGCCGTAGACTTCGAAATTCTTCATCGCCAGACGCGAAATCGCCAATACATCGGGCTCGTCATCAACAAGCAGTACCGGCCAATATTTAAAAAACATGTGACTCTCCTTATTTTATCGTTCCCACGCTCCGGCGTGGGAATGCAGTGACAGACGCTCCAGCGTCACGAAACATAAAACTTGCTAAGGCCCTTGTTATCTTACATATTACACAACGCTGGAGCGTTGGCGCCCGCATTCCCACGCCGGAGCGTGGGAACGATAAAAGCTTGGGAGCCAGAGAAGAGTCTAAGGAACAAAGCATCTAAAGCATCATTTAATACGCCAAAGGCTGTCTTAATTCACTCAGCTTGGCGGCATCAAGACGCATGTGCTTGGCGAGATAAGCGGCGGTTTCTTTTGGCCTGACTTTATGGACAAAGTTGTAACGTGCTTCATGATAATTGACTTCACCGCCATAAAACTTACCGGAAAAATTAATTTTCATTTTTTGCAATTCGGCAGCGCGATAGGCCGCTAACGGTTTGACACGCTCGTCTTTTTGCCGGATTTTTTGTTTTTCTTCCAGTAATTGCCGGTAGTAGGGGTCCATCGCCAAGGCTTCGGCTTTTTGCCTGACCTGCTCACGGTACAAGTCATAATCATCGGGCAGAATTTCATCAATATAACCGATGGCCTTGGCTTTTTTCGTACCGATGGGCAACGGCGTTTCCGTCAATTCCAGCGCCTTAACCGGACCGACCCGTTTCGGCAGCGAATAAGTCCAATATTCCGAGCCGTAAAGTCCCATGGTTTTGTAATGCGGATTAAAAATCACCCCTTCGCGCGCCCAGACCTTGTCGGCGGCGAGAATCGCCATCGCACCGCCCGCACCGCAGCCGCCCCATACCGCCGAGACCGTCAATTTGGTTTGCGTGGTCAGGATTTCCAGCACAATATCGTCAATCGCATTGATATTACGCCAGGACTCATTAGCCGCATTTTCCGCCGCTTCGATAATATTCAAATGGATGCCGTTGGACCAAAAGTCACTGCCGCCCATTAACACCAGCACCTTAGTGGGCCGCGCCACGGCCAGACGATAAGACTCCAGCAGTCGTCGGCATTGGGTGGTGGACATTGCACCGTTATGAAAATTGAAGTGCAGATAGCCGACCTGTTTTTTCTCTTCGTACCAGATTTCCTTGAAGGTAAGTTCGCTACCCATGAATAAAGGATCAATCGGCGATTCGGGCGTTTCATCAAGCAGGCTGCCCAAGACTTTTGCCGCCGGCAACTTGAAATCGAATTGTTTATCGTGTGACAGAAAACGCTTGTAAAACGGTACTTTTACAATATTCTTGCGCTTCAGGTGCGATATCCAGACCGCGCCGTCAATAGCGGCGCGACATATCGCACCGTGACGCTGGGCGATGATTTCCCCCGGCTGCCAGCCTTGCAGCAGGCTTTCCTCATGGGCCCCGTACAGGTAATATTCCTGGTTATCGATGACATCGAGTACGCCGGGCGCACTGTCGGCGGCATTAATTTTCTTGATGATGGTGGCGACATGATCGGTCGCCCAATCGATTTTTCGTTCAACCTGCTTCATTAAAGGACGCAGCTCGCCGCGCACATCGGGTTTCGAATAATCCAGCGGTTCCGGTTGAAAGGTTTTCGATTCGACATGCCTGACCGCCTGCAGCATGGCCTTGATAGCCGCTTTGGTCAATTCCCGCCGGTAAATCCCGGCTTTGCTGGCCTGGCGCATCTTGAAGGTCTCGGTCGCCCAGATGTCGCCGGCATCCATTTCCTCAACCGCCTGCAACACGGTAACGCCCCATTCCTTCTCTCCGTTCATGATCGCCCAATCCAGCGATGACGGTCCCCGGTCGCCCTTGATGCCCGGATGAATAATGAAGCAATGATGTTTTTTCCAGACATCTTCGGGTATTTTTTCTTTTAAAAACGGGCAAATAATCAAATCAGGCTGGAAAAAAGTCACGCCTTTCCTGATGTCGTCGGGATTCAGCGCCAAGGTTATCGAAATATCATGACCCAAGGCTTCCAGCTCAACATGAGCACGCTGGCATAAGCCGTTATAGGATGAGGATATTAATAAAATACGCATGGTAAGTTCCTTTATAAAATGGGTTATAACAACACGCTGCTATACAGCAACAGCCTGTCCTGATTCGCTTAGGCCTAAGCAGCTGCGTTTGACTGCGTCTCGGAGAGACCGAAGCGTTCACGATAACTTTGCGGGTTAATGCTCAAATGTCGTATAAAGGCGCGGCGCATGCGTTCCGGATCGCCAAAACCGGATTTGTCGGCGATAGCTTCAATCGATAACCTGGTGCTGCCGAGATAATGGCGCGCCGCATCGATACGCGCCAATTCAACAAATTTGGCCGGCGTCATGCCGGTTTCCTGTTGGAAAAAACGGGCAAAATGCCGGGGACTCATGCACATCCGTTCGGCCAGTATGTCCACACGCAGATCGTCGCTCAGATGCAACATGATCCAGGCTTGTAAATCCTTAAGCTCGGGACGGCTGGCGTTACTGGTCAGATAAGCGCTGAATTGACTCTGTCCGCCCGGACGCTTCAGGAACATGACCAGATAACGCGCCACCAGCAAAGCCAGATCGCCCCCCCAATCCTCTTCCACTATCGATAACGCCAGATCGATGCCTGAGGTAATGCCGCCCGATGTTGAAATTGAGCCGTCACGGATAAAAATCCGGTCCGGCTCAACGTTGACAGCCGGATAATCCCGCGCCAACCACTCGCAATAATCCCAATGACTGGTCGCCCGGCGCCCGTTCAAAAGACCGCTTTCCGCCAGCAGGAAAGCCCCGGTGCAGACCGAAGCCAGACGGTCGACCTTTGGCGCGATAGCTCGAACCCAGTCCTGCAAGGCCAGGTCGCACAACAGACAACTCGGATCCACCGTACCGGCAATCATCAGGGTATCGATACCGTCTTCTATATCGCTGTACGCCTTATTGGCGATAATCTGCAAGCCGCAAGATGTCGTTATCGGCCCCGGTTTTGCAGCCAATACGTCCATTTGATAGGCGGGTTCAGTGAAGGCGCCGGAGCGTTGCAAACCGATATTGGCGAAAGCGAAAACTTCCATCGGACCGGCCAGATCGAGAATCTCAACACCGGGAAAAGTGACAAAAGCAACCGAACGTACCTTCGGCACACGGACCTGCTTAAAGGGGAGATTGGATGGGGGCAAAGGGGTAGTCATAGATCCTCCTAACAGGATAATCCCGGCTTGTATGTAACAGCATACGTAACCGATTCAGTGAATTGCTTTATTCTTTTTATTAATTCTCGAATCCATCTGCAAAGAACTCATCAATCGAATTTTCAGCTGAAAACGAGGGATGCGCTTACATAGTCACCCAATCCCTCATTTTATACAACGACAAGATTCCCTCATTTTCTGCCAATCCATGATGACTATTGATAACGCGTACCTCAGAGCCTCCCTCTAACCCTAAGTTTTATTTACTCTCGCTAGCGACCGTGACCATTCGCCGTTCGGTAGCTTAACGTAGTTGTTGCAAGCAACTGATTGTGGTTTAACGCGCCATTATTTTTCAAGTTGCTAATTTCTTGATGTGTGCCATTCAAACCGGTTTGCAGAGCGCTAATCTTTCCGCTGATACTCTGTTGATCCGATTCCAATGCGGCGATTTTTTTATTCGCATCAGTCAACTGAACTTGCAAAAACTTAATTTGCCGGGGCAAATCGTCGGCGGCCGCTTTGGTAAACAGAAGCAAAAACAACACGACGACAAACAGACTTTCTAAAAAAGACTTATTCGAATAAAACATTGGTGTTCTCCTCATAATTATTTTTTTAATATTTGAATCCACCGGTTCCATCAACTACTCGATCGCTTGATGCAAGATGTCGCGAAAGCAATGGGATCTTTTTTTATACTGTCTTCTTACCCGGCTGAAAATGACAAATCGTCCTCATTTTCTGTCAACAGATAAGCACTGTCATCCACGTCCATCACCGGACATACAGGCGCTTCACCTAGTGAAGGCATGCTCTCCCTTGTATATCGTCGTGGAAGTTATCCGAAAGTGTTATCCATAAGGATCGATGTGTTTTCTTCGCCGAAGCATCCTCTTAAAAATCAGGATGGTCTGATCCGTTATTTAAAAGTATATGACGATGGGTACCTTAATAAAATATCCCATGCGGCGTAGTATTGAATGACGACACTATGTCGTTCGACTGGTCAAATAAGTGCTCGTATCTCTTTTGATATAGATAACGAAGTGAATATAGGCACACAAAGTCCCCTCTCCCTCAGGGCTAGGGAGAGGGAAATTTAAATGCCGTTTAATCAGCTTCTGCTTCTGTATATACTCCATACACTCCGCGCAATTACATGTCCAGGTTTCTTAGCGGTCCTTTTGTTCGATAACAGCAGTGCGGAATAATAAAAAGCCGAAGCGATAACCTAAGGGAGATCATAAACAGGTTCTAAGACCGCATGCGCGTATCTGATTAAATAATCACAAAATCCGCAGCCGTCAAAACAGGATTGCCTGTTAGCGATACGAACTCCACCCGAGCGCCTGCGCCGTTGCCGTCCGCATCATAATAAAGGCTGCCGTCTCCGGTATCGTAAATCAGGTAATCATTACTATCCCGTGCCACGGCCCCTACGCCTGAAACAAAGCTGCCGGACGATAATGCCCCTGTCGCCGTGAACTTGGCAAAAATGGCGTTTTCCAATTTGATGGTGTCATCGACGACCCTGAAATCGGTGATGATGTCATTATTGGTGAGTGCATTCAAAGCGGCATTGAAAACAAAATTATCGACGCCCAAGCCGCCGCTTAAGCTATCATTGCCAGCACCGCCCGTCAGGGTATTGGCAGCGCTGTTGCCGATCAGCACGTTGTTGAGGGTGTTGCCGGTGCCGTTGATAGCCGTGGTTCCTGTCAGACTGAGGTTTTCAACATTGTTGACCAAGGTATAGGTAATATTGGCTTGCACGGTATCGATACCTGCACTCGCCGCTTCGACGACACTGTCACCTGTACCGATTACGTAGGTATCATCGCCTGCGCCCCCGGTGAGTGTGTTAGTGGCGCTGTTGCCGGTCAATACATTGTTGAGGCTGTTGCCGGTACCATTAATGGCCGTGGTACCGGTAAGCATCAGGTCATCTACATTGGCCGCTAAGGTATAAGTCACGCCGGACTGAACCAAGTCAGTACCTTCGCCAAGCAGTTCCGTGACCACATCCGATGTATTATCGACGACATAGCTATCGTTACCTGCGCCACCAATCAGTGTATCGGCGCCCGTTCCGCCGCTCAATGTATTGGCTGCGCTGTTACCGGTCAGTCTGTTGTTGAGGGTATTGCCGGAGCCGTTGATCGCGTTCGTGCCGAGCAGGATCAAGTTCTCAACGTTAGCAGCCAACGTGTAGGTGATACTCGATTGTACGGTGTCGTTACCGGCATTGCTCGCTTCGACGACGCTGTCACCAGTGCCGATCACATAAGTATCATCGCCAACGCCCCCGGTGAGGGTGTTAGCGGCACTGTTGCCGGTCAAGAAATTGTTGAGCGCATTGCCGGTACCGTTGATGGCGGTGCTGCCGGTTAATATCAGATTTTCACTGTTTGCACCCAGTGTCCGCGTTATCGAACTGTAAACACTATCTATCCCTTCATTGGCATTTTCCGTCACGACATCGCTTGTACTATCCACTATATAAACGTCATCCCCGAGGCCGCCCAGCAAGGTATCCGTGCCGGTGCCGCCATCCAGTTGGTCATTACCGGCGTTGCCAATCAGGGTGTCATTGCCGCCCAAACCGGACAGGCTATCGTTACCGGAACCACCGATTAAGGTATCGGCGTTGGCCGTACCGGTCAGGGTGATGTTCTGGACGCTAGCGACAATGTCGAAGCTATCGGTGGCGGATAGGCCGTACATATCGTTGGCGGTCACCAGCACGCTCACTGTGCCGCTAACAGGTGGCGCCCCAGTAAATGTTCGGGTTAGCGCATCAAAACTGAGCCATGACGGTAATGCACTGCCATCCGCCAGCGTGGCG
>SXIP01000234.1 GCA_005772825.1 Methylococcaceae bacterium | reverse complement strand
GCCACCATGATGAATAAAGGCCTGGAGATGATAGAGGCCTGTTTGCTGTTTAATATGCTGCCGGAACAAATCCAGGTGGTTATTCACCCGCAAAGCGTTATCCATTCAATGGTCGATTATGTCGACGGCACTGTGTTGGCGCAAATGGGCAATCCCGATATGCGTATTCCCATTGCTCATGCAATGGCATGGCCGGAACGTTTTGATTCCGGTGCAGAGCCGCTGAATATATTTAATGTCCGGCGTATGGATTTTGAAGAAGCGAACCTGGAACGTTTCCCCTGTTTACGATTGGCCTATCAGGCGATTGCAGCGGGTGGTGTGATGCCGACCGTTTTAAATGCGGCGAATGAAATAGCGGTCGAAGCCTTTTTAAATGAACAGATACGATTTACCGATATACCTGTCATCATTGAGCGCTGTATGGGCGCTATTGCGACGCAGGAAGCCGATACGCTGGAAATTATTTTAGCCATCGATCAACAGGCCAGGACTGTTTCCCGGCAGATTATTACCGAGCTTGATCGTTAGTGGATTTCATGCACACGCTGTTTTATTTCATTATTTCCATCGGTGTTCTGATTTCATTTCATGAATTCGGGCATTTTTGGGTCGCCCGCAGAGCAGGGGTAAAAGTACTTCGATTTTCCGTCGGTTTCGGCAAGGTATTATGGTCTTACCGGAAAAATCCTGAGGCTACCGAGTATGTTTTGTCGGCGATACCACTGGGTGGTTATGTCAAAATGGTCGATGAACGGGAAGGCGAAGTTAAACAAGAAGACTTGGCTTTTGCCTTTAACCGTCAATCCGTGCTTGCCAGAACCGCTATCGTAGCGGCAGGGCCGGTATTTAACCTGGCGCTTGCCGTTATTTTGTTCTGGAGCGTCCTGGTCATTGGCGAGACAGGTATTAAACCGATACTGGGAGCGATAGCCCAGGGTACCTTGGCGGCACAAGCCGGCTTTGTTGAAGGCGATGAAATCATTGCTGTTAATGATAAGCCGACACCGACTTGGACTGAGGCCATCAGTGCCATTATCGCATCAGGGCTGGATGGTGAACAGGAAGTTGGGGTTAAAGTAAAAGGCCTCGACGGTGGCAACGCCGTCAGGACGATAAAGGTGGCTGAAAGTGATGTTGAAACGCCTGATATATTGTATGAACGTCTGGGTTTTAAACCTTGGTCACCGAAATTAAAGCCGATCATAGGCAAGGTGCTTCCCGACAGTGCCGCCTTGGCTGCCGGTTTGCGATCAAATGATCTGGTGATCAGCGCCGACGGTATTGCTATCAAGGATTGGATGCAATGGGTTGATTATGTAAAAACCCATCCCGGTGTCGCTATCAATTTGCTCGTTGAGCGCGACGGGGTGCAGGTGCCCTTGGTGATTACGCCAAAATCCGTGCAGGTTGCACAGGACAATCAGACTGAGCAGAAACCGGAAGGTAAAATCGGTGCGTCGGTCTATGTACCCGAAGAATTGATCAAGTCAATTAGTGTTGAATATTCGTTATCGCCGCTGGATGCCATACCCGTCGCAATACAAACTACTTATCATTATTGCACCACGACTTTAAAAGTCATGGGTAAAATGCTGATAGGCAGGGCGTCTGTACAGAACTTGAGCGGACCCATCAGTATCGCCCAGTTTGCAGGGCAGTCCGCCAGCATGGGATTTGTCCCGTTCATAAAATACATGGCTTTGCTTAGCGTCAGCTTGGGAGTATTAAACTTGGTGCCTGTTCCTGTTCTGGATGGCGGACATTTGCTGTTTTTCGCAATAGAAGGCATTAAAGGCAGCCCGGTTTCAGAAAAGATACAACTGTTTTTTCAACAAATCGGTATTGCTTTGCTGGTGTCTTTAATGGTCTTGGCAATGGTTTTGGATGTTCAGCGATTATTTCACTAGAACACTTTGTAAAGCATATCGCTTTTGGTTTTCGACAATTCTGGAACAATATAGAATCCAGCCTGTCGGAAATTAGCATAAAACTAATTTAAACATACGGAAAAATCATGAAAAAATTTATTAGGGTTGCGCTTGTTGCGTCGTTGGGTTTGTCCATGCAAGCGGCCAATGCCGATGAAGCCGCTATTAGGCAGTCTATAACCAAGTCCATGCCGTCAGTGAAAATTGAATCGGTCAAGCCGTCCGAGGTTAAAGGGCTTTACGAAGTTATCGTCGGTTCCAGCATTTTGTATGTTTCCGAGGATGGAAAATATTTGCTCCAAGGTCGCTTGATTGATGTGGACGCTCATAAAGATTTGACTGAAGAAAAACTGGGCGGTACCCGCAAACTGGCCATCGAAAAAGTCGGTCAGGACAACATGATCATTTTCAAACCAAAAATTGCTAAGTATAAAGTGTCTGTCTTTACCGATATAGACTGTGGTTATTGCCGTAAACTGCATTCGGAAATTGATCAATACCTGGCGGAAGGCATTACTATCCAGTACCTGTTTTTCCCGAGAGCCGGTAAAGGTTCCGATTCATACAACAAAGCCGTATCGGTTTGGTGCGCTAAAGATCGCAATGCAGCGTTAACAGCCGCTAAAAAAGATCAGAAGATAGAAGCCAAAACTTGTGATAATCCTGTCGATGAGCACATGCAGTTGGGAGCGGATTTTGACGTCAAAGGTACGCCTATGATCGTTACCGAAAAAGGTAATATCTACCCTGGTTACCTGCCGGCAAAACAGTTGGTTGAGTTGCTCGAAAGCGAAAAAGCCACGAAATAACCTGCGCGACAAGGGTTCAAGGCTTAAAGCACTCCTTGAGCCCTTATCTGTTTATACCAGCCCTTTAAGCCGGTAAAGCAATTCCAGAGCCTGTTTCGGGCTAAGTTCATCCGGATTCAAATCTTCAAGCAAGCACACGGCGGGATGGCATTCTTTTGAGGAAAACAAGTCCAGTTGATTGATTCCCGTTACCGCCTGTTGTTCAATATAGGCATGATCCTCGAGATGTTGTAGTTTGGCTTTGGCCTTATCAATGACGGAACGCGGTACGCCTGCCAAAGCGGCTACCTGCAATCCGTAACTCTGATTGGCGGGGCCTTCCCTGACTGAATGTAAAAAGATAATTTTGTCGCCATGTTCCATCGCATCCAGGTGTACGTTATGGATGGATTTATGTTCGTCTGCAAGCGTTGTCAATTCAAAATAATGCGTCGCAAATAGAGTAAAAGCCTTCGTTTCTTTGGCCAGATGATCGGCGCAAGCCCAGGCCAGCGAAAGGCCATCAAAAGTGCTGGTGCCGCGGCCTATCTCATCCATTAATATCAGGCTTTTTGATGTCGCATTATGTAGGATATTGGCTGTTTCCGACATTTCGACCATAAATGTCGAGCGTCCGCCGGACAGGTCATCAGATGCGCCTATGCGGGTAAAAATCTTGTCAACAGGCCCGCATACCAGGCTTTTTGCTGGTACGTAACAGCCGATATGGGCCATTAATACAATAAGTGCGGTCTGGCGCATGTAAGTTGATTTACCGCCCATATTGG
>SXIP01000233.1 GCA_005772825.1 Methylococcaceae bacterium | reverse complement strand
GCCTTGCTTAACCATCAGCTGCTTCCCGTCAAACCTGGACATCCAGAGGCTTGGCCTGGCATGCCGGGGATTAACAATGCATTCCCGGCAACTTGTGCGGTTGCCAACTAGGGAGGATGAAAAAACCTACACTTGTAAGAGAGGGTTGGGGAGAGGGGGAATAAAATAAGGAAAAATGCTTTTAACTCCCCCTCTCCCTAGCCCTCTCCCCCGATGAGGAGAGGGGACTCAATCGCTTAACTTAATGGTAATGAAGCCAGAGCTAACGCTTGAGAACGAGCAAAAATCCGCGACTCAATAGAAAAACTCTCTTTAATCAACATAACCAGGAAAAAACCATGAGTTCATTTTCTCCAACTGAATACCGTCCTGCCGAAGGCTTATTAATTCGTATTGTCGATGACGGCAAAGTCCTGACGCTCGATTATCAGGAAGCAACCGCCGTTCATCAACGCTCTTTGTGGTGGGGCACGGCGGTCGGCTATCGCGCCGTGCAGGTCGCCGCCATTGCACTCTCCAAAAAACAGTTGTGGAGCCGTGACAACTTAACCGTCGTCAGCGGTCACCCCGGTCCCGGCGTTATCGATTCATTGAATTACGTGACTCATTGCGCCGATACCGGACGCTTGACTGTCATGCAAAACGCCAACTGCGTGAGTCGTTGCAATAGCGAAATGAAGTTTGAATGGTGGGTGAGTGACGGCCAGCAATGCGCACATGTCATGTTGCGCGAGGATTTCGTACCCAGGGAATTTTATCAATTGATCGATCGGGGCATTTATAACGAAAAACTTGAAGGCGACGATAAATTGTTTGAGCTCTATAAAGTCAATCTTTCCGCCCGTATTTGGGTGGCGCCACTGGATGAAAATTTTTCCGTTGAGTACCTGCCACCCATGGCGAAAGGCGAACTACCGACTAACCATGTCTGGAGCGCAGTGGCGGTCTAATACGTTTAATTTAACCCACGTTAGGAGATTAAGACATGAAATACACAACAATATTGGGCGTTGCTATCGGCTGTTTGCTGGGCTCTATCGTTTCTGAAACCAGTCTGGCGGCATCCGCACCTGACTCCGGCAGCAGCATTACAACTGCTGATCTGACCACGCCGGTCACCAATTTTCCGTCTGACCTAGTCAGCGGCGCCAACCAAACCCAGTTTGCCAACTATGCCTGGCGCTTATTCATTGCCGCAACGCAGCAAACCGGCGCATCGCTAGCCAGCGGCGCCGGACGGGGAACAGGTAACGGCAAAAACAATTTCATCGATACCGGTGCCAGTCCGGCGGTGACGAATCCCCTGGTGTTCGAGAGCTTTTATCATCGTACCGAAGCTTTCCCGTATTACACCGGCACAAAGCCGCCATCGCCTATTAACCAGGTCCCCACTTATTACACTTTTTACGACAACCAATCGAATACGCCCGTACCTTTCACCCTGCAAAACCAGAACTATGTCTATCTGGATGAAACCAATCAAATCGGCCAGAATTTTTTGTATTACCAGAATTCCAACGATCCCGATTTCCCGGTTTTATTCATGGCCAAGGTTAATCAGACGGAAGCAAGCTACGCCCTGGACCCTTCCCGTACTGCGCCTTCTACAACCAATTCATGGGACTTTCCCGACGGTGTCGTTGAAGTAAAAACGGCATGGCGGCGGGTCAAGGACATCAAAAACTCCGATCCGGCAAAATTCCATCAAGCCACCGCGACTTACTATACGGCAGGCAGTGACGGCGTTCCGGTTGTGCAAACCGATACCTTCGCGCTGATCGCCATCCACATCATCCAAAAAACGACCAACTATCAGGAATTTATTTTCACGACCTTTGAACATGTCGATGCGGTGACCCGCAACAGCAGCAATGTGATTACCGATCCGGCCTATAAAACGGTATATAACAACCTGTCTTATCAAACTCCGAGCCAGAATCCGCATACCGCCATCGTCAATGGCGCTTATTCGATTAACCAGCAGGGCCAGTCCGGTCAAAAGAACAAACTGACCACCTATAACCTGCCCAATCCGGGCGCCATTTCCCAGGATTACACAACGGTTGTGCAACCGAACGACATCATTAGTGAAGTCAATGATGTCAATAACCAGGTGAACACGCTGGTGCAAAGCCTGGATAAGAATAATGTCTGGGCCAATTACCGGCTCAAGGGCGTGCAAGCGGTACCGACCAGCGATTCAACCGCCAGTAATTATTATCTGGCAAACATCGTGGTTGAAAGCAGCCAGCCCGGCATCCAGTTGTTTTCAGGCATTCTGCTCAATGGCGGCGTTGCAGTGAAAGGGGTAACAGATCCAAGCCAGATGTATTTTGTCAACTGCCGCGGCGACAAAGGCAGCACCAACTGCGTTTATCCTGAATCCTCACTCAATCCCAATCCATTGCCAAGCACCTATAACAATGTCTCGCTCGGTATACAAGGAGGCCAACCGGTTCCCGCCGCGCAATTCAGCATGGGCGGCTGTCAAGGTTGCCACGGTGCGGCGGAACAACTCGGGCGTGACTTCAGCTTTCTTGCTAACGGCGTGGGCGGCAAAGGTAAAGAACTCGATTCGGTACCTGCAAGCGACCTGAGCGCAGCGCAAAAAGCCGCGCATAACAGCAAAATGGCGAAAAGCTCCGCGTTTGACCTGTAAGCCTGCTCGGCGCAGCAGTCATGCTGCGCCGTTATCTTTATCATCAGCCGGATAGTATTGTAAATTGCGAAACATGGACACCGAATCAAACCATCAACCAACAACCAATCTCTATGCCCTGGAAGAGATTCGCGCCCTGCCGTTAACGCTCGATGACCCGCTCTATCGACATTATCCTGCAATGAAACTCGGGCAACGGCAGCCGATAGATTTTTTTAGCGAAAAACTTTGTCAGCTCGCCGCAAGCCTTATCCGCCGGGAACCTGATGCGCAATGGACGATAACCGCACCGCCTTACTATCAATTGCCTGCGGCGGCCAATTTATTGGCTTACAGAGTACGCGATTTATTACAGCAACAAGGCATGACTGTAGCGCTGATCGAGTTACGCCTGAACGGACAACACATTGCCCGTAACCAGGAAGAATTCAATAACTACGATAATTACAGTAAAAACAATCTGCAACAACGTATTGCAGAACGTCAGAAAGTACAGCAAATGCTGGATACTGATGGACAAGCCCTACACTTTCAAGGCCGCTCGGTCATCATCATTAACGATATTAACGTAACCGGCACCCAGCAGTCTTTCATACAAAAGACCCTGGATGAACTGCAAGTTAACGCCTGTTTTTGGCTCTATATATTCAACGTCGAAAAATCGCTGGGGACTCGCCATCCTGAAGTCGAGCATCAAATCAACAACAGCCAAATTAACGATCTTGACGCTTACGCCGCTATTTTGGCGGATACCCAAACTCAACACACCGCCCGCTGTATTACCCGCCTGTTCAATGAAAGCTTCGATAATTTCAGCAATCTGGTTGAATCGCTTGATAAAGAAACTTGCGCACTGATCTATCAGCTTGCGCAACATGAAGGCCGCTACAGCAGTGCGATTTTTAACGAAAAAATGGCTCTGCTGGCAAGCCGCCATCAAACTATTGACGCCTTATCCCAATAATATAAAACATCGCATACCAACATGTACGCTATCGACTATCAAATACCGCTAGTGGATTTAAGCAAAATCCGCTTGCCGCACAATCAAATTCCCGTGGATGAACAGTCGCCGCTGTTTGATGAACCACTCGTCAACCTGAAAGGCTATGACCTGCCCTTTTTATCATGGCACGCCGTTACCGATGGCAGCAACGACCCTTACGGCAAAGCGATTCGGGGCAGTCATCAGGAAGGCTGGTTAAGAAAAACCGTTGCCGAAAAACTGGAACGGGCCAACGGCTTGCTAAAGCCTTTTAACGCCGAGTTACTGATACTGGACGCATACCGTTCCATTGAATGCCAGCGTGGTTTGTGGCACTTTTTTTATGAACGCGGCCGCGAAGAAAATCCCGCCGCCACCGAGGAGGATTTACGCCAATACGCCTTGGGTTATGTGCGTGACCCGCGCATTTTTAATCCGCTTGATTCTCGCACCTTCCCCATCCATATCACCGGCTCCTCCATTGATGTCACTTTACGCCGTCGAAATACCGGCGAGTGGATGAATATGGGCTCCCGCTTTGAGGAAATAATCCCTATCAGCACGACCGATTATTTTGAACGCCAGCTACAAGTGGGCACGATAGAAGAGAACGACGAGCGCCTGTGGAACCGGCGCCTGATGGATTGGGCGTTAAGAAGCGAAGACTTTTTAAATGACCCGATACTTTACTGGCATTATGACTGGGGCAACCAGATCTGGATAAAAGTTAAAAACGCCATTTACGGTAACGCCCCGGCCAAAGCCTGGTATGGGCATATCGAAGCTCCTGAGTGGGGAGTTGAAGAACAAGTATAAGCCACTCGGTAAATGTTCAGCTACCCCCTCCCAACCTCCCCCTTGACAGGGGGAGGAGACGCTGCAACGCTCTCCCTTGACCGGGTAAGGAAACGCTGCAACTCCCTCCCCTGATAAGGGGAGGGTTGGGGAGCTTACAAGTGTAGGTTTTTTCATCCTCCCTAGTTGGCAACCGCACAAGTTGCCGGGAATGCATTGTTAATCCCCGGCATGCCAGGCCAAGCCTCTGGATGTCCAGGTTTGACGGGAAGCAGCTGATGGTTAAGCAAGG
>SXIP01000232.1 GCA_005772825.1 Methylococcaceae bacterium | reverse complement strand
GGTGACGGCGCGCGGCGTGACTAAGACGGCTAGTACTGGATTACCGGACGCTTCGATGATGTGATAAATGTATCGGGTCACCGGATGGGCACGGCGGAAATTGAAAGCGCGCTGGTATTGCACGAGAAGGTCGCAGAAGCCGCTGTGGTGGGCTTTCCTCACGATATCAAAGGGCAGGGCATTTATGCTTACGTGACACTGAATGCCGGTGTGCAGCCTTCGGAAGCGCTCAGAAAAGAACTGATCGATTTGGTCAGGAAGGAAATCGGCGCCATAGCCAATCCCGATATTATCCAGTGGGCGCCGGGCTTGCCCAAAACCCGATCAGGAAAAATCATGCGCCGTATCTTGCGTAAAGTCGCCGCCAACGAGATCGACAGCCTCGGTGATACCTCTACGCTCGCCGATCCGGCTGTGGTTGAAGATATTATTAGTCATCGGGCTAATAAATAGCGTTGAAAATTAATATTTCTACAGAGACGGGGTTATGGAGGAAGCAGACAAGAGGGCTGCATTTGTTTCTCCTCTCCCTGAGGGACAAGGAACCGGTTGTACAAGTTATTTCGTGCCCATTCCTTAATAATGCAAATAAAGCCACGGAACCGCAAAAGACATCAATATGAAAATTCAAGTTATGATAAAAAAACTATCAAATCCCCGCATAAGAAGGCGATTAAAAATAGCCCTCGCTGTTTATGGCGCTCTGATTCTGATGGGCGTGGCGCTTAAGCTTGTCTATGATGTTGGCTATTTTAACGCGCAGTCACTTAACAATGATAAAAACGCTGAGCTGCCAGCCACGCATCAAGTGCTGACAATGGAAACGGCTCAGCGAATTGTGTCCGGCGCTTTAAAAGAAGACCCTGCCAGCCCGATAACAATTGTGGATCAGATTGTTGATAACAATCCTAAACTTTCAACCATTATTATAGAAAACAACAAGCTAAAAAAAATTGCCTGGATTATCGACATGCGTTTGTATTTTACCGGCGATCTGTTTAATAGCGACGGCTATAATTTAACCGAAGGCGTCGAACGGCAAAACAATATCACTCGTGGTGAGCATTGATTGCCGGTAACGGAATTTACATTTCACGGTACGCGGTTAGATTGCGGCGTACTTTAGTAGAGGCGGCGGATGCTAACTTTCAAGCAAATAGCAGGTGCGGGGATTTGCATAACGGCACTGTCAGGTTGCGCTACTTTTAAAACCTTAGATGCGGATCTGCCGCTGGTTGAGCGCGTATTTATTTATAGTGGAACCAGGCTCGATTGGGCGGCGATAACAAGAAACGATGTCGCCCTGAGAAAATATAAAGTAGCACCGCCGAGTTATCCACTAGTCGATCTACCGTTAAGTTTCACTATGGATTCGCTGTTTTTACCGTTAGCGGTCTATGCCGAGATTTTTCACTAAGGCCTGTTTAAATTTATACCTGCAACTGCCGAGCCAACAGCAATAAAGGGTGCTCAATTTTGCAATCACCGGCATTCAGATAAACCGCGCAGCCGAAATTACCACTGACCACTCCATCGACTTGGGCGACGCTAATCGCCTGCTGTTTCAACGCGCGTAATTGCGCTGCATTGTCGGGATGGGTGAGCATGTAGCTGCCGCCTGCGCCGCAGCAGATGTGGTTATCGGGCAGAGGGATCACACTCAAGCCGGGGATTTTTTGCAACAGCGCATAGACGCTTTGCTGGTTTTTAAGGACATTGCGCTGGCTGCAGGGTTCGTGTACGGCGACTTTTCCGTTCAATGGCAGTAGCTGTAAATCATCAGGCCAGTGCTCGAGCAAAAACGCGTTGATGTCTTGCAGGCGTTGCCTGAACAGCCCCGCCGCTTCGCTGTGTTCAGACCGGTATTCGCTTAACATCGCGCCGCAACCGGTGGCGGTATGCACTACGGCATCAACGTTCAGCGCGTTGAAAACGGCAATGTTATTGTCGATTAAGGCAGTGGCGGATTGCCCGTTGTGCTGGTGTATCGCGCCGCAACAACCTTGTTCGGGCGGTATGATGACGTCATAGCCAATGACATTGAGCAGTTTGATGGCGGCTTGCAGCGTGTCGCGATCGAAATGTTCGGCGATACAGCCGGTGAATAGGGCGACTTTTCCGCGTTTTACAGTGCCGGTCGGATAATGCTCCGCCAATGACTGTAATGCCGGTTTCCCAAGCAACGCCTCAGCTTCTGCGACACCCAGTTTTTTCAATATGCCGGACCATCGTAACGTTTTTTGCAAGCCGGATTTTAGATAAACGGCCAGCAAAGGCATCAACTTTCTTCGCCAGGCTTTATTTTCAATAAACCATAAAGCCAGTTTTCCTAATAGCTTCGTACTAACCTGCAACTGCGCCTGAGCCTGATCAAACAGTTCACCGTAGGCCATCCTGCTGGGACAAACCGTCTCGCAGGCGCGGCATTGCACACAGTTATCAAGGTGTCGGCGTTCAGTTTCAGTTATCGGCAGATTTTCCACTAAAATCTTGCTGATGCTGCGGATACGGCTACGCGGGCTTTCTTCATTGCTTTGGAACAGGCGAAAAGTCGGGCAAGCGCTCACGCACATCCCGCACCGCAGACATTCGCCGGCATCGGGAATATACGGTCCTGAACTGGCAGGTGTAGCGGGGTCGGTAAATTCCATATCGATAAAATCGAACATGTCAGGACTCCATGACCTTGACGTAGGCGCGGCGCAGCAACTCCATTTCCGCAGGCGGCCTGCCGCGCAGTTCCGGCAGCGTGCGCAGACGGCAATCGCGGCTTTGCAGCAGTTTATGCGGCGGGTCGAGCAATCTGAACCGGGCCATATAGACGGTGATTATGCCGCCGGGTGTATCGATTTGCTCGCTAAAATCAGACTCGGCGTGCAACAAGTCATTATCCAGTTGCAAAATCCCGTTGATCGCATTGACCAGCGTGGACGGATGGATGCTGACCTTGCTATCGGTAAAGTCTTCCGCTTCCAGTGCGCTGGATAACGGCGGCAAGGGCTCGGGAAAGCAGACGCTGCCGTTGCTGTGCTGGGCGAACAGGGTCAGCGCGCTGATGTCGCCTTTGTAATAGAGAAGCAAGCGGTGCTTATTGAATAGATTGATGGCTGACATGACTAATTTACCGAATTGCGCTGTACAGGATAATTGTCCCACAAGGGCTTATAGCTGCTATCCAGTCGTGACAAGCGGGTGTTGACCTGTTCCAGCAAGTGATATTTCGGGAAGCGGCTGGTGTTGCCGACGGCGTACCAGTTTTCCATTTCCGCGCTCAGCCGGACTTTCTCGCCCACGCAGTCGGCGATTTGTTGTTTCAGCCAATTCATGCTGTTCGCGGGCGTCAATTCGGCAATGCGGTAGCGAATGCCGTTGTTGAAAATCCTGACGCCTCCACCCTGCGCGGCGGTGTGATACAAGGCCTCGGCATCGGTGACTTCCACGCCGGCCAGAAAGTCTATGCCGAATTCGTGCAACTGCGGCAACCAGGGCACGGTCGGCCCCATCAACACGGTCTTGGCATTGCCCGCCAGTTCGGCCAAACGCGGAAAGGTTTTGTTAGGGATAGAACTCGCCGTTAAAAACACCCAATCGGCGTTCGGTAGCAGGAATTCACAGGCGGCATCGGGCAAATCACCGGCTGTCGTCTGTCTTTCCAGCACATTGAGCCGCATCCGGTCTTGATAACGTTCAATGCCGGGATAATGGCCGATCACAACGACATTTTTGTTATAGAGTTTCGGCAGAAAATGCTCGAATACGGCGAGATTGGCCTGTTCCGGGTGATGCTCGACCAGCACCGACTCGGGCAACGGCCTGCTGTTGATGCAAGTGTTAATCGCCGCCATCGCTACGGTAGCTTTGTACGGTTCCCATTCCACTATCCAGGCCGCCAGATCGGTAATTGCCTTGCCCGTCAACGTGCCGGACCACGGCAAGGTGCGGGTGGCTATACCGGGGCTCATCGCCAAACCGACAGAACCCTGCCTGCTTCGGCACAGCGTCCATACCAGGCCGATCATCAGATTATCGACCACGACGTCGCTGCTACAATAGTCCAGTAGAAGTTCGTAGAGTCGGTTGGGATGGGTCATGTAGTTTCCAGTGAAAGTGACAGGGATGATTTAATCAGGTGACTCATAAAGAAATTGTTCACGCCATCTTTCCCACATCACCGTCATTAAGTTAAGGAATATGCATTAAAAAAATATACTTATCGTTCTCACGCTCCGGCGTGGGAATGCAGGTATCAACGCTCCAGCGTTGTATAGCAGGACTTAGCCCGTTTCATGTTTCGTGACGCTGGAGCGTCTGTCACGGCATTCCCACGCCGGAGCGTGGGAACGATAAGGTTATGTTTTTATTTCTTAAATTAATGCAATGTGAGGGGTATTTATCACGAGTTACTTATTGGCAACGATGCATTACTATGCAACGTCACTCAACAATTCCGCAGAATTCACCGCCGCCAGCAATTCTTCCACGCCGGCATCGACAATTTCCAGACCCATTTTCTTGCAAAACCGTATCTCTTTATCGGTCGGGTTTTTATTCAAAACCCAGCCCTTAGGTTCGCTGGCGTCCCTGATAATATCGCTCATGACCATGCGCTCCGAATCCCTGTTTAAAGGCAGGCCGATTAACAGGTACTGCTTGCCCTTGCGGTATTCCTTAAGAAAATCGGGAATCGCGAAACCGCCCATCAGTTCGGTGATGTAATCGACATAATCGGCATCGGACGCGATGAAGTTGGCTTCCGGTTTCGGTGTGCCCATGGGTTTGAATAACACCGTGAGTCGTGGGTCGACCTGTTCCTGCGTGATCTCAAAATAAGCACTGCCGTCATAATGATAGATTTTGAACCGGAAGTGGCTGGCCGTGATTCTTGCAAGCCCGACAATCAGCGTATGTTCTTCATCGGCATAACTATCCTGTAACTGAGTGTCCCGGTTTATATCGATGACATAAGCAGGCCGCCATTCATTCAGCCAATCGTGGAGTGCCGAGCGCGTCCATTCGGTTTCACCATAGAGTTTATTCAGAAACTGGCCGAGAAAATTCCGTCCTCTTTTCAGCTCCAGATTCATCGCGGCCCTCGGGAATTCATACATGAGTTTGGGGGCCATGGGCCTGCCGTTATTCATCGCCAGAATCAGGCTGTTGCTGTCAGCCGGCATGGCTTCGCCCGTCAATTTGTTCTTGGCGTCGAACAACACGCCCGGCCCCAGGTAAGGGATGACCTTGTTGTCGTAGAGACCCGCTAATATTTCAGAAAATACCGTGGCAGACATGGAAAACTCCTTGATGACTTAAATAGTAAATGCTCATGCAAAAACCACTCCAGTTTTTATATTTTTTTCAAGGACTTGATTATTAATGGGATTTTATAATGATAAGCGAGATAAACCTTGTCAGTTTACCGACAATTGCAGGGGTTTATCTGACAAGCAAATTTGAGCAGCGCCGGCTTCGGAAATTCTGGAAGCCGGCGCTTGCGAACAACAATGGCGGTATTGATAACGAAGTGAATAAAGACAGACAAAGTCCTTTCTCCCTCAGGGAACAAGTTGCTCAAGTTATTTCATCTAATCAAGCATACCAGCCTGAATAATAAAATCCTCAACCGCTTTCAACCCCTCTTTAGTCTTCAAATTGGTAAAAACAAAGGGCCGCTCGCCGCGCATTTTTCTGGCGTCCCGGTCCATGACCTTCGGCTCGCACGGCACGCCGCGGGCCCGGCCCGACAGTGACGTGGACTTGCTGGTGGAGCTCGACGACGACACGCCCGAGGCGCGCTTCGCGGCGGCCGCGGCGCTCTCGGC
>SXIP01000231.1 GCA_005772825.1 Methylococcaceae bacterium | reverse complement strand
TAACCGTATCGATCCATTGCGATAGTTCAGGATGTTGAGACATGGCAATATCCTCCAGTGAAAATTTGTATTGACACCTGTTAATTTATCTCAACATCCTGTTTTGTCTACTTTTATTTAAAAACCTACACTTGTAAGGGGCTGGGGAGGGGTTTGATTAAGTACAAAAAATCAATCTTTGGTTGCTTCAATCTGGATCGCAATAGCGACGTCGTCGGCCACAGCCGGCACATATTTATCCACGCCGAAATCAGAGCGCTTGATCGTGGTTGTTGCATTGGCTCCGCAGGTGTTCTTCATCGTGATCATATTCATGCCGCAATAAAAATGATTGATCGTCAGATGCACCGGCTTGGAAACGCCGTGCAGTGTTAATATGCCGTCTGCGGCTGTGAGCTTGTCCTTGTTAAAGCTGAGCTTGTTCGATACAAAGGTGATCTCTGGAAAGCGGGCGGCGTCAAGAAAACCCTTGCCGCGTAAATGCTCTTCCAGTTCGGCAAGCCCCGTGCTGATCGATGCGGTTTCGATGGCGATATTAATAGTACCGGTAGCCGATTTGGGATCAAGCAGCACTTTGCCGCTGGTCCGGTTAAAACGCCCGCGCTGGATTGAAAAGCCCAGATGGCTGATTTCAAAGCTCGGAAAAGTGTGTCTGGGATCGACGGTATAAGAATCGGCAGCCGTCGCGGAAAAACTTAAGGTACTGCCCATCAGAAGGGCGAGCATGATTTTTTTCATAAATTGTCCTCTTCAAAAGATTTCGTTTGAAGCCGCATTAGCCCGGTTGATAACTGATTCGGGGGTTCACATCCATACCTATGCCGCTGACGAAGCGGTTCATGCAATTGACCATTGCGCACAGGAAAACGGTATCCAGGAATGCGCTTTCATCCCAACCGGCGTCGAATAATTGCTGAGCGTCGGTTTGATTGATTTGATCGGGAGTCAGTGTTAATTTTTTGACAAAACGCAGCAGCGGTTTCAGTTTTTCATCAACCGGTGCGCTGTCAATATCGGTTTGTAATTGATTAAACAGCGTTTCATCCAGGCACGCTTGTTCCGAGTCGGCTTTGATCGTATTAAAACATAAATCGCATTGATTCAGTCCTGAGGTATAGCCGATAATCAGTTCACGCATACTGCTGCTCAACGGGGAACAGCTTTTCTTGATATCTTCCAGTAACTTGAACAGTAAAATTCCGCGGCGCGGATATTTGCCCAACATCGCCGCTATATTGCCCAGTTCGGGGCTTGAAGGTAGATAAGACATGATTTCTCCTGATGATGGAAGGGTTTGCACGAATGCCGGTTCAGCTCCGTATGTTAACGACAAGTCCGGTGGCGATAAGTGCAAAAAGCCCCGATGAAATAAAAGCCAACGTGTAATTACCGGCCAAATGATGCAGATAACCGGCGCCATAGGACGCTAAGGCCGCGCCAACCTGATGGGAAAAACAAATCCATCCGAACACCACCCCGACATTTTGTTTGCCGAACAAGTCCGCTGTCAGTGCCGATGTTGCCGGTACAGTCGATAACCAGTTCAATCCATAGATGGCGGAAAAGGCCATCAGTTGCCCTGTCGTTTCGACATAAGGCAACAGAATGAGCGAGACGCCCCGAAGCGCGTAGTATATCGCCAGCGGCCCGCGTTTGCCGAATCGGTCGCATAGCCAGCCGGAAAAGATAGTGCCGACAATGTCGGTGGCGCCCATTAAACCCAGTGAAACAGCCATGGTCATTTCCGGGAAACCGTGTTCGATGCCGTGCGGTATCAGGTGCGTCTGAAACAGTCCCGAAGTGGTAAAGCCGCAAATGCCGAAGCTGAAGGCCAGCAACCAGAATTGAGGATTGGCCATTGCCTGCCGCATCGGCTGCGGGTCCGGTTTAACTTTTGAAGCGGCAGGCTCTGTTGCGCCAAAAGCGGCGGTTCCTTTTGCACGGGGATCATCCGCCATAAACCCCGCTACCAGCGGTAATACGATCAGGCCCAGTAACACGACAATAGACAGCGTTGCCGTTCGCCAGCCCAGATGCATATTTAGGTTCATGAGCACCGGCGTGAAAACCAACTGCCCGGATGAAAACGCCGCGCCCAAAATGCCCAAGGCCAGCCCGCGTCGTTGCTGAAACCAGCGATTAACCAGTGTTGAGCCCATCACCATCGAGGTGCCGCCTGATCCGGCGCCAACGATGACGCCCCAAAGCAGGTACAGTTGCCAGGGCTGCTGCATAAAAATACTGCCGCCCGCGCCCAGCATGATCAGCGTAATCATGATCAGCGTGACGGCTTTGGTGCCGTAAAGATCCATCAACCGGCCCAGAAAAGGCCCGGCAAGGCCGAATAACAGCAGGTTGACGGACACTGCGCCGGATATGGTTTCCCGGCTCCAGTTAAACTCCCGTTCCAGGGACAGCATAATGATGCCCGGAACGGACCTGAGCGCTGCGGCAACAAACAGGCAGGCAAAGGTAACGGCGAGGATGGTCCAGGCGTAGTGTATGCGGGGTTGTTTAATAGTTGCCATAGTGATAGTAGAAAAATACCTGAATAAGACCTTCGAATACGCGAAGTACAAGATAACCGCCCCCCACGTCATCGTTCCCACGCTCCGGCGTGGGAATGCAGTAATAGACGCTCCAGCGTCGCGAAACACAACGGACTAAATCCTTGTTATCTCATGTTACACAACGCTGGAGCGTTGACGCCTGCATTCCCACGCCGGAGCGTGGGAACGATAATATATTGAAAACGTCGTGATCTTCGTGTCTTCGTGGTGAAAAATGTTTTGGCTCTCGTTCTCAAGCTGGAGCTTGGGAACGAGCGTCAACCCCCCGCCTATGGAGCCTCTTCCAACATATCCAGCAATTCAATCAAACGGCTGACCGCCTGTAACAGGATGCCGCCCACCCCCAATGCAAACCAGACGCCGATGACAAAGCCCCAATGAATCGGCGCTGCGAAAAACTCCTCGCGGAACCAGAAAGTATGTCCCCATTCATTAAAGCCGACACTGACCAGGATCATGAACGGCCCGACGACGGCCAGTGTCAACGGCAGTGAAATGCCTTTGGCATACAGCGGCAAGCGGGTTCTGGCATAGAGCCAGGCCGAACCGCCCAGGATGATGTAAAGCGGGAAATTAAAATAAAACTCGATAATGTGGTTGGCGGTAAACGGCGTGTCGCGGATGGCGACCTGATGCCAGGAATTGTCCTGCTCGGCGAAATAGCTGCCGGCCCAGTACACGGCGAAGGTGTAAATACTGATCCACATCGTCAAGGTAAAATAACGGCGGATTTCGTCTTTTGGGGATAACTGGTCCAGGTTGCGATCCCTGGAAAACCATAAATAGCCCCAGACGCTGGTCACGAACACGGCGATAACCGCCAATTCGACGTAAAACAACTGCATCCAGTACTGTTCGAAAGCCGGTTCGCTGGAATCCAGGCCTGAAGCCACGGCGAATGCGCCTTGATACAAACGCAGGCCGATATAGATGACGGTCAAAATGCCGAAGCCTTTCAAGTAAAGGGGCAAGTCCTGCAAATACCACGGGATCTTGCTATCACTTTCCAGTGATACCGGTAATTGTTCTGATGTTGTAGCCATACTATTTTCCTCTTGAAGGTTAATTGAATTTCGGGATCACGGCGGCGCTTATACTGGAGATATAACGTTCGCCGACAACGGTGTCGTAAAGAAACAGCAAGCCGCCGATCCGGCTGTCGGCATCGCGGATCAGCCCGTCCAGTTTCTCGGATTCCCATAATGCATCGCTGGAAGTGATAGTCATCGTCCGTTGTTCGCCGGGTTGTATCGGCGCCGGATTCTCCAGGCTCAAACCTTCAGGCGCGGTCATCGTGCCGGCATCGCCTTGATAAGAGGCTTGCAGATCCTTGTTCAGGAAATGCACATTGGCGCTCATAAATTCGCCTATCTGAACCGGGTTCTCGCTACGATTATTGATCTTTAGCGTGAAGGTCATCATACGTTCCGGTATCCGGTATTCGGCTTTTAAAGTCTCGACATCGACTACGCCGGCATTGACCTGGGCAGGCAGCGGCAAAATCCGGTCCAGTGAAGCCTGCAACGGAATGGTGTTCGGATAGTCGCCTATTGTCATGGCGTTGACAGCCAGCACCAGCACGGGCACGCCAACTAGCATGACTTTTGCAATCAAGCGGTCGTTGCTGGTGACCAATTCATCTTCCAGGCCTGCCTGCAGCATTTTGTAGCGGGGAATAAATAAAGGCCGACGCAGCCACCAAAGCAGCCAGGCCGTTGCCAACGCTCCCCAGAACAGGTGCCAGAAGATACCGTTGCTCAGTCCATAGCTTTCCATATCGATCAACTCGCCGTTGATGGTCTTTATCTCATTGGAAAAATCGGCGGCAGTACCGGCAATTTCCAGCCAAACGCCCGGCCCCATCACTTGTCCGGCGTCTTTCAGGTTAAAGAACGGATGAATGTGATAGCGCCCCGGCAAGCGCCCCTTGAGCACGATCTTGAAGTCGTAATCGCCTCCGGGTTGCAGGGCCACGGAATTCATAAACGGCTTGCCGTTCAGATAGCGTTCGGTCCTGATCAATACCGGCCCCGGCGTCGAGATATTCAAAAAGGTCGCTTCCGGCTTGGGTACGCTGATCGGCCAGTCTTCGGCGACATGAAACTTGCCGCTGACACTGACTTCGTCATTGACATTGAATTGTTGCTTGTCCCATTTCACGTCGTACCACTGTATCGTGCGCATCCTGATAAAGGGTTCCAAAGCCTTTTCGCCGTGCGCCATGACGGTTTGGACATTCAGCGCATACAGCGAAAGCATCAAACCCAGCGATACCGCGCATTTGATTAATAGCGTTTTCATAAACCGGCCTCCCTCAGATTTTGTTCAGGTAACGAACGGTGGCGAACCACTTGCCGATATACCACCACAAGGTATACATCAGCGAGCATAACAAGGCAGAACAGAAGGCCGAAAGCGGCGTTGCATATTGGCCGTAGGTGCGTAGCGTGCCGCGTTCGATGATGCGCAAATATTCCGGCATACCGGTGCGGATATACTCGAAACCGAACAAATCAGCGACGGTCAACTGCCCGTTGCCGTATTCAACCGGCACATGAAACATGCCGAAGATCGGCCAGTTACTGGGATAGAACAGCAGCGCAAACGCCGCGCCGCCGAAAATAGCCGTGACGGTCAGGCTGTTGCTTAACATTAAAATCACATCGAGAACCAATGCACCGGGCAGCATCGTAGCGGGCAGCACCATGTTGATGGGGAAATAATTCCAGAGGTGATAAGCGAATATCCGGGCGACCCAGGTACCTATCAACAAGGCGGTGACACACAAGGTTGCTCCGAACGGCAGCCGGAATTTTTCCCACAACACGGCCTGTACCGCCGCCGGAAAGGTAATACCCATCAGCGGCGTGACCAGCGGCCACCATTGCCGGTCTTTCCAGTCCACCCAGAAATCCCAGTCGCCGACGGTCAGCGCAAAATGCAGGTGAAAGGACCCGATAAATAAAAACAGCGCCAATACCAGGATCAGGTAATCGAAAGCGCGGCTTATCCGCGCTTTCTCCCCGGTATAGGGCTGAAAAGATGGCTTGCTAATATTGACTGACATCATGCTCTCCTAAATTAAACAGTGATGGATAAAGATTGGTTTATCCGCGAGGGATGAGCGTGTTGTAAAGATCGTCTCAATCTATCAATCAATCAATCAATCATGCTGCCGATCAATCGAGCTTCAGGATGAATGCAATCGACTCAAGCTTAACTACACGCTTGAGCAATACAGTAGGTTGAATGGAGGGCTTTGTTAAATGTATAAATTTCATGGGCCCATTGACACAATTCATTGGTAAAAAAGGGCTCGACTTGCCACATTGGCCTGGTATTAGTATTTGCCTGTTAGCAATGGTAACGCCCATGAAATTTGCCGAATACCGGGCTTTCGCAGCCACTATGCTCCCGCTACACCACCTGTAAAGATTTTCAAGCAAATATCGCAGGAATCGGTTTGCAGTAGGTTTGCAAAGCCTCTAACCTGTCGCGAGTGCTTTATAATTTGCATGTTAATTTTCGAATTGGATACAGTTAAGCGTATTATTAAACCGATACTTCAACGTTTATGGGTGAAATAATGACTGGAATCAGTGCTGATGAACTAAAAACCAAAGGCATATCGGACATTCAAACCGCATTCAAGCAACAAACAGATGCGGTCATACTGTGCGTGGTAAAGACCGTTGCGTGGTGATGGATGTCGTCAGCTACACTACATTTTGAAAATGTGGCATTACCGGTAATAGGCCTTAAGAAAACTTGAATAACCGTTCTTAAAATAGCAGGCATCAACTATGCAAACCTTACAGATCAGTGACCAGGCAGCCAACCACCTTAATGACTTAGCGCAACAAGAACACATCAGCAGTGTCGAGCTGATTGAACGGCTAATTGAAAAACACCGTAAAGATCAGGCGAAGCTGCGCGAATTAAGGGAGTTTTTTGCCACTTATCAAAAAGACATTACGGGCTTCAAGTTTGATCGGGAAGATGCTAATGCCCGGTGAATTTGTTGACACTAATATTGTGATTTACAGCCTGGACAAAGACGGGCCAAAACAACAAAATGCCTTGGTATTGCTCGCGGACAAGCCCGTTATGTCGGTGCAAGTATTGAGCGAAACAGCCAACATCATGAGGCGTAAACTGGGCTTTGATATTCCCGCTATCCGCGCGGTTATCAATAGAATCAGCCAAGAGTGTTTAAGTATACAATCGCTTAGCTTATCCACGCTCGACAACGCCATCGACATAGCAGGTCGTTATGGTTTTTCACATTACGACAGCTTAATCATAGCTGCCGCACTACAAGCAGATTGTATTACGCTGTATTCAGAGGATATGCAGCACGGACAGATCATTGAAAATCGGATGATGGTTATCAATCCGTTTTTGTAAAATGTCTCATTTAAATATGCCCTATCTGTTTCTCAGCATTATTTTGCTTCTTAGCGGTTGCGCTACCCATAAACAGGGACAATCACCTGTCATCATGGCGGATGCCAATGTCACCCCGTCGTTTGTTATTCCGGGGATCAGGGAGCGCATGCTTTACCTTGTCCGCCAGGAATGGGAATTGTTCGGGCGTCCCGAAGTTAATTATGATACTGATCCGCCGACACTCACTTATCCCAGTGCAGCAAACCGGGGACGTGAATCGCTGCCTCCTTTTTTCAGCCGGGTCTTCATGTATTGGTATAGGGCGACGGATTTGCCGATCATCGGCCATGAAGGAGAACTGAGGCCCTGGTCGGGCGCCTTTATTGTATGGTTGGCTCGAAGTGCCGGGGTTCCGGAAAGCGATTTACCTTCCACCGTACTGCACTGGGATTATATCGAGCATGTCATGGCATCCGGTACCAAAGGCAGATTTGTAAGCCATGCTATCGACACTTATGCTCCTAAACCCGGTGACATTATTTGTGCGCCGCGAGGTGAAGACTTTATCCAATCCATCCAGAGCTATAAGGATTTAAAGCGCGGGGCTTACCACTGCGATTTTGTCGTTGCGCAACGTCCGGGGGAACTTGATGTGATAGGCGGCAATGTCCAGGATGCAGTCAGTTTGGCGCATATTAAACTGGATGGCGCCGGAAAGCTGCTATCGACAAAAGTCAGGCCGTGGGTGTTGGTGATAGAACAGCGAAATTGACATGAACTTGACTGAATCCCGATCTGTAAAGCGACAGCCATTGTTAGCGATTTGACAAGAAAGCACTTATTTCCATACGCGCTTACCGCGACTGAATGGCTTGCTTATGATTAAAGATCCCAAACCGTCTTGCAGCAATATCAAAAAAATGATGAAGGCATTATTGCTGGGCGGCGCACGATTAACTTGCGTAGCATTATTGTGCTGGCATTTCCCCTGCTATACGGAGCCGATGCCTCAGACTGCATCAATTCAATTCCCCGGCGCCGATTTAGCGAACTTTCCCAATAGCGCCTTTACTTTGCCGCAGGGACGGGCCTACATTGAGCTTTCTCCCAATTACAGCAGTCAAAGCGCAAACGACATACCGGCGCAATTCAGCGGCGCTTATCTGTTGCGTTATGGCTTGATTGACACGGTGGAACTGCGGCTGCTTTCCAATGGCTATACGATCATTGATGACAATAACGAAACCAAAGGCATGAGTCCGCAAACCTTTGATCTTAAATGGCATGTGATGGATGAGCACGAAGATTCGTTTTTACCCGCTGTGGGCGTGGAAGTATCGCTGCAAACGGACTGGGCGTCGCCTGCATTTAAAAGCGGTATACAACCTGCCCTCAGTCTGAATTTCGATCAAACATTGCCTTTTGATACGGCTTTTGAGTACAACCTCGGTTTTGTAACCCAGCCAACGGCTTCCGGATCAACACAGTATCAACTCGCCTTGTCATGGGCGCTGCAACGTGAAGTTATTGATGATGTCGCCGTCTTTGTGAATGGCTATACCAATACCGCCAATGGTTTGAGCACGTCTGCTATGGGTGGAGGTATGCAGTGGACGCCCGTACAACGAGTTGCTGTATTCACCAATATAGCTGCCGGTTTAACCGTCAGTACGCCGTCCGTCTTTGCATTGCTGGGTTTTGCTGTCGCATTCTAAGTCGTAAATGAGGTTCTATAGCCTTACCCGTTTGGAATTATTGCCCGGCTTGCGGATGGGTCGCCAGCCATTCCATGACGAGTTTTTGTCCTTGCTCGATTTGCGCCGGTGTCAACGCTTCAATCAGGTTATCCCATATGCTTACAGCTTTCTCGAGGTTTTGAGCGGCGGCGAGGTATATCCATAGATAGGCTTCGGGATAGTCCTGCGCCACGCCTGTGCCGTTGAAATACATCCAGCCGAGGTTCAGTTGCGCCATTGCTTCGCCTTGCTCGGCGGCCTTGCGAAACCAAAACGCAGCTTGCTGATTATCTTGCGTCAGGCCCTTGCCGCTGGCAAACAACACACCAAGATTGTTTTGCGCTTCGATATTGCCCTGTTCGGCGGCTTTGCGATACCACTCAGCGGCTTGCTTGGTATCTTGCTTGACCCCTTCGCCCGCCATATACATCGCAGCAAGATTGTTTTGCGCGGTCGGCAAACCCTGCTCGGCTGCCTTGCGATACCAGAACGCGGCTTGTTTGTCATCGCGCGCCACGCCTTCGCCGTTGGCATACATGGCGCCGAGATTGTTCTGCGCCTCGACATCACCCTGTTCGGCGGCCTTGCGATACCACTCGACGGCTTGTTTATCGTCTTGCGCGACGCCTTCGCCTCTGGCATACATCACGCCGAGATTGTATTGCGCCATCGCCAGCCCCTGTTCGGCGGCCTTGCGGAACCATGCGGCGGCTTGGTTATAGTCCTTCGCCATATCTCCCTGGCCTTCGTTATACATCAGGCCGAGGATGAGTTGCGCCTTGGCGTAGCCTTGTTCGGCGGCCTTGCGAAACCAGAATGCGGCCTGTTTATTATCTTGCGCGACGCCTTCGCCATTGGCGTACATCATACCCAGATTGTTTTGCGCCTCGGCATCGCCCTGTTCGGCTTTAATGCGTATTTGCTGCTCCGCGTTTCCAGCGGCGCTGGTATAAGCGGGAAACAGGCCAGTGAATAACAGGGCAGAAAGAACAACAACCGGTAATAAACTACGCATACCCACCACTAAAAAGTCATTCACTTAAAAAATAGGGACAAATAATAACATACTGTAAAACAGCGGGGAAAAATGACCGGGGAATAGGGATTTTCGTTGCCGGTAATGATGTTTGGAGGATAATACCGGCAAGACGTCCGGATGCAGTGGCAAAAAATATTTGCCTGTTTTTCGTCAACAGCAATACTAGCTATTTTAACTTTCCCCAGGATTCAGCCATGCCGGTCAATTCATTGTTCATATTTTTCCTGATTTCCCTGTTTTTTGCGGCCATGCTGCAGATTCATATCTTTGAGGTTGCCTTCGTCAAATTGGGCTTGACGCCTGAAGTCGCGTCGTTTTTATTGCTCGCGACCTTATTGGGCAGCGGTGTCAATCTGCCGATCTATAGCATGCACACCAAAGCATCCGGCCATCTTGTCATGTCGCAGGATCAAAAAATGGTCTGGGAAATCTTTCAGCCGGCCAAAGAAGGTAAAGTGGTTATAGCCGTCAATGTCGGTGGTTGCTTGATTCCGATAGGTTTATGTCTTTATTTCATATCCCTGCAATTGATTGACCCTGTCAAGATTGTCGTCGGCATCTTCGCCATTACCGCATTGAGTTATAAATTCAGCTCGTTAATTCCCGGCATGGGTGTCGGCATGCCTGTTTTTCTCGCGCCGTTAGCGTCGGTTTTGCTGGCCCTGGCGCTTGATCCCGAACACGCGGCCCATCTTGCCTATATCAGCGGCGTGTTCGGCGTGTTAATCGGCGCCGACATTCTTAGGCTTAAGAATATCGCCGAACTCGGCTCGCCGGTTGCCGCAATTGGCGGTGCCGGTACCTTTGACGGCATTTTCATAACCGGGATTATTGCCGCATTATTGGCTTGATGATCAGGCAACTAAGCTGACGTCACCGGGTATTGCAACCGGGCATTTAAGGCTGACCTGAAAAAATGCTAAACTTGGCGTTCTATAAACTTTTTATGAGTAAAAAAATGCCGCAAATCACAATAGAACATAACCCCAGTGAAGAACGTTTGAAAGAATTAGGCGTAGCCAAGTGGGCGATTTGGGAAAAAGAAGTATCGAAATTCCCGATAGATTTTGATGAAACGGAAACCGCCTACGTTCTGGACGGCGAGATACGCGTCACTCCTGAAGGCGGCGAGCCGGTAACCATTCTGCCGGGTGATTTGGTGGTTTTCCCTGCCGGCCTGAACAGCATGTGGGAAGTGGTAAAACCGCTGCGCAAGCATTACAGCTACGATTAAGCCGGTTTACTAAAAGGCATCTTCGGATGCCTTTTTTACAACGGCATACAATCAGGACCGAACACAACGTTTATAAAATGGCAAATTCGAAAACTTATCTCAATGTGCCTTTTGCACAAAAGGACGCGGCAAAAGCACTCGGCGCCAAATGGGACGCGATAAATAAGCAATGGTATGTTCCCCCTGATAAGGACATCGCACTGTTTAGCCAATGGCAGGTTCAATCCGCGCCGTCGGTATCATCTTCAACAACAGCGCCTAAGCCAAGGCCTACGGCTTCATCAGGCAAAACAGCTTCATCTGCCAAAAACAGCACCTCAGGTGTCATCACCAAAGCAGCGGATAAAAATTTTGTCGCCTATAACGGTGATGCACCGCCTTGGGATTAGTGCCTGTTTTACCCATTATCAATCGGCTCACCTACCCAATTGCATGCAATGAACTCATTAAAATACCTGTCAGGCTATTCGACGAGCGTAACAGACCAGGTACAGAGACTAATCGACAACAATATATTGGCGGATGTCTTGTTAAAAAAATACCCGACCCGCCATGACATCAAAACCGATAAAGCGCTCTATAGCTATGTTATGGACCTCAAGAACCAATACCTTCGCCAGTCCGGACGGATCAGTAAGGTTGTTTACGATGACAAGCTCGATGTGCTGCATCAGGCGCTGGGCTTGCATTCAGTTGTGTCGAGAGTGCAGGGCGGCAAGCTGAAATCAAAAAATGAAATCCGCATAGGATCGATTTTTAAAACTGTTCCGCTTGAATTCCTGAGGATGATCGTCGTGCATGAGCTGGCGCATCTGCGTGAAAAACAGCATAACAAGGCGTTCTATCAATTATGCGAGTACATGGAACCCAACTACCGCGAGTTGGAGTTTGATGTGCGGCTGTACCTGACGCATATTGATCTGATAGGGAAACTATATCCTGATTAGCAAGATGCTTCAGCTGGCCGATGATAGATTGGAGTCCTGAGCTTGCTCTGGTTGTTTGAAGGTTCAAAGCAAGCTTTGAACTCCAGTATCTATGAGTCTGGTTGAAGCATCTTACTAATCAGGTAATTTAATGGCAGAGCTTCCTCTCTCGGAGGGAAATAGAACACAATGCTGTTTTATCAATTCCGGTATCTATATCAAGACGCTTTTTTCAACATCCCCATGCCGTTGGGTTTTTTAACCACTTGCAACTGCGCTTTAAAGCGTTTTTGTACCGCTTCAACATGAGAAATAACACCCACGGTTTTGCCGTGGTGGGTATGCAGGCTTTCCAGCGTGCTGATCACGCTATAGAGCGTTTCGGCGTCCAGGTTTCCGAAGCCTTCGTCAATAAACAGCGAATCGACCGATCTGCCGTTGTTGGCCAGTTCAGAAAGTCCCAAAGCCAGAGCCAGACTGACGACAAAGCTCTCACCACCCGACAATGATTTGGGTAAACGGCGCACATTAGCCTGATAGGTGTCTTCGATTTCCAGCGCCAGTCCCTGTTCACTGGCTACTTTTCTTACATAGTAGCGACCGCTGATTTTTTCCAGTACGGCATTGGTTTGGGCCAATAACTGATCGGCAATCCGTTGCTGAACGCGCCGGCGAAATTCGATGCCGCTTTCCGCCTTCATTTGCGCTTCTTCAGCAAAGTAATGTTGAGACAACTCCCGTTGCTGTTCCAGTTGTTGCAACACGGCGTCATAGTGCTGTTGCAATTGTTTTTGCTCACGCAACAAGCCTTCCATGTGCTGGACTTCCATCGTGGCGATTTCCAGTTTTTCGGCTGATATTTTTAATTGCGCGTTGATGTCTTCGTGGCTCAATGATGTTTCCACGGAGGCAAGATAAGTCTGCAATTGCCGGTTGTTTTTTTCCAGTTCGGCGGTTTTATCCAGTATCAGCTTTTCCAGTCCTGCTTTGCGTTGTTCAAGTTCCGTCTGGTGTTGCAGCAGTTCCAATATGTCGGTCAGCTCTTTCAGACTGGTGAATTGGGTGCTCTGCAATTTCTGTTGCAATGCCTGTTGCAAGATGACGATTTCGTTTTCCTGCCGGGATAGCTGTTGCTCTTTATCGGCAATCAGTTTTTGCTTTTCAATCAGCGCCAAATGCAGGCCAACGCTTTCTTCGGTTTGCAATTGACGGCTGTAAATCTCCAGTTGTTCATTGCAAAAGTTTATTTCGCTTTGGCAGGCGGCCTGTTTTGCTTTCAGCGCATCCATTTCCTCGGTTAAGCTCTTGTGACGGAAGGCATAGCTGTGATATTCCTGGCGCCGCACATTCAATCGGTCAAACAAGGCGTCTTCCTTGCCTTTGGAGGGCATTTTTTCGCCGAGCAGGGTCAGTTGTTCGAGCATTTTTTCCGACAACTGTTTTTCTTGCTGGCGACATTCGGCCAAGGCGGTGTCAATTTCCACCTGTTCCTGCGATCGTCCCTGCCAGGCTGAATCGAGCTGACCGACATCCGCCTCCAGTTTTGCAATGGTGTCTGCGTTGACGGTGATCGATATCTTTAACTTTTCAATAGCGGCCTGTTTACTGCGGTATTTGGTAGCCAGCGTCACAATATCCTGCAACTCGCCGATTTCGGTTTTTAACAACTGTTCCATCAAACGCAAATTATCAATAACCAGATCCGGGCTTACCGTATTAAGCCGGTTACACAAGCCCAGCCATTGCGATCGAATTTGTTGTATCTGGGTCTGCGTAGCGCTATTTTTCTCGCTCGTTTTTTGCGCCGTTTTAATTTGTAACCCTAAGGTATCGGCTTTTGCCGTTAAGGTTTTTAATTTTAACTGTTGATCCTTCAATGCCTGTTGATAATCCGTCATTACCGGCGGGCGGCTGACATAGGGGTGTTGCAGGGCGCCGCATAAGGGACAGGGTTTGCCATCGACAAGATGCACCCTGTCGGACGTCATTCTTCTTGCCAATGCGGCATTGAAAGCAGAAGCATCGAGCGCACGTTTAATGTTTTCCTCGCGCTTGATTTCCTGTTTTACCTTTTCAAGTTCAAGGCTCAGTGCGTCGGCATCCGGCAATTCAGGTTCTTCCTTACGCCTGAAGACGGAAAACAAGCCACGCCCGTTTTTGGATAAGCGTTGATGCGCCTGAGCGAGGTTATTCAATTCCTGGAAGTCTTTAACGCGCTCCTGTTGTTCCAGCTTTAATGCGTCAATGTCATCGGCAGTCTTGCCCGGCGCCAGCGACGCAAACTCTATTTCAGTCGCTTCCAGTTGTTCTTTCAATTCGATGGTTCTTTTGCGCTCCCGGTCTAGCGCAGAGGAATTATTGGTCAGCGACGCATTGGTTGTTTTTGCTTGTTTGGAACAGTTTTTTTGCTTGGCCTCCAACACAATCAGCTCTTCGCGGAGCTTTTTTAATCGTCCGGTTTCCGGGAAGTTTTCCAGTAAGGATTCATCAGCAGCATGTTCATCCAGCCAGGTCGTTACCGTCGCAAGAGCCGCCTCCTTTTCGCCGATCTGTGTGCCCAGCGATTGCCATAACACGGTTTCCGATTGTCTGCCCGAGCTTAATTGATTGATTTGCGTTCTGAGAACGGAGATGGCTTGCAGTTGATCGGTAAAGGATTTATTCGTCGCATTTTCAGCGGAATAGGCGCTATCTGCATCGGTACCGAGTTGATTCTTTAATTGTTTAAGTTCGCCCTGCAAATCCGCCAGCGCTGTTTTACCTTGCTGAATGGCCTGATGGCTTTGATTAATCGCCGCAACCTCGTCTTTAAAAAGCAAGGCGTTTTCAGAAGCCGCTATTAGATCTAATTGCCGGCGGCCTTGCTCTGCCTGAGCCTTGAGTTCGTGCAGTTGCTTTTCCTGTTCGTTAATCCGGCCTTGCAACTTGGTGATTTCCAGCAACCAGTATTGCTGTTGTTGCAATGCGCTTTGTTGATGCTGGCAATCGGCATACTGTTGCCTGAAATCCATTAAATCCTGCTCGCAGGCTTCCAGTTTTTCAGGGCTCATCAGCGGGATAGCCGCCAGATTTTGCTTCAACTGGTCAATAATTTGTTGCGCCTGATCGGCTTTATCGGTGATTTCCTTTCTATAATCCGCATAAATATCCGTGCTGATGATTTTTTCCAGGATATCCATACGCTCGGTATCCAGCGCATTGAGAAAAGCGGCAAAATCACCCTGCGCCAACAGTATCGAGCGGGTGAAATTACGGAAATTCATCCCGGTAATTTCGGTAATCCGTGCGCATACGTCATGCACCGTCTCGGCCAATACGGCGCCGTCATTCAGGCGCATTAATTGCATTTGCAGTGATACGGTTTCGTCTGCGGCATCAGCATCTGTCCGCTGCACATACCAGCCGGATTTGTATTTCTCACCGGACAGCGAAAATTCAACTTCCGAAAAACACTCGGTCGCATGCTTGGTCATGACAAAACCGGCGGGGCGATCAAAACGAAAGGTCTCGCCGTATAAACCCAGCGTTATGGCATCCAGAATACTCGACTTGCCGGAACCGTTAGGGCCGGTAATGGCAAAAACCCCGGTATCGGAAAATGGTGGTTGTTCAAAATTGATGCGACTCTCGCCTTCCAATGAATTGATATTTTTGAAATGAATGTTGAGTATGCGCATAACATTATGATTTTTATAATTGTGTATAGGGGGAGTCGGTTTTCTGCTGAACGCCCTGGCGAACATTTATTGTGCGCTTACATGTTACACGATAGGACTGCCTGAGAAAATAGCTACAAAAAAGCCGGGGATGCCCGGCTGTTAATGTTAAAAAAATCGCAACTTCTCAGTCCCTTGGTTCCAAGGCTCTCATTTTCATTGTTATAGTGTAAAAATACGCTTTTCGACAAAGCCCCCGCTTTTACAGGGCGGGCTTTTATTGGCTTCCTATTGATGTTTGTATAATTTGGTGTGATCTATTTGTCAGCGACTTTGACCAGCCAACCAAACTGTTCGTCACACCCTAAAACAGCCTTGGCGCTGACATCGATCCTGACATAGTTGCCGTTGAAGGCTGCCGGTAATTTTGCCGTCACTTTGTGAAAGGTGGTCGTGCTCTCAATGGTAATCGGTAAAGGATGCTTTTTAGCGGTTACCGTGATGGTTTCCGGATTCGCCCACACGGAGACTTTGAAAAAAAACGCTGATTCCGGCGCAATTTGAACAAATTCGGGGGCTTTATATTCAGTCAGGCTAAAGTCAGTAAAACGCGGTTTTTTACAATCCTGCTCCGTCATTTCAGGGCTGTAGGCGAATGCCGAACCATTTAATACAACGGCTGCGATAAAAACCGCCGATTTAACTATTTTTGTTATTCTCATTATTAACTCCTCAGTCAAGATGTTATGTACCCTTTAACATTGGTAATGACTGAGCCCTACACTGACGTTACCGTGACGGTATGGGACTGAGTGCTTACGAATAGTTAAAGAATTACCTACTTTATTACACAGTTATCTACTTTCATAACACTTAGATCAATTTAATTGTTTTTTTTTGAAATTCAATAGAACTTGTGCGATTCATTGTCACGATTCGTCAGGCCGCCTCAATAAATCCCGATGGGTTCGTTCATATCGTCACACAAAAGAGGTGATGTCTTGTACAATATCCGGCAAATTATTAACTTTATTGAGAGTACACCATTGAGCGCACAAAACCCGGAAAGCCTGAATTATAAAAGTGCCGGCGTTGATATTGCAGCCGGCAACGAGTTGGTTGAACGTATCAAACCTATTGCCGCCAGAACGCGAACAGCCGGTGTTATGGCGGGGCTCGGCGGATTCGGTTCTATGTTTGAATTACCGCTGGATCGTTATAAAAATCCTATCCTGGTATCAGGAACCGATGGCGTCGGTACAAAATTGAAACTGACCATCGATCTGGGCATTCATGACACGGTGGGAATCGACCTGGTGGCGATGTGTGTCAACGACATTATCGTACAGGGTGCGGAACCTTTATTTTTCCTGGATTATTTTGCGACCGGCAAGCTCGATGTTGATACTGCCGCTTCGGTTATTGCCGGCATCGGCAAGGGTTGTGAATTGGCGGGCGCCGCGCTGGTGGGCGGTGAAACGGCGGAAATGCCCGGCATGTATGCTGACGGCGAATATGATCTGGCCGGATTTTGTGTCGGCATTGTCGAAAAGACCAAGGTGTTGGACGGCAGCAAGGTTAAAGTCGGCGACAAGCTGATAGCCATCGCCTCTTCCGGTCCGCATTCCAATGGCTATTCGCTGATTCGCAAAATAATCGCCCATAGTCATTCCAGCCTTGATGATGCATTTAACGGCAAAACCCTGGGCGAGGCTTTGCTGGAGCCTACCCGGATTTATGTAAAGTCCTTGCTGAGTTTATTGGCTAAAGTGCCGGTCCATGCGCTTGCCCATATTACCGGCGGCGGCCTGACCGAGAATTTGCCGCGCGTGCTTCCCGAAGGCATTCATGCCGACATTGATCTTTCCAGTTGGGCGTTTCCCCCCATTTTCAAATGGTTGCAGGAGCAGGGCAATGTTGCGCTGGCGGATATGCTGACGACCTTTAATTGCGGGATAGGCATGATTGTCTGCGTTGCCGCCGAGGATGAAAAAGCAACGCTGGAGATACTGAGCGAACTGGGCGAGACGGTATTTCCTATTGGTGAGCTAGTCGCCGCTGAAGGCAAGCCTGAAGTTAGATATAAATAGTTTGGGTTTCTAATGTAAAGGCCGGCTTTGTGAAACCGGCCAGTCTTGAACCTCGTTCATGATAGAGAAATGAAGCAGAAGGCGGTAATTTGTCTATACTGTTTATTGATTTAGCAACAATAAACAGTAATGCCGAGTCGAGTGTTTTTAGCTTGCGCGGCGCCATTCTCATCCGAACAAGAAGTAAAGGAGGCAATATGTCAAAAATTTCACATAGCATGTTATGTCTTGCAGGCGTCTTCGTAACTTGCCTGCTATGCCTGACTCAGGCTCAAGCCGCTCCGAGTCGTCCGTTTCCGCAGCATGTTATTTACGCCGCCGAGACCATTAAACCCAATCATCGTACTCAAACCCAATTGGATAACGATGTCCGGGCGTTTTACCAGCATTGGAAAGCGAGTTACCTGGTGCAGCAAGGCGTCAACGGCGCAGGGCAACCCTTATACCGGGTGTCATTCGGTTCTTCAAATCCGGGACGGACGGTTTCCGAGGGGCAGGGGTACGGCATGGTTATTGTCGCGCTGATGGCAGGCTACGACCCCGATGCGCAAACCATCTTTAACGGCTTATGGCGGTTTTCCCGCGAGAATCCGAGCAGTATTGACTCCCGGCTGATGGACTGGGAATGGTACGCGGGCGACAACAGGGATGACAGCGCCTTTGACGGTGATGCCGATATTGCCTACGGCCTGATGCTGGCGCACAAGCAGTGGGGAAGTAACGGACAGATCAACTACGCTTCAGCCGCAAAACAGGTTATTACGGCCATATTGCAATCCACTATCGGACCGGACAGCCGCTTGCCGATGCTGGGGGATTGGACCGAGCCGAACGGCGGTCAATATAATCAGTATACGCCGCGATCGTCCGATTTCATGCCTTCGCATTTTCGCGCCTACCGCCGCTTTACCGCCAATCCGGTCTGGAGTCTGGTAGTCAGCAACTCTCAAGCAGTTATTAATGACATTCAGGCTAATTACAGCCCGACAACCGGGTTGCTGCCGGATTTCATCGTCATGTCGCATCCGGCACAAGCGGGTTTTCTGGAAGGTCAGCATGACGGTCATTTCTATTACAATGCCGGACGCACGCCCTGGCGGCTGGGTATGGACGTGTTACTGTACAATAGTGCGGTGTCGCGAACCCAGGTGCGCAAGATGTCAAAATGGATTCGAGGCGCCGCGCAGGGAAACCCGCTTAACATCAAGGCGGGCTATCAACTGGACGGCACGCCTATCGGTAATTATTTCACGTCTTTTTTCGTGACGCCGTTCGGTGTTGCCGCGATGTGCGACGCGACACAGCAAGCTTGGCTCAATGCCATTTACAGCAAGGTCTACAACGATCATGAAGATTATTATGAAGACTCGGTGACATTACTCGGTTTGTTGGTCATGACCGGTAATTACTGGGATCCTACAAAATGATGCCGTATTAGGTAACTCGCAAAAAATAACCTCCAATACACGGCATCGTTCCCACGCTCCGGCGTGGGAATGCCGTAATAGACGCTCCAGCGTCGCGAGACATAAAATTGAATAAGCCCTTGTTATTTATAATGTTACGCAACGCTGGAG
>SXIP01000230.1 GCA_005772825.1 Methylococcaceae bacterium | reverse complement strand
TTCGGGCCGATCAATACGGCGCCGGTTCCTTCCATGGCCGCCTTGACGCGCAGCATTTGCAGGATGGGTATGCCTTCGGTGATGCAAACAATCAGCTTGATACCGGCATCGACGGCTTCCAGGATCGCATCGGCGGCATAAAAAGGCGGCACATAAATCACGCTGGCTGTCGCGCCGGTGCTGTCTACCGCATCTTGTACGGTGTTAAACACCGGCAAACCCAAATGCGTGTCGCCGCCCCGATCCGGGGTTACGCCACCGACTAATTGGGTGCCGTAATCGAGCGCCTGCTGGGAATGAAAAGTGCCTTGCTTGCCGGTAAAGCCCTGGCAAATCACTTTAGTGTCTTTATTTATTAAAATACTCATGCTGCTACTCCCGCCAAAGCGACGACTTGTTCGGCTGCGTGCGCCAAATCATCCGCTGCGTAAAGATTCAATCCGGTATTGCTTAATAGCGCCCTGCCTTCTTCTACATTAGTGCCTTCGAGACGAACGACAACCGGTACGCCGACATGCACTTGCTTGATGGCCGCCAAAATACCTTCGGCAATCACATCGCATTTAACGATACCGCCGAAGATGTTCACTAAAACCGCTTTAACCTGGCTGTCCGACAGGATCAATTTAAAAGCTTCGCAGACTTTCTCGACATTGGTGCCGCCGCCGACATCAAGGAAATTGGCGGGCAAGCCGCCTTTCAGCTTGACCAGATCCATCGTCGCCATAGCAAGTCCTGCGCCGTTCACCATACAGCCGATATTGCCTTCCAGCGTGATGTAATTTAAGCCGAACTGTTGGGCTTCGTTTTCCTTGTCATCTTCTTGTGCGGGGTCTTTCATAGCCAGAATATCGGGATGAATCGCCAGCGCATTGTCGTCAAACGCAATTTTGGCATCCAGCGCCAATAAATCGCCACTCTGGGTTTCTATCAACGGATTAATTTCAATCTGGCTGGCGTCTTTTGCTAAAAACAGGTCGTACATGCCCTGCATTATTTTGCCCAAAGTTTTCACTTGCGGCCCTTTAAGCCCCAGCGCATAAGCGATTTTACGGCATTGATAACCCTGCAAACCGGCGGCGGGATGCACTTGAACCGAAATGATTTTTTCAGGCGTTTCATGCGCCACCGTTTCTATATCCATACCACCTGCTGCCGAAGCGATAAAGATGATGCGCTGACTGCCGCGATCAACCAGTACGCTCAGGTAGTGTTCGCGCTTGATCGGGTAAATTTTTTCTATCAACAGGGAGTTAATCGGCAATCCCGCGCTATCGGTCTGAAGGGTAACCAGCCTTTTTCCCAGCATGTCGCGACTAAACTCGATGACTTCGTCCAAACTTTTAGCCAGTTTTACACCGCCGACTTTACCTCTGCCGCCGGCATGAACCTGTGCCTTGACTACCCAACCTTCACCCCCTAATGCCCCTGCAATCTCTCCGGCAATTTCCGGTGTTGTCGCGGGCTGTCCATCCGGCACAGGTATTTCATAATGCCGAAACAACTGTTTGGCCTGATATTCATGAATATTCATTTGTTGCTCCTGATCAATCGGTAAAACCGCTAGGTATTTTTTAAGTCTTTACGTCTAATGTTATGATTGCTGCAATGCGTCCCGGAAATTAAGCCGAGATTAATGATATTCTAACCAAGTCCCTGCAAAACGCTATTCTTAAAACGCTTTTCTTCAAACCGATATGCTGCCGACAAACCCAAGCGAAACCATCTTTCCCTGCCCTTTTTCCAAAGGCTACGGCATTCCCGCCAGACAAGCCTGGACATTATTGAAAGTTTTTTTAATTTATCGCTTTGTCCTGGGTTGTCTTTTGATTATCTTGTTTTACGGACGGCTTGACCCGACCATCATCGGTTCTTACAACAGCAAACTATATATTGTCAGTAGCCAAAGCTATCTGCTCTTCACCGCACTGTCGGGCATCTGTGTATTCTGGCGACTCACCCACTATAATACGCAGGCACAACTACTCATTTTTACCGACATTATTCTTCTCACGTTCTTAATGCACGCCTGTGGCGGTATTAAAAGCGGCATGGGTATTCTGCTGGTCGTATCGATATCGGCGAGCGGATTATTAATCGGTGGACGTTGCGCCATGCTTTTTGCCGCGCTGGCCGCTCTATCGGTGCTGACGGAACAGATAGTAGTTCAGCAAGCCCAAGGTTTTAATGCCATTTCATATTCATATGCGGGTATCTTGGGCGCCGCTTTTTTTACCATCGCGCTACTGTCTTATGTCCTTGCAAAGCGTAGCGAAGAAACTTGGCGGCTTGCCGACCAACAACAACAAACCATCGTTAAGCTTGAGGAACTCAACCAGTATATTATTCAGCATCTTCGCTTCGGTATTATCATCATCAACAAAAACCAGGCGATCCAGATGGCCAATGAAACCTCATTGCGGCTGATAAGTCAGGAAATGACGCCCATTTATCTGGCCGACATCTCCCCCGACCTAGCAAAGGCATTCGAAACGTGGCTGGCTGATCCGAGACAAGATTTCGTGGTATTGCAATTACCGAATCTATCAGAAATTCACACGCGTTTTTCGCACATGCCGACGCGTTACGAATTCTTTTACATGGTGATGTTTGAAGACATCAGCCGCTATAATCAACGTCTGCAACAAAGCAAGCTCGCTTCTCTGGGTCGACTTACCGCCAGTATTGCTCATGAAATTCGCAACCCTTTGGGAGCCATCAGTCATGCCGGACAATTACTCTCGGAAAATCCGGCATTATCCGCTCAGGATAAGCGGTTGACAGAAATCATTCAGACCCATTCCATTCGGGTTAACCATATTATTGAAGACATATTACAGCTTTCCAGGCGGAGTGATTCCAGGCGAGAGCGTATCTATCTAAAAGCATGGCTAGAACAGTTTCTGGAAAGCTTCTCGCTCGAACACGCCGTTGCCGAAGCTACCTTCGAACTTTTACCGGTAGATGAGAGCTTATGCGCCAGTATGGACCCCGGTCATTTAAAGCAAATTATGGACAATCTTTGCCGAAATGCCCTGAAATACGGAAAGCCTGAAGATGGAAAAATTATTTTGCAAGCATTTGCTTACCAAAATTCACCTTGCATAGAGGTCATCGATAACGGTACGCCCATCAGCCCCGAACATCTTAAGTACCTGTTTGAACCCTTTTTTACCACGTCACCCAGCGGAACCGGACTGGGACTTTATATTTCAAGTGAATTAGCTGAATTAAATCAGGCAAAATTGAGCTATCATTTAACAGATAACAACCGGAGTTGTTTTCGACTCTGCCTACTGGATGCTGAAAAAAATCTATTGTAATTTATGAAAAAACCGCTGGCATTACTTGTCGATGACGAACCCGATATTCGGGAGTTATTGGAAATCACCCTCAACAGGATGTCTATTCAGACTCAATGCGCTGAAAATGTTGATCAGGCTAAAGCCTTATTAAAGCAAAAAATCTTCGATTTTTGCCTGACCGATATGAAATTGCCCGACGGTAACGGGCTCGATTTGGTTGACTATATACAAATCATGTCCAATCCGATACCGGTTGCCGTAATTACCGCGCACGGCAATATGGACACGGCAATTCTGGCGATGAAGAAAGGCGCTTTTGACTTTATCTCCAAGCCCGTTGATTTATCAGTGCTCAGACAGCTCGTCAGCAGCGCGTTGAAATTTTCCGATCCCGTCTCCGCCAAAGAAAGAAAACCTCGCCATACCTTATTAGGTGAATCATCCGTCATCAAGGAAATTCGCTCAAAAATAGATAAACTGGCCCGTAGTCAGGCACCTGTTTTCATCAGTGGTGAATCCGGTTCAGGCAAGGAATTGGTCGCGAATCTGATCCATCAACAAAGCTCGCGCAGTGATTATCCTTTTGTCGCCATTAACTGCGGAGCCATTCCCCCTGAATTGATGGAAAGCGAGTTTTTCGGTCATAAAAAAGGCAGCTTCACCGGCGCCGTCAGCGATAAAAAAGGCTTATTTCAGGCCGCGGAAGGCGGTACCTTATTTCTTGATGAAGTTGCCGATCTGCCTCAATCGCTACAGGTTAAATTGCTGCGCGCGATACAGGAAAAAAAGATCCGCCCAGTCGGCGAACAAATGGAAATTCCGGTCAACATACGCTTGTTAAGCGCAACCCACCGTAATCTGGCCGATATGGTTCATGACGGCAGTTTCAGGCAGGATTTATATTACCGTATTAATGTGATCGACCTGCATATTCCGCCTTTACGGGAAAGAAGCGCGGATATACCGGCGCTCACGGATTACATATTAACCAAGCTGACCGGAAACTCCAGCGCAGACAAACCGACGTTGTCCCCATCTGCTTTAGCAGCGTTACAAAAGTATCATTTTCCGGGTAATGTGCGGGAACTTGAGAATATCCTGGAGAGAGCGCTTGCGCTATATGACGGCAAAAGTATCGAATGTGATGATTTAAACCTGCCCATAGGAGAGCATAATCTCCAGGACTTCTCCGGCTACGATCCCGCGCAAGGCTCACTGGAAGACTATCTGGAAGAAATTGAAAGAAAGGCTATCGTTCTGGCGCTGGAAGAAAATAAATGGAATAAAACCGCCGCGGCAAAACAACTGGGTTTGTCTTTCAGGTCATTTCGCTATCGCCTTAAAAAACTCAATCTGGATGACTAACATCATAAAAACCAGGCAATATTTTCTTGAAGCAAAAAAAGAGGGTATTAAACCCTCTTTTTTTACCGATCGTTAAAGATTTTAGATTAGAAACCAATACCGAGGTAACCACCGGCTGTCATGCCGTCGGTATTTACACCGTCTACACTTCTACCGGTCAAGTGATAACGAACGTCAGCACCCAGCTTGATGGATTTCCATATTGCATATTCAGCACCGGTACCGAACATCACGCCTGGATTCAATACGGTTACACCGTTAGATGGCGGACTGATAACGTGAATGCCCAAACCAAACGGGATAACCCATGGTCTGAAAGCACTGCCTTTCATGAATTTGATTTTTGGCGCCGCAGTCAAGGTAAATTGACTTACAGTAACGCCATTACAGCTATTTTTACCGGCACCATTAATTCCAGCAACGCCGCCTATGTTGCCAAGCTCATCATTAGAGGCATACTGAATAAGCGTACACAAAGGACCGTTTTGCGGAGTAGAGTTTACGCCTGGATCACCAGTGTTCGGATCAATACCTGAACCTTTTACGATGGCCGGGTTATTGTTAAAGTTTTTGGCGCCGAAGTTTTTATACTCAAACATTAACTCCGCCATGACGTCGGTATCGTCCATCAATCCCCAGACATTGTCGGTCAAGCCAAAATCAAAGCCTGCGCCGATATACCAACCGTCCTTGTTAGTTCTGCCGCCACCTAATACATTGTTTATGCTGTCGCCACCCGCAGAAACCTCAACACCGTCACCGCCGAACTGAGCGCCGGTTAACAGATCATTTCTTTTGCTGTCATTACGCGCAAAACCACCGCGGAAGAATATCAGGTTATCGCCTTTAGAACTTGGTGCAGGCGCTGATTTCATTGAAGCCATCCACTGATCCAGTTCCTGAACTTTAGCGGAATTATCAGGAGCTTGTTGTTGCATTTGACTGGCTTGTGCTCTTAACGTTGCCAATTCATCCTGCATCGCGCGAAGTTGAGCTTCCAATGCATCGGCTTTATTGTTTGCCGCTTCCGCCATACGCTCTGCTTTCGAGTGCGCTACAGCTTCCGGTGCAACCAGCGCACCTGTCATTGTCAATGTCGCCAGAGCAATGCCCAGGCATGTGTTAGTTTTATTTATCATTGTTGCCCCCTGAGGTTATTATTTTATAATTTCTTTACATCTGCTCACAGCGACTAGGCTGTAAGTTTTGCTTTAATACAACAAAGCTTTTTCACGATGGCAATAGTAGCAGCAAAATCAATTACCGACAAGTTTTAAAATACTTTTTTTAATATTAATTAATCCTTTTTTATCAATGACTAAGGTGAGATCATTAAATATAACTATAGGTTTGTATCCTAAATACAACATTTTATTTAAACAGTCATAACTTGCAAGCCTGTTAAATTTCTTCACGCCCTTCATCATAAGTTATAATCGAACCCGCTCCTTAATCTACCAAAAATCCATACCTTTTTTTGCAGTATTCATGACCATAACTACAGATATTACTATCATTGGCGGCGGCGTCATCGGCCTGTTAACGGCGCGCGAGTTTTTAACGACAGGGGCGACAGTTACCATTATCGAAAAGAATGCGCTGGGGCAGGAATCGTCATGGGCCGGCGGCGGTATTTTGCTACCGCTTTATCCGTGGCGGCAAGCAGATGCGATTACCCGTCTCGCATTACAAAGCCTGAAGTTATATCCGGATTTGGCCTCGGAACTGATTACAGACACGGGCGTTGATCCTGAATGGACACCATGCGGCTTATTGATTACTAAAAACCCGGATATTACCGCCGCCACAGACTGGTGCTCATCTAACGCCATTTCATTTCAGCAAGCCGGAGCGGAATTTTTTAATTGTCTTGATACACAAGCGGAAAATCCGCTTTGGTTGCCTGAAATCGCCCAAGCGCGTAATCCACGCTTGGTTAAATCATTAAAGCAGGATCTGATTATCAAGGGCGCAATTGTCCATGAACACACTGAATTAACGGCGGTAAATGTACACAACAAGCGGGTTACAAGCATCAATATCACGTCAGGACAGACTACAATCAATCAGCTTGACGTTAATCAGCTGGTTATTTCCGCCGGTGCATGGACGGGGCAATTGTTCAAACAGTTTTTCTCGGAATTTGCCTGCGATGCGCCGAAAATCGCTCCCGTCAAAGGGCAAATGTTGTTATACGACGCCAGACCCGACACCTTAAGCACCATGGTGCTGGATGGCGATCAATACCTGATCCCGCGGCGTGACGGTAAAATCCTCGCCGGCAGCACGGTCGAGCATGATGAATTTAATAAGACCGTCACGACAGCCGCACTGGATCGCTTAAATACCTTTGCAGTCAATTTAATGCCGGCCCTTAAAAATTACCCGCTCATCAAACACTGGGCAGGTTTACGGCCGGGAACTGAAGACGGCGTGCCCTATATCGATAAACACCCGGAAGTTGGTAATTTAAGCATTAATGCCGGGCATTTCAGGAATGGACTGGTCATGGGACCGGCATCGGCACAACTGATGGTTGACCTTATTTTAAATCGTCCCACTGCAGTAAACCCTGAGCCTTATAAGTTATGCAGAAAGGCATAATAACCGGATGTCGGTACGCTTTGTCCACGAAAATCCCGTAAATAAATTTTTACAATACCAAGGCCCACATGAACCTTTATCCCTTATTACGCCCCCTGCTCTTTTCGCTCGATCCTGAAACCGCCCATGAAGTGACGCTGAAACTGCTCGATACCGCCTATGCAAGCGGTTTGGCAAAACTGCTTTATCCGGTTATTGAAGACAAGCCGCTAACCGTGATGGGCCTGACTTTTAAAAATCCTGTCGGTCTTGCCGCAGGCCTGGATAAAAACGGTGATTATCTGGATGCCTTGGCCGCACTGGGCTTTGGTTTTGTGGAAATAGGCACGGTAACGCCGCGTCCTCAACCGGGAAACCCGAAACCGCGCTTGTTCCGATTGCCTGAGCATCAAGCCATCATCAATCGCATGGGCTTTAACAATTCGGGCATAGACCATTTATTAAACCGGGTAAAGCAAAGCCGCTACACCGGTATCCTGGGTATTAATATAGGCAAAAATTTTGATACGCCGATTGAAAATGCAGCGGATGACTATTTAATCGGCTTGCGCAAAGCTTACCCGGCAGCAAGTTATATCACCATTAACATTTCCTCGCCGAACACCAAGAATCTACGTCAATTACAGCAAGGCGATGAAATTAAAACACTGATTTCTGCTTTAAAAACAGAGCAGCTTAAATTGCAACAGGAATACGGCAAGTATGTGCCGTTGGTATTGAAAATCGCTCCCGATCTGGACAGTGATCAAATAAGCCATATTGCCCGGCTGTTACTGGAATTTGCTTTAGACGGCGTCATGGCGACCAATACCACGATTGCGCGGGACAGGATTGCCGGCCACCCGCTTGCCGATGAAACGGGCGGCTTGAGCGGTGCGCCGGTTAAAAACCAGTCCACCGCCGTTGTCCGGGCTTTAGCGGATGAACTAAACAGCAAGATCCCGATTATCGCGGTGGGCGGCATTTTAAATGCTGCCGATGCACAGGAAAAATTGACCGCAGGGGCGAGCCTGGTGCAGGTTTATAGCGGGCTTATCTATCGCGGCCCGCAGTTGATAGCGGATATCGTTAAAGCATTATGAACACGCTTGGTTCTTCATGTATAAGGGCAGAACCGGCAATCATGTCATCAGCCGCCATCCGGCAGGACAAAGCGTAGCGGGCGAGTCCCGATCTTTGCTCCTGTGACCTCGTCGATGGCCACCGGTTTGATTGCCTCTCCCGTTTCAGCATCATGGATACGCACCAACCGGCCTCCACCGCGATACCGGTGTCCCCAGGCGCCGATCATAACAAGCACTGGTAGAAAGTCGCGGCCAGCCGCGGTCAACACATACTCCTCACGCGGAGGGCGCTCCGAGTAAAGCCGTTTTTCCAGCATTCCTTCCTCTGTCAACATAGCCAGCCGCCGGGTCAGGATCGTCGGTGCGATGCCAAGACTTTTCCGAAACTGGTCGAAGCGAGTGAAGCCCAGATGCGCATCGCGCAGAATCAATAGGCTCCACGCATCGCCAAGGAAAGCCAGGCTGCGCGCGATCGGGCAAGGGTCATCGCAAGTTTTTTTATCGTTCATATCTTTTTAGTAGTGACTTAGTTTCAAATTGATAGTAACATTGGTTTCGAAATGATAGTAACACTTAGTGGACAGACAATCCACCCATACAGAGACACGAACTGCGCACCTTCGGAATAAGGCTGCGGATTTATTTGAGCGCATCCAAGTGCCGCCCCCCTTGATCGATAAAGGAAACAAAATGCCGAAATTCAAAATTCCGTTACTGCCGACCACCCGTGACCGGCCTCAATTCCGATTCACCTTCAAAGTCTGGCTCCTGTCCGTGTTGTTACTGCCGCTGATGATAAGCTCAGGATGCAGCGATCAGGATAGACAAACTCAAGCGGTTTCCCGACCGGTGAAAGTGTTTCGAGTCGGTGAATCGGTTCCCTCCGGCGTTAAATATTTTGCCGGAGAAGTCAGGTCAAGAATCGAGACATCCTTATCCTTCCGGGTGGCCGGTAAACTGCTGGAACGGAAAGTAGACGTTGGCGACCCGGTGCGCAAAGGTCAGCTGCTGGCAGTACTGGACGGCAATGATTACCGCCTCGCCGTGCAGGCTGTTAAGGCTCAGCTGACTGCCGCCCAGACCGACAGCAATTTCTTGCGCAACGATCTTTCAAGATACCGCGAGCTTCTGACGCGGCAAGTCATCAGCCCGCCGGAGTTCGAACGGCACGAAACCGCCTATATCAACGCGCGGGAACGGACGGCGGCGCTGGACGCACAATTGGCCCAGGCGCTTAACCAGTTGACCTATACCGAGCTGCATGCCGAGCGCGACGGCGTGGTCACGGCGTTAGCTGTCGAGGCCGGGCAGGTACTGGCGGCCGGACAGACTGTGCTGACGCTGGCCCGGCTTGACGAAAAGGAAATCCATTTCGATGTGCCGGAGCATCGCCTGTCGGAAATCCAGCGCCAACAAGACGTTAATGTGTCTTTATGGGCCGACGACAAGCGGCGACTCAAGGCAAAAATTCGCGAGATCGCCTCGTCCGCCGATCCGGCCAGCCGCACCTATCGGGTCAAGGCGACCTTGTTAGAAGGCCTGGACGTGGCGCAATTAGGCATGACGGCGACCGTGCATGTCGCGGCGGACACCGCTTCACGCATCGCCATCCCGCTTTCCGCCGTCTATAACCCGCAAAGCCGGCCCGATCATACTATGGTCTGGCTGGTCGACGAGCAGGCGGCCAAGGTCAAATCCGTGCCGGTACGACTGGGCGAAACGCTGGCCGGCGAACGCATCGCCGTCGAGGGACTCGCCGCAGGCCAATTGCTGGTCAGCGCCGGCGTTCAGCGCCTCGCCGAAGGGCAAGCGGTGCGCTTGCCGGAACAACCGGGGTCGCCTAACAATCGCGGCGACCGGGAACATCTATAAAGGTACAGTCATGAAAGAGTTCAATCTCAGCGAATGGGTGCTTAAGCATCGTTCTTTCACCGGTTTTATGATCGCACTGGTGGTGCTCGGCGGCCTATTCGCTTATAACCGGCTGGGCCAGCAGGAAGATCCGCCGTTCACCTTCCGAATCATGGTGGTCAAAACCCTCTATCCCGGCGCCACCGCGCAGGAAGTGGAACAGCAGCTAACCGACAGGCTGGAAAAGAAAATCCAGGAGCTGCCTAACCTGGACTATTTGCGCAGTTATTCGAAACCCGGCGAATCGGTAATTTTCGTCTCGCCTCGCGAGGATACGCCGCCCAAGGAGATTCCCGAGCTTTGGTATCAGGTGCGCAAGAAGGTAGACGACATCCGCATGACGCTACCGCCCGGCAGCATCGGACCGTTTTTCAACGATGAATTCGGTGATACCTATAGCCTGATCTACGCCTTTTCGGGTGAAGGCTTTAGTTATGCCGATCTGAAACAGGCGGCCGATTCGGTCCGACAGCAGCTTTTGCTGGTCAAGGATGTCGAAAAGGTCGATCTGATCGGTGTGCAGGACGAAAAGATTTTCGTCGAATTTTCCGATAAGAAGCTGGCCGAACTGGGCCTGGATGCGGCGGCGGTTGCCCAGTCCTTGCAGGCGCAGAACGGCATGACACCGGCCGGTACGGTATTTTCATCGCAACGTAATCTGCCGATACGTCTGACCGGCGCGTTCGACTCGGTGGATAGCGTCGCCAATCTGGCGGTACGTATCGATAATCGAACCTTCAAGGTCGGCGACTTTGCCAGGGTGACTCGCGGCTACGTCGATCCAGCGGAATTCAAAATGCGTTTCAATGGTAAACAGGCCCTTGGTCTCGGCGTGACGATGAATAGCAAAGGCAACGTTATCGACCTGGGAAAATCCTTGGAAGACGTGTTGGCCCGCATCGAAACCGAGTTGCCATTGGGCATGGACGTGGAGCCGGTCGCCAATCAAGCGCAGGTGGTTAAAAACCAGATGGCGGAATTCGGTGGTACTTTTTTCGAAGCCCTGGTCACCGTGTTGGTGGTGAGCTTTTTGAGCCTGGGCTGGCGCACTGGTTCCGTGGTGGCGCTGACCGTGCCGCTGGTGCTGGCCGCCACCTTGCTGGTCATGCTGCTGTGCGGTATCGATCTGCAACGGATTTCATTGGGCGCCTTGATCCTGGCGCTGGGCCTGCTGGTGGACGATGCGATGATTGCCGTCGAGATGATGGCCCGCAAATTGGAAGAAGGCTGGGATCGGATGCGCGCCGCAACTTATGCTTATAGCGCCACAGCCTTTCCGATGCTGACCGGGACATTGATTACCATCGCCGGATTCTTGCCGGTGGGTCTGGCTCAATCCTCTGCCGGTGAATATACCGTGGCGATTTTCCAGGTGGTCGGCATTTCGCTGATACTGTCGTGGATAGGCGCGGTGGTGTTCACCCCCTATTTGGGATTTTTGATACTCAAGGTGCATACCAACGGCGAACAAGTGGCTCACGACCTGTTCGATACGCCCTTCTACAACCGATTGCGCCGTTGGGTGCATGCCTGTGTGGCGCATCGCAACAAAGTCATTATCGCCACGCTGGCCCTGTTCGGTCTCGGTGTCGTGGCGTTAGCCCACGTTCCCGAACAGTTCTTCCCGCTGTCGAACCGGCCGGAAGTCATCGTCGACCTGTGGTTGCCGGAGGGCAGCGCCTTTGAGCAAACCGAAGCCGCTGCCCAACGCATGGAGACGCTATTAGCCAAGGATGAGGATGTCGAGCATGTCGCCAGCTATATCGGCAGCGGCACACCGCGGTTTTTCATGTTGATCGTGCAGCAACTGGCCAATACCAATCTGGCCGAATTGGTGGTGATGACCAAGGATAACGTGGCCCGCGAGAGGGTAATGCAGCGCGTCCGGCAGATTCTGGCGACGGATTTCCCGGCTATACGCGGCCGGGTGAAGCGGCTCAATGTCGGGCCGCCGATGGATTATCCCTTGCTGTTCAGAGTATTCGGCGAAAACCCCAACGTCGTGCGCGATATCGCCGACCGGGTGGCCGAGATTGTTCGCGACCATCCCGGCACTGTGGATGTAAACGACGACTGGCATGACCGCATGCCTTCGTTCCGCCTAGCATTGGATCAGGACAAGGCCCGCGCGCTCGGCGTTTCGACGGCCAGCCTGTCGCAAGCCTTGCAGGCGCATTACAGCGGAATCCCGGTCGGGCAATTGCGCGAGCAGGATAAATTGATCGACATCATCTGGCGCGCCAGCCCCGAATTACGCACCGCCGCCGACGAATTGCCGGACGTTGCGGTACGCACAGCCAATGGCAAGTCGGTATCGCTGTCGCAGTTCGTCAAGTTCGAAACCGTGTTCGAAGACGGCGTGCGTTGGCGGCGCAATCGTTTTCCAGCCATCTCGGTGCGCGCCGACGTGGCCGACGGCAAGATGGCCCCGGACGTGGCGGCGGAAATCGTTCCGAAACTTAAATCCATACAGGATAGCCTGCCGGTCGGTTATTTCATCGAAACCGGCGGCTCCAAGGAAGACGCGGTGACCGCGCAAAAATCCATTTTGATCTGGATTCCACTGGTGCTGATTGTCACGCTGATCTTGTTGATAATGCAGTTGCAGAATCTGTCCAGGACTTCCATGGTGTTCAGCACCGCGCCTCTGGGCGTGATCGGCGCGGCCTTCGCCTTGCTGTTGTTCCGGGCGCCGTTCGGTTTCGTGGCCTTGCTCGGCATCCTGGCGCTGGCCGGCATGATTATGCGCAAC
>SXIP01000229.1 GCA_005772825.1 Methylococcaceae bacterium | reverse complement strand
TGGAAATCGTGCATCTGGAAAAGCCCAAGGGCGTCATTGTTCAATACGGCGGGCAGACCCCGTTGAAATTGGCCAGAGCTTTGGAAGCGGCCGGCGTGCCGATTATCGGTACCTCGCCTGATTCGATCGATTTGGCGGAAGATCGGGAACGTTTTCAGAAATTGCTGGAAAGACTGGGCTTGAAACAGCCGCCCAATGCCACCGCGCGTTCGGTTGAGCAGGCGATTAATGCCGCCAAAGAACTGGGTTATCCGCTGGTGGTCAGGCCATCTTATGTTCTGGGCGGGCGGGCGATGGAAATAGTCATCAATGAAGAAGGTCTTCAGCGCTATATGAAAGAAGCGGTGAGCGTTTCCAATGATTCGCTGGTATTGCTGGACCGTTTCCTCGATGATGCTGTGGAAATGGATGTGGATGCCATTTATGACGGCGAGCGCGTACTTATCGGCGGCTTGATGGAGCACATTGAGCAAGCTGGCGTACATTCCGGCGATTCTGCGTGTTCATTGCCGCCTTACGAGTTGGCGCCGCATCTTCAGGATAAATTACGCGAACAAGTGGCGAAAATGGCGGAAGCCTTGGGCGTAAGAGGTTTGATGAATACCCAATTCGCCATTCAGGGCGAAGATATTTATGTGCTGGAGGTTAACCCGAGGGCGTCCCGCACTGCGCCATTTGTATCCAAGGCAACCGGCTATGCGTTGGCGAAAATTTCCGCCCGTGTCATGGTAGGACAAAGTCTTGCGCAACAAGGCGTGACCGAAGAGCGGATACCCGATTACTACTCGGTTAAAGAAGCGGTATTTCCTTTTGTTAAATTCCCCGGTGTTGATCCCTTGCTGGGGCCGGAAATGAAATCCACCGGCGAAGTGATGGGCGTAGGTAAAACCTTTGGTGAAGCCTTTGCCAAATCGCAACGCGCGGCCGGTGTTAACTTGAATGATAGCGGTAAAGTGTTGATCAGTATTCGCGACGCTGATAAAACCAAAGCCCCCGATATTGCCCGAATGCTGGTAGAGAAAAAATACGAGATCGTAGCGACGGGCGGTACGGCAAAATATCTTCGGGACGTCGGTATTCCTTGTGAATTGGTTTATAAAGTCAACGAAGGGCGTCCGAATACAGTTGATATGATCAAAAACGGTCAAATTCAACTGATCATTAACACCACGGAAGGCAAGCAAGCTATTGCTGATTCCTTTACGATGCGTAGGGAAGCCTTACAGCATCGGGTAACCTATTACACCACCATGGCCGGAGCCAAAGCGGCCTGTTATGCGCTGGGAGAGTTGGATGCGGGTGATGTGAATTGTTTGCAGGATCTGCATAAAAGTCTGACTTAGTAAAATCAAGAATCAAGGTTCAGGGTAGATGGTTAAAGGTACGAAAGGATCTTTAACCATCTATTTCAATTATTTGGAGTGTTTGAAAAATGGTTAAAGTACCTCTCACCGTCAAAGGTGCAGAAAAATTGCGCGCGGAATTGGAAGAATTGAAATCAGTTGTGCGCCCACGTATTATCGCGTCGATCGCCACGGCCAGAGCGCACGGTGATTTAAAAGAAAATGCCGAATATCATGCGGCGAAGGAGCAGCAAAGTTTCGCCGAAGGCCGTATTGCTGAAATTGAAAGCAAGCTTTCCAATGCGCAAATTATTGATATTACCAAGGTCGATGCCAATGGCAAGGTCGTATTCGGCGCGACGGTGGAAATAGAAGATATCGAATCCGAAAAAAGAGTGACTTATCAGATTGTCGGCGAAGATGAAGCCAATATCAAGGAAGGCAGGATCTCAATCGGCTCACCGATTGCCAGGGCCTTGATAGGCAAAGAGGTTGAAGATGTTGTTACCGTAAAGGCACCGGGCGGTAATATCGATTATGAAATTATCTCGATCCAATACATCTGATCTGGAAAACGAGGGGGGGTAGTCACAACTACCCCTTGAACCTGTTATTTATTAGGGTTTGGCCGATAAATAACGATAATTTGACCTATTGCCTGAATAAACTCTGCGCCTGTATCGGAGATAATTTTTTCACCAATCTGCTTGCGATTGTCGCGTTCGGCACGTATTCTTATTTTTATAAGCTCGTGACTGTTCAGCGCCAGTTCAATTTCAGCCAGCACGGCAGCTGTCAAGCCTGATTGGCCAATCATAATAACGGGTTTTAAGCTATGCGCTTCGGCCCGGAGTCTTTTCTTATCTGCAGAGTTCACTTTTTTCCCAATTCAAGCTTGTTTTAAATAAAGCCATTCATTTTACACTATTAATCAGCATTATGGGTCGAAGTAAAAGCAGTAATCGTTGGATGCAGGAACATTTTGATGACGAATATGTCAAAATGGCTCAAGCGCAGGGCTATCGTTCGCGAGCGGTGTTTAAATTGTCTGAAATTCAGGACAGGGATCAGATTATCAAGCCGGGGATGAATGTTATCGATTTGGGAGCGGCGCCCGGCGGCTGGTCGCAGTTTGCAAGACAGCTGCTTGGCAAGAAAAACAGGCTTGTCGCGCTGGATATTTTACCCATGGACCCGCTTGAGGGTGTTGATTTCCTTCAGGGGGATTTTCGCGAAGAAGCCGTGCTGAATCAACTTTATGCCATTCTTGATGGAGCGCCCGTTCATCTGGTGATGTCGGATATGGCGCCGAATATGAGTGGTAATAAAAGCGTAGATCAGGCACGAGCTATCTATCTTGGGGAACTTGCCCTGGATACCGCAAGGACGGTTTTAACAAAAGACGGAGCGTTTCTGGTCAAATTATTTCAGGGAGAAGGTTTTGAATCCTTTCATCAGGAAGTGCAGAAACTCTTTTCCAAGGTGGTTATTAGAAAGCCTAAAGCGTCAAGACCTCGAAGTAACGAGGTTTATATTTTAGCCAAAGGCTTTAAATAATCGCACCTCGCCCTCATTCTTACTTTAGAAGACAATGCGCACATAATTGCGGCGTAGTGACAATACAGGTTTAATTATGCAATATGCATAGAAATATGCAAAATATCGGTTAGAAGCTTATCCGGTAATGCTCCAAAGAAATAACGACAGTCAGGAAAGTCATCACCTGATATAATTACTCAGTTTTTTAAACCGAGAGCCTTGCGGGCTCAGGGCGTGTAAATTGAACGATATGATAAAAAATATAATCCTTTGGGTCGTCATTGCAGTTGTATTGATGTCCCTCTTTAATACGTTGGGTCCACAAGGTGATCGAGCCGACTCATCGCTATCTTATTCGCAATTTATCGAGTCGGTGAAAGCGGGTCAGGTACAGCAAGTGATAATTGACGAACATATTATCAAAGGCAAAACGCAGGCTGGTCAGGTATTCAAAACTTACGCGCCCTCAGATATTCATCTGGTTGATGACCTGCTTGCAAACGGCGTTGATATAAAGGCAGTTCCACCCGAACAGCCCTCCATGCTCATGCAATTACTGGTTTCATTTGGTCCCATGTTGTTGCTGATTGCCGTTTGGGTCTTCTTTATGCGACAAATGCAGGGCGGGGCAGGCGGTGGTCGCAATGCGATGAACTTTGGTAAAAGCAAAGCTCGTATGATGGAAGAAGACCAGATCAAGGTGACTTTTGCTGATGTTGC
>SXIP01000228.1 GCA_005772825.1 Methylococcaceae bacterium | reverse complement strand
GTGCTTCATCTCGTCGATTGATTCGTGGTATTCCTTTTCATTGAGCTTTTTAAAACCCCAATTCTTGTACATTCTGGCATGCAAAAAATACTGGTTGATGGGGGTCAGCTCGTTTTCCAGGGCTTTGTTGAGGTATTCAATGACTTTGGCGTCGCCTTTCATAATGGTTTCTCTGTGAGTGATGGTTGATTAGTAGTAGCCGCTGATTATTGCGCCGGTGCGATGGCGGCTTGCTTCAGCAAGGCGATAACTTCCTGATTGCATTTTCCGCACTCTTTACCCAGGCCGAAACATTGCGTCAATTGTTTTCGCGAACACGCGCCTTTTTCAATAGCCGTTAAAATCTGCGAGTCGGTGACGGCTTTGCATACGCATATATACATCACCGCCTCCTAGCGTCGCCGCCGTTGCACGGTTTGCGGATCGACGGTGATTTGCCGGTAAATTTCCACCCTGTCGCCGTCCTTTACCGGCGTGTCCAGTGCAGCGATTTTGCCGAATATCCCGACTTTCTGACTGACCAGATTGATTTCAGGATAGAGTTTCAATACACCGGACAGGTTAATGGCTTCTTCTATGGTGCTGTTATCCGGTACTTCCAGACGCATCCACAGTTGCCTGTCCACTTCTGCATAGCATACCCCGACATTCATAATACCCCCTATCGTTTATTCAATTACAGCTTCAGTTAATGACACCGCCGGTGCTTTTTTAAATGCCAGTTTCTGATCGATCAAGCGTTTGCCGACAATCAAAAAGGCCAGCATGATGAAGCCGCCGGGCGGCAGCGCCATCAATAAAAAGCCTTTGTAATCGGGAATAACGGTGACTTCCAGAAACCGGAACGATTCGCCCAGTAATAATGACGCATTCGCAAACAAGGTGCCTGACGAACTGATTTCCCGGGCCGCGCCGAGCGCAACCAGCACCAGCGTAAATCCGAGCCCCATCATCAAACCGTCCCATAAGGCTTCCTTAACCGGTTGTTTCGACGCAAAGGCTTCGGCGCGGCCTAACAGCGCACAATTGGTGACGATGAGGGCGATGAACAGGCCCAATACCTTATAAAGTTCATGCGCCCAGGCATTCATTAAAATATCGACCAGGGTCACCAAAGCGGCGATCAGCAACACGAAGACCGGGATGCGAATCTCGCTCGGGATCAGGTGTCTCGCTACGGAAATAAGACCGTTAGAGGCGGTGATGACCACCAGCGTCGCCAGACCCATGCCCAGGCCGTTGGTGGCGGTACCTGTGACGGCAAGCAGTGGGCACAAAGCCAGGTTTTGGCCGAACACGATGTTGTTGTTCCAGATGCCGTCGGCGGCGATTTTACGAAAGCTTGCTGATAAAAACATGGCGGTGTCCTCACGGATTAAAAATCAAGGATTAATGAGTTCGGCTTGATGCGCCTTGAATAATTGCAGGCCGCGATAAATGGCCTGGACGGATTTGCGGGGCGTGATGGTTGCCCCGGCAAACTGGTCGAATTCGCCACCGTCCTTTTTTACCGCCCATTGCGCAGGCGTCAGATTATCCAGCGAGCGACCGACAAAATTTAATATCCAGTTGGATTTGCTGACTTCGATCTTATCACCCAACCCTGGCGTTTCCTTGTGGCTCAGCACGCGTACACCCAGGATATTGCCGCCTCGGTCTATACCCATAATCATATTGATGGCGCCGGAATAACCGTCGGGGGCGGTGAATTTGAAACAAACAGCGGTGACTGCAGCGGATTTTTTCGCGAGGTAAACGGTTGTTTGCTCTGCGCCGATGTTGTATTCGGCGGATGGAATATTGCGTGTATCCTGCAACATGTCGTTGTCATGCAAAGCAGCAGGCACCACTTCTTCCAGCGAATATTTCAAATCTTCATCGAGGCGTTGCTGTATGGTGCCTTCGGTACTGCAATTGGTCACGCCCAGCAAGACGCTGGCGATTAACGCGAAACCGGCCAGAATGCCGGTCTGGAATTCCAGTTTCGGGCGTAGTCGGGCCAGGTTGGCGGGTTCCAGCCAACGTTTCAGCCAATCCAGGTATTGGATGGCTTGGGCTTCTAGTCGTTCTATCGTTGCAGGATCGAGTTTCATACTTTACATAACCAGTTAAATCATTTGATCTATCTCACCCTCCGGCGTCACTGCCATTAAGTTAAGGAAGAAAGCTCCCTCTCCCTCCGGGAGAGGGTTGGGGAGAGGGGACCTCTTAACTTACTGACTTTGACGCTCCGGCGTGGAAATGCCGCTTTTGACGCTCTAACTATAAATTTTCACAGTTTCGGTATCTCCAGGGGCTTGCCCTTACGGTCACGCCCGTAAATCCTGGGCCGGATGTAATGGTCTATCAACGGCGTAGCCGAATTCATCAGCAGAACAGCAAAACCCGCACCTTCGGGATATGCACCCCAGGTGCGGATGACGAATATCAGCAGGCCGCAACCCGCGCCGAACACCAGTTGCCCGGTCGCTGTGTTCGGTGAGGTGACATAATCGGTGGCGATAAAAAAAGCCACGCACATCATTGCGCCGGAGTTCAAATGCAGGAAGGGGCTGACATAATGCTCGCTGTCGAGCAGATGGAAAACGCTGGCTAATATCGTTACTGTCAACAACAAAGCCACCGGAATCTGCCACTGGATGATCTTTTGCCGGATCAGCCACACTCCGCCCAAAGCCAGCAACAACGTGGAGGTTTCGCCCAGGCTGCCGCGTGTCCAGCCGATAAAGTTAAGGACGCTGGAATAATCGTTGAGGATGTCGGTCAATACGTGGTTTTGCGAAAACTCGGTCTTGATATAACCCAGCGTGGTCGCTCCGGTGTATGCATCAGGCTTATCGAGCCCCGAAAAGTCCAATCCGGAGAAAGTGATGTGCCAGCTCTCGGCAAAACCGGGCGATGCTGAAAAAAACAGCGGCGATACATTCGCCCAGGTGGTCATTTCAATAGGAAAGGAAATCAGCAAGGCAACGCGGGCCAGCATGGCCGGGTTAAACAGGTTCTGCCCCAAACCGCCGTAAACCTGCTTGCCCAGGATAATCGCCAGGCCCGAACCGACCACACCTATCCACCAGGGCGCCCACGGCGGTAATGTCATCGCCAGCAGCCAGCCGGTCAAAACGGCAGAGCCGTCCATCAATACCGGTTTTGCCGCACGGCCTTTCAGGCGGATGCAGAAGGCTTCAAACAACACCGCCGAAGCAACGGTGATAATAAACAGGAACAATGCAGGCCAGCCGAAACACCAAAGCCCGAAGACCGTTGCCGGAGACAAGGCCAGCATCACTTCCCACATGATCCGGCTGACGCTTTTATTGGCGCCGACATGGGCGCCGCTGCTGGGTTTACTGTGTATCATCATACGGTGGCCTCCTGCTCGGCTTTAAGCCGTTCGCGTTCCAGTTTGGCGGCGATACGCGCCTGTTCTTCTTCGCGCTGCTGTTGGGCGATGCGCTCCAGGCGGGCATTGCGCGCGTCCATCAGGCGCTTGGTTTGCTCGGATTTATGCTGCGCCTGTTGCCTGGCGGCCACTTCGCCCGAAGCATATTTAAAATACTGCACCAGCGGAATATTCGATGGGCAAATATACGAACAACAACCGCAGCTGATACAATCTTTCAGGCCGATATCGACCGCTGCATCGAGCTGGTTGACGCGGATATTGTTCGCCATATCCAAGGGTCTCAGACCCGCCGGACACACACTGACGCAACTGGCGCAACGTATACAGGGCTGTTCATCGGTACTCTTAAGCTCGGCGGCGGTTAAGGCCAGAATGCCGCTGGTCGCTTTGACCGTGGGTACGCCGGTATGCGGCAGCGAATCGCCCATCATCGGCCCGCCCATGACAATGCGCGCGGTTTGTTCGGCATTCACCTGACAAAAATCGAACAGCTCGGAAATTAACGTACCCAAGGGTACTTCGACATTCATGGGCCGACCGACAGCGCCGCCGGATACGGTAATCACGCGGCTGACCAGCGGACGGCCCTGGCGTATGGCTTTATGGGTGGCGTAAGCCGTGCCGACATTATGGATGGTCACGCCGACTTCCGATGAACGGCAGCCGACCGGCACTTCCCGGCCCGTCACATAACGGATCAGTTGCCTGTCCCAACCCATCGGATAACGGGTCGGAATTTGTATGACTTTAATTTGCGGATAAGGCTTTGCCGCCGCCTGCATGGCAAGGTAGGCTTGGGGTTTGTTGTCTTCAATCGCCACCACGGCATGGTCTGCCTCCATGCCGTGCAGCATCAAGCGCACACCGTCGATAATCTGCTCGCTACGCTCCTGCATCTGCCGGTCATCGCAGCTTAAATACGGCTCGCATTCCGCGCCGTTGATAATCAGCGTATCGATACGGTTTTCGCGACCCATATTGAGCTTGACGGCGGTCGGAAAGGTCGCCCCGCCCAGGCCGACAATACCCGCTGCACCGACACGCAAGCTGATGTCCTCCGGGCTTAAGCGGAACGGGTCGTCAATACCGGGTGCGTTGATCCATTCGTCCTTACCGTCCGTCTCCAGCACAATCATGCGGATAGGCAAAGCGGACGGATGCGGGGCCGGATAATCGTTGACGTCGAGAATAATGCCGGAACTGGGCGCATGCACGGGAGCGGAAATCATGCCCTGGCTATACGCCAGCAATTGGCCCTTCAGAACTTCATCGCCCACCCGGATCAGCGGCTCGGCGGGCTTGCCGACATGTTGCTGCAAGGGGATATAGAGCTTTTTCGGTAACGGGAAGTTGTTGACTATCGCCTGTGACGCGGTCAGCATTTTGTGTTCTTCCGCATGGACGCCGCCCCGAATACGCGGTTTTGAAAAAAATCCTAGCATAAAGCGTTACTCGTTACAGTGGGTTTATTCCATCGCCAGTTCCGCAAAGTGACTTCAATCGGGTGCATTTGCAGGCATTCGGTCGGGCAGACGTCGACGCATTTTTTACAGCCTATGCAGGCATCGGCGACAACGGCGTGGATTTGTTTGGGTGCGCCGACAATGGCGTCGGTAGGACAAACTTTAAAGCAGCGGGTGCAGCCGGTGCAGGTGGCTTCACTGACCCGCGCAACCAGCAATTCAGGTTCCTTAACTTCGCTCAGGTCCAGATCCAGGCCCAGTAAAGCCGCAATTTGCTCGGCCAGCATACTCCCGCCCGGTGGACAAATAGTTGCGGGCGCCTTGCCTTCGGCCAGCGCTTCGGCGGCAGGACGGCAACCGGGGAAACCGCATTGGCCGCACTGCGAACCGGGCAGCATGGATTCCAGCTCATCGACTATCGGGCTGCTTTCAACTTTCAGGTACTTGCCGGCAATACCCAGCAACAGGCCCAGCAACAAGCCTAATCCGGTCAAACTGACAATAGCGTAGAAAACGTACATGTTGTTTCCTGTTGGTCCTAGAAAAATTGTGTTGTCCACGAAAGACACGAAAAGCACGAAAATATCATTATGCAACTGCTCAGCTCGTTCCCAAGCTCTAGCTTGGGAATGCAGCCTTGGAAGCTCCAGCTTCCAGAATTCTCGAAGCTGGAGCTTCTCGAATTTGGGTTCCCAAGCGGAGCTTGGGAACCAGCGATAGGGGACTGAGTAGTTTCCATTATGCGTTATTTGATTTTCTGAGTGTTCTTCGCTCACCCTGCAAATAAAGCTGTCGCACCGTAAACGGCGGACCTCCCTTCACAGCCTTTATGTCGTTTGGGTACAAACGGCATTGTTCGTGTCTTTTCGTGTTTTTCGTGGACAAAAACCGTAAACCTATTTCGTATAAAGCCCAGCAAACCCCATAAACGCCAGCGACAATATCCCGGCGGTAATAAACGCAATCGGCGTACCGGCAAACAACACGGGGACGGCCATCAACGCCAGCCGCTCGCGCAGTCCGGCAAACAGCACCATCACCAGAGTAAACCCTAAGGCCGAACCGAAACCGAAAATCAGGCTTTGCATAAAACCGTATTTTTCCTGCACATTCAGCAGGGCCACGCCCAGCACGGCGCAATTGGTGGTAATCAACGG
>SXIP01000227.1 GCA_005772825.1 Methylococcaceae bacterium | reverse complement strand
GCCTTGCTTAACCATCAGCTGCTTCCCGTCAAACCTGGACATCCAGAGGCTTGGCCTGGCATGCCGGGGATTAACAATGCATTCCCGGCAACTTGTGCGGTTGCCAACTAGGGAGGATGAAAAAACCTACACTTGTAAGACCACCAACCGGCCCATCGCCGCTTTGCATGACATGCAGAAAGCGATTGAGTTGAATGACAATCGCGCGGTGTATCGCTCGAAGTTGATGCTGGACAGTGACGCCGCCGCTCGCAGCGCCGGATTGGGGCGTATTTATAACGACCTCGGCTTTCAGCAACGGGGCTTGCTGGAAGGCTGGAAATCAATCGATGCCGATCCTTCCGATTATTCCGGTCACCGCTTATTGGCGGATAACTATCTGGCCTTGCCCCGCCACGAAATAGCCAGGGTCAGCGAACTGTTGAAAGCGCAATTGCTGCAACCGGTCAATATTACGCCGGTACAGCCCCAGGCCGCCGAATCCAACTTGCTGATTCTGGACGGCCTGGGTTCGTCGATCGCCTCATTCAATGAATATAACCCGCTGTTTGCGCGCGATCGCTTGGCGCTACAGGCGACCGGCTTTTACGGCGGCAATGACACCTTGAGTGATGAGGTCATTCATTCCGGCGTCTGGGACCGGTTTTCGTACAGCCTGGGCCAATTTCATTACCGAACCGACGGCTTCCGTCCGAATAATCAACAGAAAAAGGACTTGTATACGCTTTTTGCCCAGGCGGAAATCATCAAAGGCACCAGCGCCCAAATAGAGCTGCGCCGATCTGAGGAAAGCTATGGCGATGTCAATCAGGGCTTTTTTGTCGATAATTTTTCCCTGGCCAAAAACGGCAATAAAGACAGTGATCTTATTCGCGGCGGACTGCATCAGCAATTTAGCGAAAATGCCGATCTGCTGCTGTCGGTGGTGCATAAAGAAGACAAGGCGACAAGCCTGGACGACTCTCAAGGCATCGACATCAATATTTCACGAAAAACCCGTGGGACGCAGTTTGAGCTGCAACAGCTCTACCGCCACCGCTATTTTGATATAACGGCGGGCATGGATTACCTGGTCAACCAAAAATCCGGCGTCGGGGTGCTTATTCCTTTCAGCTATGAGTTTGACCTGAGTAACGACCTGGAACACAAAGGCTTTTATCTGTACTCGAACATCAAGCTGTTTCCCGAATTGTTAATGACGCTGGGCTTGTCGCAAGATTTTTACCATGAATCCACCCCGACCCTGGCCGAGCTGAACCGTAATCCCATCAATCCCAAGTTCGGCCTGACCTGGCAGCCCAGCAAAGCCACCACTTTACGGTTTGCGGCCTTTCAATCCTTAAAGCGCGGCATTATCCAGAAGCAGACCCTGGAACCCACTCAAGTCGCGGGTTTTAACCAATTCTTCGATGATCTCGACGGCGCCATCGCCCGAAGGATAGGTCTGGGCCTGGATCATAAACTGACGGCCAATGTTTTTACCGGCGCCGAGATTTCCAGGAGAGACATTAATATGCTGCTTGCTGGATTTGATGAAAATGGAACTCCTAACACAAAAAAAATAAAATGGCATGAAAACAATGCCAGGGCTTATGTCAATTGGACACCTGACGAATGGTTTGCGCTGGGCTTAAATTACAATTACGAGGAGTTAGACAGAAACAGTGAATTTTACGATCTTTCCGAAGACAACAAGGCTGTAAACTTTTTTACCCGGCTGGCCACGCACCGGACCCAGCTATTCGGCAGTTTCTTCCACCCGTCCGGCTACATCGCCAAGCTGAGCGTCAGTTATGTCGATCAATCCGGTAATTTTGTCGACATATATGGAGCCGAGCCGAGCCCTAAAACATCCAGGTTTTGGATGCTGGATACCGAACTGGCTTATCGGCTACCCAGGCGTCATGGGCTGGTCACGGTCGGCGTGAAAAACCTGCTCGATCAGAAGGTCAACTATCAGGGATCGGATGTAAACACTCCGGCTTTGCCGCAAGGCATATTCCCTTACGGTCGCCTGACCTTGTCATTCTGACCGGGTATTAATAATAACAATAACTAAACGAGGATAACTAAAATGATTGATGAAAACAATAAACCTGCCGACAGCGCCCCATCCAAGTCCTTGCTGATGGTTGCCTTATACGCCTTGGCGATACTGGGTTTGGCGGCCTGTGATGATCCCAGCTCCAAGCCGGAGGTTCCTGCGTCAAGTCCCAAGCCGACGGCTTTGGAATCAACGCCCAAGCCGGTGGTTCCGGCGTCAAGCCCCAAGCTGGAAGACGTAGAGCCAACACCTACGTCCGATGATGACGGTGGCGCAAACGGTTGTACTACGGTCTGTACAAATCATCTCAAGCAAATCACTATTTCACCGGGTCGTTACGCTTGTGTTGCTTGTTGAAGACATAGCCGGGTAGGTCGGGCAACATCTTTTCGTTGCCCGACATTTCGAGGCATGGGGATGTCGGGCATAAACAGCATGCCCGACCTACAAGGCTGCCGCCTCTTCTTACCCTTTTATCGTTCCCACGCTCCGGCGTACCCTCTGGGGCATAAATGGGAATGCAGGCGCCAACGCTCCAGCGTTGTGTACCATTAAGATTAAAACAACGTAGTTCATTTTGTTTCGCGACGCTGGAGCGTCCCTCACTGCATTCCCATTTATGCCCCAGAGGGTACGCCGGAGCGTGGGAACGATAGGTAATGAACATTTAATTGCTCTCCAAGCCGGACGGGGTATGTTCCCCGTCCGCAGAGTTTCTCGTGTGCTTCAAAAATGGTGGTGGCGTTAAAGCATTCGGGACGGGGTTGCAAACCCCGTCCCGCGTGGAGTTATTTCATACACGTCCCTTACCTGATTTAAACGATGCGAAGTAACAATAAAATCCACCCATGAAACGCCGTTACCTGCGCATAATCATAGTCGCCCTGACCACATGGATAGTGGCCTGCGGCGTTGATTACCTGAGCGGGCTGGAAACCGCGGTAGGTTTGGATGCCTTGTTTAAACTCCGGGGAAAGCGACGGCCGCCTGCTGAAGTCGTCGTCGTTGCGATGGATGAAGAGTCGGAAACCCGCTTGGGCGTGGGCCAGGATTTAACCCGCTGGCGCGGCTTTCATGCCGGTCTGATAAAGACTTTGCGAGGGCAGGGCGCGGCGTTAATTATCTTTGATCTTCAATTTATCGTCTCCCAACCCGAACACGATCCTGCGTTTGCCGCAGCAATGCGCGAAGCGGGTAACGTGTTGTTGCTCGACTGCGTACAAAAACTTCGGCGCGGGGTTGAGGATTTTTACGGACGGGAGGAATGTTCGGAGCGTAACCGGGAACCCTTTGTCAGTAAGGAAGGCGGAGCAGGGCCGCCGCTTTCCGAACAACTGATCGCCATGCGTAAAATTCCGCCGACGCCGGTGCTGGCCCGGTCGGCATTGGATCATACGCCGTTTTATCTGACCAACGATGCCGACAGTCCGATTATCCGCGAGAGCTGGATTTTTATCGATGCGCTTGCGGAAGCGCCTGCTTTGCCGGTGCTGGCCTGGCTGTACTATCTGCAACGCTCAGGTTCTTTAGCAGGCATTATCCCACCCGGTATGGCTTTTTCCGATTGGTTAACCGGGCAGCGTAGACAATGCCGGTCCGTCCACGATAAAACGCCGGAAAAATCCGTTTTGGCAATGCGCATAAACAATGTGATTTGCCTTGACGACACCCGTTACCTTGATTTTTACGGTCCGCCACAGACCTTAAGAATGGAATCGTATAGTGATGTGTACGAAGGTAAAGTCAGCGCTTTGCAAGGTAAAGCGGTGTTTGTCGGCAAGGCTAACCGTCGGTTTTCACCCGGCAAAACCGATTTTTTCCAAACGCCGTATACCGATACGCGCAGCGGCAAGATGGCGGGCGTGGAAATTATGGCTACGCAATTCGCCAATTTGCTGGAAGGTCGGTTTGTCGCGTCGCCATTGCCGCCGGCATCGGCGCTTTTGTTATTCGGCTTGCTGGTCGGCTCATTACTTGTCCGCTTTACCGGGCTTAGAGGCATTGCGGCAAGCCTGCTGGTCGGCGCGCTCTATGTCGGCCTGGCGCTGTGGTGTTTTACTCGCTATGGCATTTGGCTGCCGGTGGTCGCGCCGTTATTGATTCAATTACCGTTGTCCTGGCTGATAGCCTTGTTGTGGTTGCGCCGCGATCTTTTGAACGAAAGAAAACGGATTTTGACTTTTGTCCGTCGCGTGTTTCCGCAGTGGATTCCTTTTATCTCTTCATCACCCGGACATTGGTATCCGGATAAGGGCGCTAAATACTTGACTTCGGAGCGCAATGTCAGCGGCTTATGCCTCGCCACCGATATTGAAGGCTATACGAGCATTGCCGCCCGCAATACGCCTCACCAGATGTGGTCGTTGCTGAACGCCTATTACCAGGTGTTGGGCCACCCGGTCAGTTGCCATGACGGCGTTATCGCCGATGTGACAGGTGATGCGATGATGGCGGTATGGATAGATGCGCCCGGTGCCAGTCGACGGTTGCCCGCTTGTTTGGCGGCGCTGGAAATAGCGCTGGCCGTTGACCGCTTTAACGAGGCGTCGAGGTTAGGCAGCCTTTCCACCCGAATCGGTTTGCATGAGGGCGATATGACGCTGGGCCGCATCGATGTGGGCGGCAGCAGTCATTACCGCGCTATTGGCGATACCGTCAATATTGCTTCACGCATTCAGGGTGTTAATAAATATTTGGGTACCCGGATTTTAGCGTCTGCTAGCGTCGCGCTTAGCCTCACCGACGTAATTTATCGACCGGTCGGTATTTTTCGCGTGATAGGGCGCGCGGAGCCGTTAGCGTTGATAGAGATTGTCGGCAGGGAATCGGAGGCGATTATTGCCAACTTTCCACTGTACAAGAAATTCGCCGAGGGTTTAAAGCTCTTTCAGCAAGGTCAATGGCAGGATGCGGCGCTTTGTTTCCAGGCATTGCTGGATGGCTACGGCAATGACGGGCCAAGCCGGTTTTATTTGGCATTGGCACTGGCTTATCAAAAAAATCCCTTGCTGAATTGGGACGGGGTGGTCACTCTTGACGGAAAATAGGAACCTACCATGAATCAGGCGGTTTGTTTTCAATTCTTAAGGTTTTGCCTTTAATGGCGATATAACCGCCTTTAGTCAATTCCCTCATGATCTTGTTGATCATCTCCCTTGATGAGCCGACCATGCTGGCTAATTCCTGCTGCGTAGGTTTGTTATGGACAACGAAAATACCGTTTTCTTTAACAGCCATGTCCTGAAGCACCTTGATGGTTCTTTCATAAACATTCGCCAACGCCAATTGTTTGACTTTTTCCGTCAGGTGTCTGATTTTATCCGACAAATCACACAGCAAGCCAAGCGCTACGTCCGGGTGACCGGCCAGCCAGTGTTTAAAATCGCTTTTTGAAATGATTCCGCACACTGTTTTTTCCAGCGCCTCTACCGACGCCGATCTTGGTTCGTTGCCAATGAGCGCCAATTCTCCAAAATAGGAGCCGGGTTCCTGAACCAATAACGTCACTTCCCGGTTTTTTTCATCACTGCTGAAAACGCGCACCTTGCCGGACAGAATGATATAAAGCGAACTGCTGTCATCGCCTTCCGAGATGATGATTGCTTGTTTGGGAAAGATAAATGATTTGGCTTTGCCGGCCAAGGTGTGAAGCGTTTCATCAGGTAACTTGGAAAAAAAAGGTATTTTTTTTAGGCCTAAGAATATTTCCTGATGCATGGTTGAATCTCCTTTTGTACAGTAAATGCTTGAAACTGATTAATTAAAAATATTATACGCTTCTCCAGTGTATTTATTTTCAATACATTAAGTTTAGGACATTTCCGGCAAGCTAACCGGCTATTTTCTCCGATAACTCATGCGGAACGGAATTGCAATTCCGTCTCAAGGTTTTGACGCCGCCGTGATTTTTGAATTATCAATCCTGAGGACGCGGCAAAATGCGTCGCTCAGCGCAGGTAAGGAATGAGCATAAAATAACTTGATCATTGGTATCGTCTATCCGTCACTGCCGATAAGTTAAGAAGGCTCCCTCTCCCTCAAGGGGGAGAGGGAAGTCTTCGCTATAGCGCGATTGCCCTGAGGGAACAAGTCGCACAAGTTATTTCATGCTCATTCCTAAGCGTTTGCTTGCTATATCGAAAGACCTATTCCGTTTTTTGTTATTGGCCAAACGAGCTATTTTTAGCATCAAGAGCCACGTCATATGGGATATTTAAATCAAGCGTCAATTACCTCATACTTTAATTTAAGCAACAGATACGTTCTTCGGGATGAATCACCGGTAATAGCTGTGATGTGCCGGCAGAAAACGAGGGCAAAATGTCCTTATGTCGAAACGGGTGATCAGCGAGAATAACAGCGAGTCTCTTGCCTTCATTAAAAAACCAGGAAGCGATTGATGATCTAGTGCCGATTGATGATCTAGTGCAAATAGTCGATTCGTTTATAAAGCTAGCGCGTTATACGGTCGGTTTTTTATCCTGAGGGTAAAACCGGCAGATAAAAGGATGGATCAAAAATGAACAAAAACACAGCAACACGGAAACGCCAACATCTGGCTTATATACTGGGAATTGCGGTCGGCTTGATCGCTTTGGCTGTTTTGTTATCACCCCGCTATGACAAATTCCATGTCCGCGGCCCGATGAATAGCGGTCACGACACCCTCAAATGCGAGTCTTGCCACCAGGATGCCCCCGGCACTTTACGCCAGCAAATCCAGGCTAACCTGCGCTATGTGCTCGGCTTGCGCGAGCATCCGGTGGATTTCGGCCACCAGGTCGTGACTAATGAAAACTGTCTGGCTTGCCATGAACGTCCCAATGACCGGCATCCGGTTTATCGCTTTCTTGAACCCCGTTTTCTCAAAGCCAGAGACGCCTTAAGTCCCCAATTTTGTGTGTCCTGCCATGCCGAACATAAAGGGCAACGGGTGACTCGCCCCGACATAGATTATTGTGTCAATTGTCATAAAAAGACGCGGCTTAGAAAAGACCCGCTGGATGTGTCGCATGAGCGGTTGATCGCGCTCAAGCGCTGGGAAAGCTGTCTGGGTTGCCATGATTTCCACGGCAACCACATGATGAAAACCGCTAAGACCGTCGAAACCATCATTCCCGCTGAAAAAATTCGCGCCTATTTTCAAGGCGGCGCCTCACCCTATGGCACTGAACGCCGCTACCAAGCCAAAAAGGAGGTCGACCATGACCGGTAAAAGTTTGTGGATTACGCTGTTTTCCCTGGGCTGTCTCGGTATTTACCTGTTCGTCAGCGCACCGCCGCCGCTGGATGAGCAAAAAAATCAGCAGGCCGCTATTCCTGTAGAACAGATGTTTAGCGTGTTGCAAGCCGAGAACGCGGCGGTGCGGGCGATGTGGACCCGGGAAATCGTCGGCGAAGGCAAAAAGGTCGGACTGAAGTTTGACGAACACTGGCGCGACGCCGATCTGGACGCAGGGCCCTTGCCGGCGTTATTCCTGCGCGAGACGGCGAAAAGCATGGAAAAAAGCCCGGTGCGGCTTAGTCTGTTTTTGGGTTCGGATTACCCGATCAGCCCCGATAACCGTTTCGAAGGTTTACAGCAGGAAAAATTCCAAGCCTTGCGCGAGTCACGTCAAGCGCAGTTTTTTTATGTGCCCGACACCGGTCTGCATACCGCCATGTTCGCTGACATTGCCGTGGCGGAACCGTGTATCGCCTGTCATAACAAGCACGAGCAATCACCCAAGCATGATTGGCGTTTGAATGACGTCATGGGCGCTGCGACCTGGATGTATCCGGAGTCTGTCGTGACTTTGCAAGATACTCTGAAAGCGATCACGGTTTTGCATCAGGGTATTCGTGACGCCTATCAGGCATACCTGGATAAAGTCCTTACCTTTGCACATCCGCCCGTTATCGGTGAACACTGGCCGCGCGACGGTTATTATCTGCCCAGCCTGGAGGTGTTCATGCAGGCGTTTTTACAACGCGCGGCCCCGTATACGCTGTCGGTCCTGGGCGATTTGGCTAACGTGCGACAGAGTAACCCGTTAAAGGAGTCCCGCGATGGTGTTAAATAAGCTGATTACGCGACAGGGGCAAAACGGGGTTGACTCTGCCTGCAAACCGGCAAAATCAGCGTTCAGTAAAGGCTATTTTTGCTTGGGGTTGCTGTTGGTAACGGCATTTACCGTTCAGGAACTCGGCAATTTGACCTGGTCATGGCTGGCGGAATTACAATCCAATGATGTTTACAAACAGCTCTCCGGTTTCGTGCTGGTCGCTTATCTCGCGCGCCAATGGCGCTGTTCGTTGCTCCGTAACCGGGGCTTGATGCAACAAGCGGCCAAACTGCTCAATCGGCATAAACTGTTGGGTGCGATGGCGCCTGTATTCTTCTATGCCCATGCCCAACACACCGGCTATGCTTATACACAGATTTTGAGCCTGGCTTATTTCGGTATTTTTCTTACCGGCTTATGCAATGTCGAGATTACCGGTATTCGCAAAGACTGGTTTCGAAAGCTCTGGATTACGGTACATGTCGGCTTGTCGACAATGCTGGTGTTTCTTTTGGCTTACCATATCTACATCAGTTATGCCTATCAATGATTGCTTTGGTGGCGCCGGATTTTACGGTTTACCGAACAGTATCCAAAAACGCGCCTTTACTCCCGGTTTCGCCTTCAGTTCATCGGCGATCCCGGCCCATTCGTGAAAAGCAATCTTGACCGGATTATACGAGCCGACCGTCGGGATTAGCCCGTATTGGGTGATGGGACTGTTATTGTCTTCTGCTTTATACGTACCGAACAGGTGGTCGAACACCATCAGTACGCCGCCAAAATTTTTATCCAGATAAATGGCGTCGGCGGCATGATGGACGCGGTGATTGGCGGGCGAGTTGAAAACACGATCAAACCAGCCCAACCGGCCTATCAATTCGGTATGCAGCCAATATTGGTAAAGCAGGTTTAGACCGATGACCGCCACTACCGAAGCGGGATTAAAGCCCAGCAGGAACAGCGGCGTAAAAAACAGGAAACCGCCTGTCAACGGCCCTGTCCAGCCCAGTCGGTAAGCACCCGATAAATAAAAATGCCGGGGTGAATGGTGTACCGCATGGGTGGCCCAAAACCACCGGCAGGTGTGGCTGAATCGGTGGAACCAGTAATAACTGAATTCAACCAGGATGAACAGTAGCGGCCAGTACAGCGCATGCTGCATGGACAGTGTTAACAGGCGATATTGCCATACCCCGTAGGCAAAGGCGGCGACCATTGTACTCGCGGTCAATCGGATGATTTGCTCACCCAGCGCGACGCCTATCGAGGCCAGACTTTCCCGCCAGTTATAGGTTTGTTTCCTGATTAAAACCAGGAACAGCGCTTCCAGCCCGGCAAACACCACCAGCATCGGCAAGGCCAGTATTAAGTTTTCCCTGTTCAGTTCCATAAGTGTGTCTCTTTTACGGATTTTCAGTTGTTTGACGGTTTGGATGGCGCTGCCATTAAGCAAGAAAGCTCCCTCTCCCGAAGAGAGAGGGACTAAGCTAACTCATAAAAATTACTCCCCGCTTTATTGTGAATAGTTGGAGTCCAAAGCTGGCTTTGGCTGTTCAAAGCTAGCTTTGAACTCCGGTAGGAGCGGTGGGGAATATTTATTGCGAGTTACCTTGTATGGCTAACGGCTCGGACACGCCACGCTGGCGCCGCTTGAATCGGTGCAAACCGCGTTATGGCTGATGCCTTGACCACTTGAATAGGTGGTGCTGCTGTTGGCGGTCACGCCCGTTGTTGCGTTACTGGCTTCTGAGCTATGGTCCATGGAAACAGTGCCATCGGCATTTTTGCCGGTAGTGCCTGATGAGGTGAATGAGCCTTGTTGGCCGCTGGCTTCCGCACTGCCTTGACGGCTGACGGCGCCGGCGGCTGAACGCGTAAATTGACCGCTGCGTTTGAATTTTCCGCCCTTTGCCGTCGTGCCCGTGGCCCCGCTTACCGCGCTTGCGTTACCTGCGCCATCGGTGCTTATCCGGCGGCCATTGCTGAAACCACCTCCGTCGGCGCCTTGTAAGGCGCGTCCGGCAGCGGCAGTGACGCCGCCGTCGGCATTTTGATGGTGCAGTCTGCCGGCCATAAGCGTATCAGGCGACAAACCGGCAACTACCAGGATTCCGGCGGTTATTAACGTGTTTTTAAAATGTTTCATGATGATGTACTCCTAAATAAGAATTTATTGTTAACTGCAAGGATTAGTGAAATCCCCGTCCAAAATACGCTGTACGGTATCGGGGGCGCTGTCGACTCTGGACAGTTCCTGAGACATTGCGGTATAGAGCAAATTGTTAAGGCTTCTTACCGGCGCACCGGTGTCTGCAGCGCTGTTGTAGAGTTCCAGACCGGCCAGCGTGGAGCCGTCATGGACAAACAGCTGGATGTCCTGACCGTTATCTCCTGCATTAACGAGTTGCTTATAGGTCAGGTTCGCAAACCCCGCGCCGTTCAGCGCATAGTCCTCGGGGCTGAAAAAGCGCGCGTATTTGTGGGTTCCGTCAAACAATCCACGCAGACAGCCGCGGTTGCCGAGTTTCAGCGTGGCGTCGGCGCATTTGCCCCAAATCGCCAGGTAAGAAAAATCGGCATCCAATGTCGAGGCCACGGTGTCCGAACTGAACAAGACCCAATCACGGCCCTGTTGGCCGTCATGCCATTGCGCCTCGGTAAAGCTGTCGGGGCTTTTCAGCACCTTATGCAAGGTGACGCCGGGCAGATGGTTAAGCATGTTAAGGTTGGTCAGGGTAGGGCCGAAGTTGTTGCTGTACCATTGCTGGTTTTTCCCCGCCCAGAAGACCAGCGTGGGGACAATATCGACAGACGAGGCGAGTGTCGGGACATCGATATTGATTTGCGGCAGCAATTGCGTTACCAAAGCCCCCGGCTTGTTTGACAAGCGCGCAAAGACCAGCGGCAATTGGTTGTTTTCATGATAAACAAAAGGGCCTTTTTGTCGTAAAGGCACGACTTTGGGTGTTTGCTGCGCGATGGTTTCCAGGGTTTCAAAGTCCGTTGTTTGGGCGGCGCTGAAAAACCGGCTGGTACCCATGTGGGACAGCGCCAGTTCGCCGTGGTCGGCGGTAAAGATAACCAGAGTGTTGTCGGCAAAGCCGTTGTTTTTGAGCGCGTTGATGACTTTGAGCACGGAGCGGTCATTGTCGATGATGCAATTTAAGTAATAGTTCAGATAGACTTGCCACAGCGGCGCTTCAATTTCGTGAGTGCCGAGGCTGGGGTCGTTGTTGTCGAGATAAACGCTAATAGTGGTTTTGACGCTGTTGCTGAGGGTGAGATTGCCGAAGCCGCCCGACAGGATACTCGCCCATTCATCCAGTGCTTGCGGGCGGGGGCCCGAGGTATTGACGGCGTAGCCGTTCTTGCCCATCGCATTGCCGGGCAGTTTGGGTTGCCACCAGAAATAATAGGGATGTTTTTTCGGAATCGATGATAACGGGAACGCGCCGGATGTGTCCGGGTCGTATTCAGTCGAGGTCGGGTTAGGTCCCTGCGGTATTTGGAAGCGGCCCGATTTACCGTCCACGTCGACCATCATGATGTCGTGCGGGTTGATAAAATTAACCGCCAATAGAAACGGTTTCTGTTGGTTTTTCAGGTCCTTGCCGGTACCGACCAGCCATTCCCGTGCATATTGGGCAATGTTATCGTCACGTAAAGTACCCGCCAGCGGGCCTTCGCTGTCGCCGGTGCGGAACGGGCCTTGCCAGTCATGAAAGCCGTAACGGGCCAGCATGTCTTCCGCCGTTTCCAGGTCGTTATCTCTCGCCAGATGTACTTTTCCTTTGTAGGCGCAGTAATAGCCGGCTTTCGTTAGCACATCGGCCATCGTGGGGATGTCTGCACTTAATGACCCTTGAGCATCGAAGTCCATATTGTCAATAACGCCATTGTCGACCGCGTGATGGCCGCTGTATATACTCCAAACGGTCAACTTTTCGGTTTCCCATTTTGCGAAAATATTGTAAAAAGGCCGGAAACTACCGCACTGAATGCCCATGATCACCCTAGAATTGACCGTACAACAACTGGACGAACTTTATGACGGGCTG
>SXIP01000226.1 GCA_005772825.1 Methylococcaceae bacterium | reverse complement strand
GGGAGAGGGGCTTTTTTTCGACTCTGCCTCATGGTATCTGGACTGTGGACGCAAGGAGAGAAAGGAAATGAACGCTTACATTTACAAAATATGCCCTAAAACCGCAAGCAAAGAAGGCTCTGTCACATAAACATCCGCCAGTTCACGCACAATCGCCCTGTCGACCACACCGCCGAAGCCGATGACATAAGCGCCGGCCTGTTTGGCTTCCATGTCGGTCTTGCCGTCGCCGATGACCGCCATAGTTCCAGGTTCTTTAAGCAATGCGCTGCAAACCTCGGCCTTGCCGCCGTTCCTGGCTAAAGGCGAATCCAGTTGATAGCTTTGATAGCTGCCATCTTCGTGGAAATAAATATCGACTGCGTGAACATGGGCGTCGGGCACGCCCAAATACCGCGCCAGCGGCATAATCGCCTGACGCAAACCGCCGCTGATGATATGCACTTCCTTGCCTTGCGCCAACAGAGCGTCAAACACCGGCTTGGCGCCATCAACGATCTGCTCGATATACACGTCAGCCAGCCAATCGATGCTGTCCCGGTCCGGCCTGATGATAGCCAGGCGTTGCTCATAGACCGCTTCCAGAGGAACAGCGCCGTTCATGGCCGCATCGGTGAGTTTGGCCATTTCCTCGCCCACACCGACACGCCTCGCCAGTTCGTCTATGCCTTCTATTTTGCTTAAGGTGCTGTCGCAGTCAAAACAGATAACATTAAAACTCATAGGTTGTTAAGCTCATAGATTGATTTGCGTAGCCTTATGAACGACCGGAATGGCGCTTAATTGCTGCAAGATAGCGGCGGTGACCGGCTCCGACACGCTGATAACGGCCATCGCTTGTAGTTGCTCGTCGGCGGTGCTCACCTGCATGCGAGTGATGTTGATATTGGCGTTGCCCAACACGGCGCTGATTGCCGAGATAACGCCCGGTTTGTCATCATGACGCGTGACGATCAAGGTGCCTTCAGGCACAACTTCAATGTCGAAGTGATTGATACAAACCAGACGCGGCTGACGACCACCCAGTAAGGCGCCCGACAGCGTGATGCTCTGATCCGGGCAATGTCCGGTCACTTTAATCAGCGATACATAGTCCTGGGATTCCTGGGTGACGGATTCAATCAGTGCAATGCCCTGACGTTTGGCAATATTTTCGGCATTAACACGGTTGACCGGGGTCGAAACCTGTCCGCTTAACACACCGACTAACGCCGCGACTGAAATCGGACGTACCGCCACTTCAGCCGCCCTGCCGAATAACGCGACTTCTATTTTGGTTATCGGCTGAGAGGTCAGGCCGACCAGTATCTTGCCCAGAATTGTCGCCAGATTCATGAATTCAAAAGATTTCTTCAGTTCTTCCGCTGACAATCTCGGCAAGTTCAGGGCGTTGACGGCTTCACCGGTCTTCAGGAACATCACCGCTTGTCTGGCGATTTCGACACTCACGGCCACTTGCGCTTCAGTCGTTGACGCGCCCAAATGCGGCGTGAAGACGATATTGTCCAGTTCCAGCAACGGCGAATTGGCGGGCGGCTCATTTTCATAAACGTCGAGCGCCGCACCGGCTATCCGGCCGTTTTTCAAAGCCTCATAAAGCGCTTCTTCATCAATCAGGCCGCCTCTCGCGCAGTTGATGATCATGGCTTCTTTTTTCATCTTGGCAAGCTGTTCACGGCTGATGATGTTGCGGGTTTTTTCGATTAACGGGCAATGCAGGGTCAAATAATCCGCCCGAGTCACCAATTCATCCAGACTGACCGATTCAACGCCAAGTTCGGCAAATATTTCCGGTGCGACAAACGGATCATAAGCGATGACCTGCATTCTCAAGCCCAAACCGCGTTGTGAGACGATGCGTCCAATCGTACCGAAGCCTAGAATCGCCAGCGTTTTATGCGCGACTTCTGTTCCCATGAGTTTGGAGCGTTCCCATTTGCCCGCACGAACCGAACGGTCGGCTTTAGGTAAATGGCGACTCAACGACATCAGGTGGGCAACGGCCAATTCAGCCGTCGTAGTTGCATTGGCATCGGGTGTGTTCATGACAATAACACCCATCTCGGTTGCCGCCGGGATATCGACATTGTCAACGCCGATACCGGCGCGACCGATCAGCTTTAGATGTTTGGCCGCCTGCAATACATTCTTGGTAACCTGCGTATCACTGCGGATCAACAGTGCATCGTAATCGCCGATAATGTTACACAGCCCCTCTTCATTAAGCCCGGTCTCGATATGTATTTGTATATCAGACTGCTCGTTTAAATAATTAATGCCCGCTTCTGCTAATTTGTCCGAAATAAGGATTTTTTTCATGAATAATATGACCGAAAGATTTCGCGCTAAAAAGCGCACAGTTTAACAGCTTTGCCAAAATCCCGGTATCGGCAAGTATGCAGCGCGTGCGGTTTTGTTGATATTGAATTGATATTTCAGGCGACTACTCTTCCCATGTATTGTCTCAGTTATCGTTATCAGGAGATGACACAGATAATATTCTGCGTCATCTGCGGATAAATCTAACAAGCCAAAAGCGGGATTGGGTGACTTATGAGGCTATACTTCGGGCTGCTGCATCTTTAAAGCGAAGCTTGCTGATTTGGCTCTCGCGGGAGTGATCGATAATCGGTGCAGGATACTCACAAGCGCTGTGTTTCTTATCCCAGTGATGGATGATTTTTTGAGGAACGCCTTTCAACTCAGGCAGCCACTGATAGATATAGCGGCATTCGGGATCGAATTTTTGTTGTTGCAGCCAGGGATTGAAAATCCTGAAATAAGGTTGGGCATCACAACCGGTTGATGCCGCCCACTGCCAGTTGCCGTTATTGACGCAAGGGTCGTAATCCAGCAAATGCCGGGCAAAATAGCGCTCGCCCCACAGCCAACTGATATGCAGGTCCTTGACCAGAAACGAGGCTGTTATCATTCTTAAACGATTGTGCATAAAGCCTGTGCTGTTCAATTCGCGCATCCCCGCATCGACAATCGGGAAGCCGGTGTTACCGCTACACCAAGCCTGAAAATAATCGGGATTGTTATCCCACAGCACGGTGTCGAATTTCTCCTGGAATGCATGACCGAATACGCGAGGAAAATGATAGGCGATATGGGTAAAAAAATCGCGCCAGTACAATTGCCTCAACAACGGATGCTCACTGCCGAGTTGCTGTATGACGGCGTAATAGACTTCCCGCACCGAGCAAGTTCCGAATTTCAAATGCGCCGACAGTTTACTGGTCGCATCCAGCGCCGGGAAATCGCGGGTCTTTTGATAATCGGCACAGCCAGTGAGTTGATTGATGACCCGCAGCGCCTGACTGCGCCCTCCTTCCTCTGCAATACTGGTTTTACCTTCATGCACCGCAAAAATAGCCGCAGCAGGGTCGATCGCAGAATCGGACACCACCGGCAAAAAGTTTTGCTTAACTGATATTTCCGGCAACGTAACCGGCAATCGGCGGGCATTATTATAAAAAGCGGTAAACACCTTATACGGTGTTTGATCGCTCTTGAGTGCCTGTTCAGGCTCAACCAGCAAGGCATCGGACAGACTATGCAGCGCAATACCCAAACCGCTGCAAACATTGGCCAGTTCTTCATCGCGCTGCCTGCTGAAAGGCGTGTAATCGCGATTAATAAAGACGGCCTGTATCTGCTGACTGTCAAACAATTGCCGTATAACTTGCCCAGGCAAATCATGACAAACCAGCAACCCGGCTCCCACGGTCTGTAATTGCCGTTGCAGATCGTTAATCGACTGCAACATGAATCGCAAGCCCGGCCCGCTTTGATAAGAATGCGCTTCTATTTGCCTGGGATCGCATATGAAACACGGAATAACCCGCTCTGAAAGCTGTAACGCCTCATTGAGCCCTGTATTGTCATAGATTCGGAGATCCCTCCGAAAGATAAATAACGACGTTGTATAGCGGGTCATCAGGAAATTAATGACCGTTTCGATGTGATTTCATCAGCGTCATTATTCAATAACATGGGCTTTTTGCAGTTGCAATCGTAACGCTTCGATACGCTTGCGATTAACGCCGAAATCGCTGTGCCCCATACGAGAAGCCGAACGGATATGGATCAGGCGATTTTTGGTGTCAAGAATAACGTTGATGTCATCGACAAAACGCAGCATCAGGCTGGTTGCCTCTGCATGCAGCATATCATCGGATTCATGCGTTATCACCATGCGGTCTTGGCTGCTAATGGCCTCCTTCAAGGCCGCCCATGCCTCTTCGGGACTTTTTTTGATTTTAAACGGTTCAATATAATGCCGGACATCGGCCACACTGGCCTGAGAGGAAACACAATTAGGACTGTCCACACAGGGGGGCAATTGGGTTTTGGAACCGGAACTGGCGTCGCTTGTTGTACTGATCGTCATAATAATAAGGTAAAAAAAGATTTTAAGTTTCATAAGATAGCGGATAAAAATAATACTGAATAAAAATTCAGGCGATTTCCAAGAATGAATATACCCAAATCGCACAGGATTTTTGTTCATTTTCAAGGCGTAAAAATAGGCGCATAGCGAGCTATGTAACTATTTTTACAACGCAGAAAATGGGCAAAAAGACCAGCGAGTTGGGTGTATTCTTCGCCGGAAATCGCCTTAACCTTCAATGTTACACAAACCCTCGCAGAGTCAAATTTTATATGCGGCAATTGAAGGCAGGATTTTAACCCTTCGTAACCTCATATTCCCCGATAACCCGATGTAATCGGATAACGCCGATCCCGCCCAAAAGCCCTTGAGGTTACTCGAATTCCCGGTGGCGATTGCCTGCGTTTATATTCATTCCTGTCGACCAGGGTGATCGCCCTCTCTACATCCTCGCGCCGGAATCCTGCAGCAATAATCTGTTCCGCCGATTGGTCCAATTCCACATAACGTTCCAGAATCGGATCTAAAACGCTGTACGGCGGCAACGAGTCCTCATCAATCTGGTCGGGCGCCAACTCCGCCGACGGCGGGCGCGTGATGACCCGCTCCGGTATCACGGCAGACATGGTATTGCGATAAGCGGCCAACTGGTAAACCAGTAATTTCGGCACATCCTTGATCGGCGCAAAACCACCGGCCATATCGCCATAGAGCGTGGCATAACCGACGCTCATTTCGCTTTTATTACCGGTCGTTAGTAATAACTTGCCCTGTTTGTTCGACATCGCCATTAAAATCACGCCCCGGCAACGGGCCTGGATATTTTCCGCCGTGACATCCTTGGCCGGAGTCGCGCCGCTAAAAACGTCGGCCAACATGTCCGTAAAGGCATTGACTGCGGGTTCTATCGGGATCGTATGGTGCCGCACGCCCAACGCATCGGCTTGCCGTATCGCATCCTCGATACTCATATCCTGCGTATAGCGTGACGGCATTAAGACCGCTTCGACTTTATCAGGGCCCAGCGCATCGACCGCGAGCGCCAAAACCAGCGCCGAATCGATGCCGCCGGACAAGCCCAGTATCGCCCCCTGAAAACCGTTTTTGCGTACATAATCTTTAATGCCCAGCACCAACGCCTTATATTCACTGGTAATTTCATTATAAAGCGGTGCGCAAGTACCTTTTAACGGCCTGTTATCGACAAACTGGACTACGCTGATTTGCTCTTCAAACTCTGCGGCGCGAAATACAATCTCTCCCAGCGCATCGCTAACAAACGAGGCGCCGTCAAAAATCAACTCATCCTGACCACCGACCTGATTGACATAAACCAACGGTATCTGCGCTGCTTTAATTTGCCGGCAAACAATGGCTTCGCGCTGATGAATTTTTCCCGCATTAAACGGCGAAGCGTTGAGCGTTAACAAGATTTCCGCTCCGGCTTGCTTGTTGGCGTCAATAATGCCTTCTTGCCAGACATCCTCACAAATTGTCAGGCCGATAAACGTGCCGTTGAACTCAAAAACGCAGGGCTCGTTACCGGCGTCAAAATAACGCTGTTCATCAAACACGCCGTAATTGGGCAATGCCTGTTTACGATAGCAGGCCAGCGTTACGCCCTGATGCAGGACGATTGCACTGTTATAAAGTTTATCGCCATCAAGTTCCGGAAAACCGACCACGACTGTAATCCCGGCAATGCTATCGGCAAGCTGATAGACGGCATTATTGGCGGCAGCAATGAAATCAGCGCGTAATAACAAGTCTTCCGCCGGATAACCGGTAATCGTGAGTTCGGGAAAGACGATCAAGTCAGCACCCAGTTCATCGCGCGCATGGTGTGCGGCTTTAATGATGTTATTGACGTTAGCGTCTATATTACCAACCAGGAAGTTGATTTGTGCCAGGGCTATTTTCAGGTTCATGTTTCAGAGATAAAAGGTGGAAAATTGTAACTTACCGCTCATTAAGCTCGTACCCAAGCTCCAGCTTGGGAATGCGGTCTTAGAAGCTCCAGCTTCCAGAATTATAGAAGCTGGAGTTTCTCGAATTTAGGTTCCCAAGCAGGACTTGAGAACCAGCGAATATTAATGTTTTTTCTTAATGATAACGACGCCCCAGCATACCGTCTGGAACAAAATGGGAATTCATACAGCAATACGCCAGTATTGCATAACGCCGAATTGTGGATTCGATAGGATTGCCGACTCTACTGATCTGCCGCCAGATTCTTATTCACAATCGCCAAAACCCGCGCCGGAAAACCCGTGCCATTATTGACATTAGGCCAGGTTACTACGGCTATAGCGCCCGCTTCAGGCACCCGGTCGAGATGAGTCAACAACTCAATCTGGTAATGATTCTGGCCCAATATATAAGCTTCAAGCGAATAATCGTCCCTGGACGTCGCCAGTCCCGGATCGGTATCGGTGGTTTCGTGGCCGGATGCAGTAATCTTGCGGGTTTCGTACAGATATTTGAGCGCCGGCAGCGACCAACCGGGATAATGTTTCGTGCCCGCCGCATCTTCATTCATCATTTTCGCCTGATCGGGCCAGCGCTTCGACCAGTCGGTACGCATCGTGACAAAGCTTCCGGCAGGAATTGGCCCATAGCGTTTTTCCCAGTTTTTAACATCATTGACAGTGAGCGTGTAATCCGGATTGGCAGCGACCGCCTGATGCACATCAATAACCACCAGCGGCAGTATCATCTCGGACGGCATGATGTCATCCATCATCCGTAAGGGCGCAAAAAAATGACCGGGCGGGTCAACATGCGTTCCCCATTGACCAACGTGACAATACTCTTCAACCTTGAAACCATCGGGCTGATAATTGTAAACGGTTTTTCGGGTTGCCTGATGAAAACCGTACCAATGCGGAATATGGGTGGCAAATTCGTGAGACAGATCGATAATCCGGGTATTTTTCAATTCATTCAGGATGTTCGCAGTACTGCCTGCTGCGGATGAAGTCTGTACTGCGGTGCTAAGACAAAGTGCGCCAAGCAACAGGATCGTGTAATGGTATTTTTTTGCCATGGTATGCTCCGGTACGCATCGCGTATTAAACGCCCGGCCGCTTGGATTGGGTGACGGCCAGCCTCTCTACATTGGTCAATATAATACCATGACGAAGACCGCGATGGCTTGCTGCACGAGTAATCAAGCAAACGAAAATTGCTTAAAGCGACGCCACCGCAAGCAGTTTTTTCATTAACGCCGCCTGATTATGCACATTCAGTTTCTGCATGATTTTTTTGATATGGTTTCTCACCGTTTCCACTGAACGACAGGAATGATCGGCAATATCGATAATTGAAGGCGTCTCTAAAAAATGCAGTGCGTAGATCGCCTCGCATCGGGTCAGGTTATGCACTGCCATCAAGCGGGTAATAGCGGGATTTTTTTCAGTGCCATGAGAAAAAGCCAGGATAAAGCCGTCTTTATGAAATTCCCAGGCGTATAAACTATCCAGCACACTTACCGGAATGATTGTCACAAACCAGGGTGGGCATTGGCCCGGTAGCGAAATAGTCTCGCAGCTCATCGCCGTCATTCCTGCAATCACGCGCTGTTCAACCGACTTATTTAAAATATTGAGCCGGTTACCGGCAAGCTGAAGACAATCCATAGTGGCGATCATCGAACTGAAAATCGACTCGGTAAATAATATTTTCAAGGTTCGATCGACGATGACATAGCCGCACACAGCGCCCCCTGTCTGGTGCAGACACGACTTGTACAGAGTTTGCCATTGTTCTGTATGCAAGGCGTTTTCAATTGCAGGAATAACAGCCTGGAGAATACGTACAGACTGCTGCTGTTCAAGCGCGTCAAAAGGCGTGTTACGACTGAAGTGCAGGCAAAGCGAATAATGCCGATTATAAGGGATTGAAAAACCGTAACGGTATTGATAGCCGTACGGAATCATAAACTTCTCTTCGAACATCTGATTAAAACAAGCCTCAGGCAATGTCTGGCTGCAAAAAACCGTATACGGGTGTTTGGCGACATGCTCATTGAAACTGTCCAGCCTGTTGAATTTCTGTTCGTAAAGCGATTGATGCCCGGCCGGTATATTTTGAAGATAAAGAAAGCGGGTGTCTTCTTTATTGAAAAGATCGCTAACCAAAATAACACCACTTTGACAACCCAGCTTTTCAGTCAGCTTCTCCAGAAAAAACGTCCATAACACTGGGCTTACGGGGACTTTAGACAGTATATGCTTAAGATTATCGTGGTCTTCAAGAGTGTCCATAGTATTGTTACATCATGAGTTTCTTATATTTATTATGACCTATATGGGTTATGACTATAGCACAGAGTTAGTGTAATTTAACGGTGATTGTCAGTGTTTTTAGCAAAACAGTCACGCCATACAGATTATTGAATAGCAGTATTTGAGTCAGCGTATTGCTGATTTCTTAATGAAATAGCGGATTGGCTCTTTATGGTCAATTCACTATCGCGACTATATCCATAGCCACACTCTCATCCACTATTAATAGCAAAATCCAAGGGGAACCGAACCATACTACTAGCCAAGGTAATTAATGTGGGCACGCCAGATACACTTTGATTGTTTGGATATTGTCCAACGGCGTCTCCAGCAAACCCTATTTTTAATACTCTACGAGGAAACTGAAATGTCACAATCCACAGAAAATCTTCGAGCACTCTGGCATGATTATGAGTGCGATGAAAACAAGATGGTCGTTATTCCGTTCGGTCCCGACAAAATCCGTGTCGCTCCGCCGACTGCCGCTGCTTGGCAGGCACTGGCGACAGTGCTGCAACACCACGATTATGAGATTCGGACGGCAGACACCGATAGTTACAACTGCCGGAACATCAAAGGCAGTAGTGAAAAAAGTTTACACTCTTTTGGCATTGCTCTGGATATTAATTGGACCACTAATCCGTTTAAGGACCATGAAGGCAGTCGGCCCGTGCGCTTTTCCGACAAAGATACCCAGAACGAGAGAGCCGACGATGTGCGTCTGGGCCGTGCCGACACGGATATGCCCCCCCGGATGATTAACGACATCCTTGCGATCAAAACCAAAAACGGTCAGCAAGTATTCGAGTGGGGAGGAAACTGGCAAACAGTGAAAGACTCGATGCATTTTGAAATCGATGTCGCTCCAGATGATCTGGATGGCGGAATTGATCTCGCCACTGTGGTTGGCGAGAAGGCAGATGACCCCTCCCCCCCGCCCTTACAAGTGTAGGTTTTTTCATCCTCCCTAGTTGGCAACCGCACAAGTTGCCGGGAATGCATTGTTAATCCCCGGCATGCCAGGCCAAGCCTCTGGATGTCCAGGTTTGACGGGAAGCAGCTGATGGTTAAGCAAGGC
>SXIP01000225.1 GCA_005772825.1 Methylococcaceae bacterium | reverse complement strand
ATTCCAGGTGTTTAAGGACAACATCGACTCTTGTATTGCCGGGCTGGATATCCGTTTTAAAGACAAAATGCAATCTTTAATGACCATGAATTTCCAGCTGTTTTCTAAAAAAACCGAAAACTTGACCGTTTGAAGTATATAACGATGAGAGCCGGAGCTTGGGAATCAGTTCTCTACCTTATCTATAAACCGATTAGTAAATCACCCCCCTTCTGCTTATTAAATGATTCTATGGCTCTTTTCAGTCAACAGTGCTAAATTCGCGGCTACTTAACACACTCGCTAGCCACTTGCTCAATGGACTGGAAAGACAACAACGCCACTTACTGCAGCCTGGATTTGGAAACCAATGAAAACGGTGAAGTCTTTGCTGTCGGTGCGCTATTCAACGACAAGACATTCCAGCGTAAAGCGCCTTTCGATATAAGAAAAACACTGGCGGAACTCGATGACTTTGCCTCTCAGGCAGATTATTTGTTAGGCCACAACCTGTTACACCATGACCTGAATATTTGCCGCGCGATTGCACCCCATCTTAACTTCTTGAACAAGCCGGTGGTTGATACCCTGTTTCTTTCCCCGCTGGCTTTTCCTGAAAACCCCTACCACCGACTGGTCAAGGATTACAAACTGGTCCGCGACAGTCTGAATGACCCGTTAGCCGATGCACGTCTGGCGATGTCGCTGTTTCAGGATCAGTGGGCGGCGTTACAGGAACAACAGCACCTGCATGGGATTTTGTCTTTTTATCACTATGTGTTTTCCGGCAACCCACAGTTCCTAGGATTGCAACATGCGTTACTGGCAATGGGCGCCGAACCGATTCAGGCATCGAAAGCCTTCGATTATTTCAAGCGATTGACGCAAGACCGCGTCTGTTCTACCGCGTTTACTAAAGTCGTCTTAAGCTATTTACCAAACCCGGAAAAACGCCCTGCCCTCGCCTATTGTCTGGCCTGGTTGCGTATAGCGGGCGGCAATTCGGTATTGCCGCCCTGGGTCAGGTTGACATTCGACGATGTCGCGCCGGTATTGAGCCAACTGCGCGATATTCCCTGCAACAAGCCGCAATGCGCATACTGCGCGCAAACCCATGACCCGGTCGGCCAACTGGCGCGCTATTTCGGTTTTTCGGCCTTCAGGCCGCAACCTGCAACGGATCAGGGTGAAAGTTTGCAACAGGCCATCGTGCAAGCGGCGATGTGCGATAAGCCGGTGTTTGCAATATTGCCGACCGGCGGCGGCAAGTCCCTGTGTTTTCAACTGCCCGCCCTAGTGCGTTACCAACGCCGCGGGGTGTTGACCATTGTCATCTCGCCGTTGCAAGCCCTGATGAAGGATCAGGTCGATAACCTGCGTAATAAAACCGGCGCACCGAATGTAGCGGCTTTATACGGCATGCTGACAGCGCCGGAGCGCGGCGAAGTATTGCGCGGCATAGAATCGGGCGATATTGCCTTGCTGTATGTGTCGCCGGAGCAATTGCGTAACGTAAGCTTCCAGAAAGCCATTGCCTTCCGGGAAATTGGCTGTTGGGTGTTTGACGAAGCGCATTGTTTGTCCAAATGGGGTCATGATTTCAGGCCGGATTATTTGTATGCCGCGCGCTTTATCAAGGAGTTCGCGTTACGGCAAAAAACCGTGTTGCCGCCGGTAGAGTGTTTTACCGCCACCGCCAAACAGGATGTCAAAGATGAAATCATTGACTATTTCAAGGCTGAACTGGGTCAGGACTTGGGCTTATTCGAAGGCGGCGTGGAACGGGATAATTTGAGTTTTGAAGTACAGACCGTTAATGGCGCGGATAAATATGCGAGAATCAACACGTTGTTAACGGAGCGTCTGTCTCCCGAAGCCGACGGCGGCAGCGCGATCATTTATTGCTCGACGCGCAAAAACACCGAGGAAATCGCAGCATTTCTGCAACAACAAGGCTGGCAGGTTGAAGCCTTCCATGCAGGCAAAGATACCGCCGAGAAAAAGCATATCCAGGAAAATTTCGTGACCGGCGCTACACGCATCATTACTGCGACCAACGCCTTCGGCATGGGTATCGACAAGGAAGATGTGCGTCTGGTGATACACGCGGACATTCCCGGTTCTATCGAAAATTACCTGCAGGAAGCGGGACGCGCCGGACGCGACCAAAAGGATGCGGAATGCATATTGTTGTTTGATGAAAACGACATCGAAACCCAGTTTAAATTGTCGGCCTCATCGCAAATCAGCCAGCGTGATATTCAGCAGATTTTACGGGGTCTGCGTAAAAGTAAAAAAGACAAATCCGGCAATGTCGTGGTGACCACCGGCGAATTACTGATGAATGACGACATGCAGACGTCGTTCAACAACGAAGATCACGCCGCCGACACCAAGGTCAAAATGGCCGTGTCATGGCTCGAACGCGGGGGCTTCATCCGGCGTAATGAAAATCTTACCCAGGTGTTCCAGGGTCGTCCCTTGGTTAAAGACATGGCGGAAGCCAAAAGCAAGGTTGAAAAACTGGGCCTGTCGCAACGCCAGCAACAACGCTGGCTGGCGATTCTGGAAGCGCTGTTCAATGCGGGCAGCGATGAAGGCTTTAGCGCCGACGAACTGGCTTTGCATGGCGCTTTTAAAGACAACAAAGATGATCAAAAACCCGGAAAAACCGATGAAACCGCCGGCCAACGAGTGATCAGGACCTTATACGATATGTCCAAGTCGGGGCTGATACAAAAAAGCCTGCTATTGACGGCCTTCGTTCGTTACAAGGTCAAGGATGCCTCCCTCACCAAACTGGAAGACGTATGTACGTTGGAACGGGCCATGCTCAAGACGCTGCAAGAACAAGCGCCCGATGCCGACAACGGCGAATGGCAACCGCTGTCATTACGCCATCTGAACCAAGGCCTGTTAAACGACGGTTACAAAAGCAGCAATCCCGAAATCTTGCGCCTGCTGCTGAACAGCCTGGCTAAAGACGGCAAGGGACTGGCCGGTAAAAAAGGCAGCCTGATACTGAGACACAAGGGACAGGATCAGTATACAGTCAAACTTAACCGGGGCTGGACTGCACTAACGGCTACCGCGGATATTCGGCAATCGGTCGCCAAAGTGGTGTTGGACGGCATCATTGGACGCATACCCGAACACACCAAACCCTCCGGCGATTTGCTGGTTGATTTTTCCGCCGAAGATTTACTGGCCGCGTTACAACAGGATCTGGTCGCATCGGCTGAAGTCAAAGACCCGCTGGCCGCCGTCGAACGCGCGTTAAATTTTCTGCACGAACTGAAAATCATCACGCTGCAAAAAGGCCTCGCGGTGTTCCGCTCGGCGATGACCATTGAAGTGTTGCCGGAAGCCAAAGGCCGCAAATACAACAAAGGTGATTTTGAGCCCTTGTCCCAGCATTACAGCGAGCGCATTTTCCAGGTCCATGTCATTAACGAATACGCCAAATACGGACTGGAAAAGATCAGCCGTGCCCTGGCCTTTGTAGTCGCCTACTTCTCCCACGATAAAAGTGAATTTGTTAAACGCTATTTTGCCGATCGCAAGGACATCCTGGAGCGCGCAACCAGTCAGCAGTCTTTTCAACGTATTGTTGGCGATTTGCGCAATCCCGAACAAATTGCCCTCGTCGCTGCGGGCGAAGACGATAACCTGCTGATTCTGGCCGGTCCCGGCTCCGGCAAAACCCGCGTCGTCGTGCATCGTTGCGCGTGGTTATTACGGGTCAAGCGGGTTCCGCCCCAGGCTATTTTGGTGCTGTGTTTTAACCGCAATGCCGTCACCGAATTAAGACGGCGCCTGTTCGAGCTGGCCGGTGATGACGCCAGAGGTGTCATGGTGCAGACCTATCACGGCTTGAGTCTGCGGCTGACCGGCCATGCGATGGACGCTCAAAACCACAGCTCTGAAAATTTTGCCGAACTGATCAAGGAAGCCATTCGTTTATTAAAAGGCGAGAAAACCGTCCTGGGCCTTGACGCCGATGAATACAGGGACCGGCTGCTGGCCGGTTATCGTTACATCCTGGTCGATGAATACCAGGATATCGACAGCGAACAATACCAGTTGATTTCGGCCATCGCGGGCCGTACGCTGGATGACGACAATAAACTGACAATCCTGGCGGTCGGCGATGACGACCAGAATATTTATTCGTTTCGCGGTGCCAACATCGCTTTTATCCGGCAATTTCAAGACGACTATCAGGCGCGCGAACATTACCTGGTGGAAAACTACCGCTCCAGCTCCCATATCATTGCCGCCGCGAATGCGTTGATTCAGCACAACAAGGATCGCATGAAAGTCGCGCATCCGATTCGTATCAACCAGGGCAGAAAGACCTTGCCGGCGGGCGGGCGTTGGCAGCAAATCGACACCCTGGCGCGTGGCCGCGTCCAGATCATCGGGTGCGCCTCTGAATCCATGCAGGCGCAAGCCGTGGTTGACGAATTGCTGCGCCTGCGGCAACTGGATACGCAACTGGATTGGTCGCAATGCGCCGTGTTGGCGACGCAATGGCAAGCCTTAAATCCGGTGCGCACGTTACTGGAACAACATGCTATTCCCGTCAGCATGGCGTTACCCGCCGACAAACAGCCCTCTCCTTTTCGCATCCGGGAAAATGCCGATTTAATAGCCGCCCTGAAGCAGAACCGAAAAGCGTTAAGCACTGCGAGTTTCTGGTTAAATTATTTGGAAGAAACCTACCAAGGCAGCAAAGACAATCCCTGGCTGGAGCAACTTAAGGGCAATTTGCTGGATTGGCAAAAAGAGACCGGAGATGCCGACGTTACCAATGAGCAGACCCTGGAATTTATTTATGAAACGCTGAGCGAACAGCGCAAGGAACGCCGTCTGGGACGCGGTGTGTTTTTAACGACCATCCACTCGGTCAAAGGCATGGAATTTTCGCATTTGGCGATACTGGATGGCGGCTGGACTAAAGACGCGCCGGAAGAACAGCGCCGCCTGCTGTATGTCGCGATGACACGGGCCAAGGAAACGCTGTGTTTAATGCAGAGGCAAGACGCCTGTAACCCGTTCCTGAATGAAATAACAGGCGATTTCACCTTTCGCCGGGATGCAGCGCCTGACCTGACGGACGCTCAACCGGCAACTTCAATGCACTACGCCCTGCTCGGTTTAAATGACATTTATCTCGATTTTACAGGGCGCTTCACTGAAACCACCGCGATTCACCGACACCTCGCGGCACTGATACCGGGCAGCGTGCTGACAATGTCGGTGCTTGACGGCAAAACCGTCTTGCGACACGAACAAATCACCGTTGCCCGGCTGTCTCAAAAAGGTCATCAGTTTTGGACCGATAAAATCGAGCGCATTGAGACTGTCAGGGTCATCGCCATGATCAAGCGCTACCGCGAAGACAGTGAAGAAAGTTTTCGTGCGCGATGCAAGTCCGAACAATGGGAAATACCGATGGTGGAAGTGCTGTACAGGTAAGGTAAGTCGCATTTAGGAATGAGTACCTACTCAGCTCGTTCCCAAGCTCTAGAGACTGTGAAAGTATTATCCAAAATAAGGCTAAAAGCATTTTCACCACGAAGGCACGAAGAACACGAAGAAAAATATCTATTTAATTCAATATATTGAAAACT
>SXIP01000224.1 GCA_005772825.1 Methylococcaceae bacterium | reverse complement strand
TCAAATTTGTCGACGGCTTTCATTAAACCGATATTACCTTCTTGAATCAAATCCAGGAACTGTAATCCGCGATTAGTATATTTTTTAGCAATAGAAATAACCAGCCTTAAATTTGCTTCGATCATTTCTTTTTTGGCGCGTCTTGCCTTGGCTTCGCCTATCGACATGCGACGGTTAATATCTTTTAAGCCGCTAATGGTCAAGCCATATTCCGCTTCTATGTCAGACAGTGTCTTTTGGGCTTTTCTTAGTTCCTTTTCGTGCAGCCTTAAAGTTTCCGAGTATCCTTGTTCTGAATTGAGATGTTGGTCCAGCCACTCTGGATCGGACTCATGCTCTGTAAACGAGGCGATGAAGTCCTTACGCGGCATTTTTGCATCTTTAACAAAAATATCAAGAATCAACCTTTCCTGTTCTCGAACAATGGCGATCCCGTTAGGAATAATGGACGTCAATTTTTTTAAATAGTGTGATGCCCATTTGAACTCCATGAATAAATCAGCCAGAGTTTCAAAAGCCTTTTCTGTTTTATCACTGGTATAGCCGTACTTTTTAATAGCGGAGGTGGCTGTTTTTAGCTGCTTTCTCAGCGCTTCGACTTTTTCCTGAACTTCTTCGTAATTAAGTCCTTTCAATTCATCTTCTACAGCGGCGTCTTCAACAATGTCGTTGACGTTCTGGGCGCTGATAAGATCTTCCGGTTCGTTTAAGTCGACAAATCCCGAAATCAAATCTGTCAGGCGGATGCCGCCTTCTTCACCGGAAATAGCATCAAACGATTGTATAAAGTCTTCTACAACAACGCTGGATCGAGCAATAGCCCGGACAAGTTGCTGCTGGCCTTCTTCAATGCGTTTGGCGATTTTTAATTCGTCGGAACGGGTCAATAACTCCACTGAACCCATTTCCCGCATATACATGCGTACCGGGTCGGTGGTTCTGCCGAATTCGCTGTCAACTGACGCCAACGCAGCGACTTCTTCCGCATCTTCGTCATCTGTTGTGACAGCAGCAGAATCTGTAATAAGAGAGTCTTCATCCGGTGCAACTTCGTGAACCTGAATCCCCATTTCATTGATCATGCCAATGAAATCTTCAATTTGCTCAGGATCAACAATATCACTGGGCAAGTGATCATTAACTTCGGCATAGGTCAGGTAGCCCTGAATCTTGCCTTTGGCTATTAATTGTTTAAGTTGAAACTGTTGTTGTTCTTGATTCATCATTTACTCACTGAATACCGTATTCAGCTAGGCTCCGCTGAACAGCAAATTATACTACAAACTTTTATTTTTTTACATCAAACTATTTTTTCGTCAATATTTTCCTTAGCATTTCTTTTTCCTGAAGATCCAGTCCCTGAGTCTTGTCTTTAGCCAACAATCGGTCCAGATTGGCGGATTTGGCCTGTGTAAGCAGTCTGTTTAGGGCATCACAAAATTCTACTTCCGCCCCGTCTTCGGGGATCAATAAATCCAATGAAGCCAGTTTTTTAACAATCGCTTCATCAGGATGGTCTCGAAATGCTTCTAACAGTACGCCATAATTTGTCGGTTTTTTATCCGCAATCAGTTGCAGGATGTTTTTAAATTTTTCGACACCGTCAAATTCCAATTGGTCCCAATCAATTTCTGTTTGTTCAACTATCTGAATAAATTTCGGGTTTTGAAGCAATAATGCGATTACAAGGCTTGGTAGCGAGGGTCGGCCGCTTTTTAATCGATGCTTTTTTTCCTGATTTTTATAAGCAATTATAGCTTCATTATCCAGAATATGTTGTTTAGTCAAACTGGATAATTTTTCAAACATCATTTCCCTGAACGCTCCGACGGGAAGTTGCTTCAAATAGGATTCGGCTTCATTTCTAAGGCTGGAGCGGCTCTCCATTTCGGATAGCTTTAAATCCTTGGAAAAATGTTCGAAAAAATAATCCGACAAAACTTGGGCTGTTTGTACGCGTTCGGTAAATTTGTCCAGCCCTTCTTCGCGTACCAGTGAGTCCGGGTCATGGTTTTGGGGTAGCAGCATAATGCGAATCTGTCTTCCGCCTTTTAAGGACGGAAAAATCGATGCTATCGCTCTCCATGCGGCTTCTCTGCCTGCCTTGTCGCCATCGAAGCAAAATACCAGCTCCGATGAAAACCGGAACAGTAAATCAAGGTGTGCTGGCGATACAGATGTTCCCAGGGTTGCAACGGCATAATGAATGCCAAATTGGGCCAGGGCGATAACATCCATATAGCCTTCGACAACCAGGATTCTCGACGGTTTGGTAGTCTTTTGCAGGAGCTCATGCAAGCCGTAAACTTCTTTGCCTTTATGAAATAGGGATGTTTCGGGAGAATTCAAGTACTTTGGTAAAGAATCATCAAGTACTCGTCCGCCAAAGCCTATAATGCGTCCGCGTTTATCCCTGATTGGAAACATAATCCGGCCACGAAAACGGTCATAAATTTGTCCGTTTTCATGGGTGATCAGCAAGCCGGTGTCGATTAATGCTTGCTGATTAAATCGGCTTGCCAGCGCTTTCCATTCATCGGGTGCGTAACCGAGCATGAAATTACCGGCGCATTCGCCGCCAACGCCGCGGTTTTTTAAATACTCGGCGGCCTTTTTTCCTTCATCGCCTGATCGCAGTTGCTTCACATAAAAAGCCGCTACCTGTTCCATCAGTGCATACAGGCTGTTTAAGTCTTCTTTCTTTTGAGTTGGCTGGTAATCGACAGCTTCTCTGGGTACTGCGATCCCGGCAAATCCCGCCAGATCTTCAACCGCTTCAACGAAATCAAGGTGGCTGAAGTCCATCAGGAAGGTGATGGCGTTGCCGCTCGCGCCGCAGCCGAAGCAATGGAAAAATTGCTTGTTACGGTTTACAGAAAAACTGGGAGTTTTTTCGGTATGGAAGGGACAGCGGGCAACATAATTGTTTCCCGTTTTTTTTAGAGGGACGTGCGAATCGATTAAGTCGACTATATCAACCCGCACCAACAGCTCATCAATAAAGTCGCGAGGAATTCTACCGCCGGACATAACCTTACCCGGACAAACAGCAATTATCCAGCGAGCGCAGCCTTTATCTTGGTGCTTACAATCGACATGTCTGCGCGACCTTGCATTTTTGCTTTCAGCAAGCCCATGACTTTGCCCATATCTTTGACGGATTCCGCACCCGATTCGGATATCGCTTCCTTGATCATGGCGTCGATTTCTGATTCAGCAAGCGCTTTCGGTAGAAAATCCTGAATGACCAGAACTTCGGCTTCTTCTATTGCAACCAGATCGTGTCTGCCGGCATCGGAAAACTGGCGGATAGATTCGCGACGCTGCTTGAGCATTTTGTCAAGAATCAGGATAACCCGTTCATTATCGAGCGTAATTCGTTCGTCAACTTCAACCTGCTTAAGAGCGGCCAAAATTAACCGAATCACACCGAGTCTGGCCTTGTCTCCGCCTTTCATGGCGGCTTTCATATCATCCTTGATGCGATCCGTTAATAAGTCGGTCATATCACTTACAGGGCGGGACGGCCGCGACGCAAGTTTTTCAACGCATAACGTTCACGCGCCAATTTTTTCAAGTGGCGTTTAACAGCCGCTGCGCCTTTGCGTTTACGCTCTGCGGTTGGTTTTTCATAAAACTCACGACGGCGTACTTCGGCTAATACACCGGCTTTCTCACAAGCGCGTTTAAAACGACGAATTGCGATGTCAAAGGGTTCGTTTTCTTTAATTTTCACTGACGGCATTATTATGATCCAACTATGTTAATATCTAAAAGTGAGGACACTTAGATCCTACAGAACAAACAGAACTTTTAATTATACCTTTACTTTTATAATTTTCAAAAACTCAATTTTATAAAACTTCATGTACGTTTTAGGCATAGAAACATCTTGTGACGAAACCGGGGTTGCCGTTTATCATGCCGGGCAGGGGTTGATAAACCATCTTTTATATAGCCAGATTGATATGCACAGCGAATACGGCGGCGTTGTTCCCGAGTTGGCTTCACGCGACCACATTCGTAAATTAGTGCCTCTTATCAAGCAGGTTTTGCAGGAAAGCCACCTGAACGGTATAGATATTGACGGCATTGCCTACACGGCGGGGCCTGGATTGATGGGGGCCTTGCTGGTGGGGGCGGCAACCGCCAGAAGCCTGGCCTGGACATGGCGGGTTCCCGCTATTGCAGTGCATCACATGGAAGGTCATTTGCTTGCTCCGATGCTGGAAGCAAGCCCCCCGGAATTTCCTTTTGTCGCCTTGTTAATTTCCGGTGGACATACTCTGCTGGTGCAAGTCGAAGGCATCGGGCGCTACCGATTATTAGGTGAATCGCTGGATGATGCGGCAGGTGAGGCCTTTGATAAAACGGCAAAAATGTTGGGCTTGGGTTATCCGGGCGGCCCTAAGTTATCTGCACTTGCGGAACACGGTAAGCCGCAATTCAAGTTTCCGCGTCCCATGACCGATCGTCCCGGATTGGATTTCAGTTTCAGCGGTTTAAAGACATTTACCTTAAATACATTTAATGCCTCTGAAAAAACCGAACAGGATAAAGCCGATGTTGCCGCCGCTTTTCAACAGGCGGTAGCCGATACGCTGACTATAAAATGCCGACGGGCTTTGCAGCAAACCGGATTAAAAACACTGGTCATCGCCGGTGGTGTCAGCGCGAACAAGCAAATTCGCGCATCCCTGACAGAGATGGTTGATAAGGAAAATGTCCGGATTTATTTCCCGCGGCTGGAGTTTTGTACCGATAACGGCGCCATGATTGCCTACGCAGGATGTCAGCGATTATTGGCCGGGCAACAGCAAGGACTGGACATTTTTGCCCGTCCACGCTGGCCGATGAGTGAACTGTCGGGTTTTTAAATCAATTTTTCTTCGCCATTGAGCAAGCGCTGAATATTGCTCTTATGCCGCCATAGCAAGAACACCATCATCATCAGGGATGCTGCGACTATAGCTTGATTACCTATGATAAACCAGGCATAAATCGGCGATAAAATAGACGCGATCAGTGCGGATAGCGATGAAATCTTGCCTACCTTGTACATCAGTAACCAAGTTCCCGTGAACGCAAGACCGAGCAGCCAGGATAGACCGAACAAAACGCCCATCGATGTCGCAACGCCTTTGCCGCCTTTAAAACTGAAAAATACCGGGTACAGGTGGCCGATAAAGGCGGCAATACCAACTAAGCCCAGTAGCTCGGTCGGCACCATCAGCAAATTCGCAATGTACACAGGAATAAAGCCCTTTAACGTGTCGCCAACCAGGGTGATGCCCGCTGCTTTTTTTCCGCCTATGCGCATCACATTAGTAGCTCCCGGATTACCCGAGCCCTGTTCGCGCGGATCAGGCAACCCCATTAATCGACAAGTAATAATTGCACTGGAAATTGAGCCTATCAGATAGGCCGCCGGAACTAACAACCATTCAATCATTATGCACCTTTAATCATTCAGAACTTGTAAGCCAGGGGCGTTTCCCTGATACTTAGCATTTTATAAAAGCGCGCATCATACCGGAAATCACTATGGACATCATATTTTTAGGCGGACTTGAAATTCAAACCATCATCGGCATTTACGAGTGGGAAAGGGAAACCCGGCAGACGGTTGTGCTCGATATTGAGATGGCTTTTGACATAGAAAAAGCCGCCGAAACTGATGATATTCAATACACGCTTGATTACAAAACAGTTTCCAAACGAATCATTTCGTTTGTCGAAGAGAGTCATTTCTTTCTGGTTGAAAAATTGATCGTTGAAATAGCCAATATTATTCGTAATGAATTTAATGTTCCCTGGGTGAAAATAACGCTGAATAAAAAAGGCGCCATTCGCGGGGCCAGTGATGTCGGCATTATCATCGAACGAGGAGTAAAAACCTCATGAACATAGGCTACATCAGTATAGGCAGCAACATTGACAAGGATAAAAATATTCTTGCCAGCTTGCAGGCGCTGGAGCAATGCTTCGGTAAACTGGCGGTTTCGAGTGTTTATGAAACCGAGCCGATAGGGTTTTCCGGCGATGTGTTTTATAACCTGGTTGTGGGATTTGAATCTGATCTGGAAGTAAAGCAGATCGCCAAACAGCTACGGCAAATTGAGCTGGATAATGGCCGTACCCGCGACAGCAAAAAGTTCTCCGCCAGAACGCTTGATCTCGACCTGCTGCTCTACGGCGACATGATCGTCAACGACGGACGCCTGCGAATACCGCGCGACGAAATTGAACGCTATGCCTTTGTGCTGGAGCCTTTGGCGGAAATTGCCCCGACTTTGGGACACCCGGTCAGTCACTTAACCTATGCCGATCTTTGGGAAAAGTTCGACAAGACCGATCTCAAACAAAAACGTATCACCCCCGCCTGGACGTTAACAAAATAAAGTCCTGCCTCCGTCGACCGTCACTATTTGCCCGGTGATATAATCGGCATCCTTAATCAGAAACAACACGGCCTTGGCAATATCCAGCGGTTCCCCGCAACGTTTTAGCGCCACTCGCTCCAGAATATCCAGCTTGCCCTGTTCGGATAAGTCATGCTCCGGCCAGATAATGGCGCCCGGCGCAACGCCGTTTACCCTGACCAAAGGCGCCAGTTCCTTGGCTAAAATCCGGGTCATCGCGGCCAGGCCGGCTTTAGCGATGCTGTATGCGGGATAATCCTTGAGGCCGCGCTCGGCATGAATATCGACAATATTAACGATACAGCCGTTGTGCTCCGCTAAAACACCGGCCAGACATTTTGCCAGGAAAAACGGTGTTTTCAGGTTGCTGCCGAGCATCTCATCCCAGTGCTGTTCACTGACCTCAGCGACTGAGCCGGGATGAAAAGAGGACGCATTATTCACCAGCGCATCCAGCCCGCCCCAGGCCATGCCGGCTTCAGCAGCGAGGCCTTCCAGTTCATTCATGTTCAGCAAATCGGCCTGCATTATTTTTGCCGAATCGGGGCGAAGTTGATTCAATTCCCGACAAAGTTGCAACGCTTCTTCCTTTGAAGAGCGATAATGTAAAAAAATATTACAGCCTTCGCTATGTAATAATCGCGCGCAAGTCGCACCTATGCGTTTAGCCGCGCCGGTAATCAACACATTTTTTTGCATGAGAGCCATCCCGAATGATGAAAATATACCTGTTGCTGCTCATTGGCTTGCTGACCGCTTGCAGCAAGCCTCCCGAAACCTTGACCAGACTGCCTGACGATGCCGTCATACTGGCGTTTGGCGACAGTCTGACTTACGGGACAGGCGCATCCAGCGGTCATGATTATCCCAGTATTCTGGCCGCTCTGGCTACACGCGAAGTCATTAATGAAGGCGTACCCGGCGAAATCAGCGAAGACGGGCTTAAACGCCTGCCGGAATTGCTGGATGAATATCAACCGAAATTGCTTATCCTGATACACGGCGGCAACGACATGCTCCGGAAAATTCCCGGCCAACAAACCGCTGAGAACCTCAGGAAAATGATAGCGGAAGCCAAAAACCGCGGGATAGCCGTGCTGATGCTCGGCGTCCCCGAGCCCAACCTGTTCCTGCTGGATAGCGCGGACTTTTACCAAACCGTTGCAGAAACCGACCATGTTCCTGCTGATCTCAACACCCTGCCGGATATTCTCGGCAACAAAGATTTAAGATCGGATATAGCTCATCCCAATGATGCAGGTTATCAGTTGATGGCTGAGAATATTTTTAATTTGCTTAAACAGGCGGGGGCTTTGTGAGTGTATGGAAGTCTGCAGGGACATTGTGCTCCCTCTCACTGCGGGAGAGAGGGAACAAATGAAGCTTTATTTCATGCTCCCTCTAATAGCTTGACCAACGCAGCAATTAAACCTGCTTGCGCCAGTAACATGCCCGCTATCCATTTTACTAAATCGAATTTGATGTCATGGTCAAATTACCTTATACATTTTTGTCAGCCGACTCCATAGTTTCGGGTAAGGAAATCACGGAGTCGGCATAAAAAATGTTTACAAGCCTAAAACATCTGCCCTTGCGCCTTCTGCAATACCGGCGGCTTCCGCTATCAGGTCGTTCGGTACGTTCAGCTCGACTAGCGTTGCGCCCAGGTGTTCCATGACCGCATCAAAATGGGAAGCGTCCAGGCCTCTTTTTACCAAAGCGGCGTGGGCATTGCGCATATCCTTGCCGGTATAGTTGTTGGGGCCGCCAAAAGCCATGGTAAAGAACGCCTTTTGTTTGGCGAGCTGTTGATCCATGTCGGTATTATCAAAAAACCGGTTGATGCGGGAGTCATTAAGCACTTTGCGGTAAAAAACATCGACTGCGGCATTAACGGCGGGTTCGCCACCTATTCTTTCGTAGAGTGATGCGCTCATGTGTATTTCCTCATTGGTTTATAGTCATGATTTAAACAGGCAGGCTCATCTGCTTGCTTCCTCAGGGGGAGGAAAAGTCATTGTATAATAGTATCGACTAAATACTAAATTTTATTTCTGAGGTGTTCAACGCGTTTTGCGGGCGTCCGGTATTTTCGGCTAATCAGAACAGATAAAAAGGCTGTACACGGCCTGTATTTGTGCCGCCCGGGGCAATTAAAAATAGTAAATTTGACAGATTTTTATTTTACTATCAGGATAGCTGTTTTTTAAAACGGATAACAAGTCTATGAAATCTGATGTTTTTTGTTCTGTAATTTCTACACGATCTATAGGGTTGGCAGGTAAATTTTTCTGCATTTTGGCGGTGTTGATGCTTCTGTCGGTTTCCGGTTGCGCCTCTGTCGGGCATGAGTTTCCTTCCGGTCAGGTACCCACTATCCGCATTGGAGAAACCACCCAGAATGACATCTACACCACATTCGGAGCGCCCTGGCGAACCGGAATCGATAACGGCATGAAAACGTGGACTTACGGGGATTATCACTACAGCTTGTTTAGCGACAGCAGCACTGAAGATTTGTTAATCAAGTTTGATAAACGCGGCGTCGTTTCTTCATATAACTACAATACCACCAAGCGCTCAAGGTAAACTTTGGTGGGTCCGGCTAAATGCATGGTGTAAGCAAGTTAGCCAGGTTAACAGTACATTTACTTGGTTGCTTGGCTTATGCTCATCATATCCAAAGCTACCGCCTCCGCTACCTTAATACCATCGACAGCAGCGGAAAGTATCCCTCCCGCATAACCCGCGCCTTCTCCCGCCGGGTATAAACCTTTTGTATTGATGCTTTGGTAAAATTCATTGCGTTTGATGCGAACCGGCGAAGAGGTGCGGGTTTCAACGCCGGTCAATACCGCGTCCGGCATCGCAAAACCTTTTATTTTTTTATCAAAAGCCGGCAGCGCTTCGCGTATCGCTTCTATGGCATAGTCCGGCAAAGCCGTTTCAAGATCGCATAAATGGACGCCGGGAGTATAGGACGGGTAGACCGAGCCAAATGCCGTGGAAGGACGATGATTAAGAAAATCCCCGACCAGTTGTCCCGGCGCTTGGTAGCTTGCACCTCCCAGTTGATAAGCATGGGCTTCCAGGCGACGCTGAAAATCAATGCCCGCAAGCGGATGACCTGGATAATCCTCGGGTGTAATGCCGACAACGATGCCGCTGTTGGCGTTACGCTCATTGCGCGAATACTGGCACATGCCGTTAGTGACGACATGGCCGGCTTCAGATGTAGCAGCGACCACGGTACCGCCCGGACACATGCAGAAGCTATAGACCGAACGGCCATTGCGGCAATGATGCACTAATTTATAATCGGCGGCGCCCAGCAAGGGATTGCCAGCGTTTTTGCCGAAGCGGCAAGTATCGATCAGTGATTGCGGATGCTCTATGCGAAAGCCGATGGAAAAGGGTTTCGCTTCAATGTAAACGCCGCGATCATATAACATTTTGAAGGTGTCGCGCGCACTGTGCCCGACGGCCAGCACGACATGGGTGGCGGCTATGGTTTCGCCGTTGGCAAGTATCACGCCACGGACCTGGCCGTTATCGATGTCGATATCATCGACCCGGCTTTGAAAGCGTATTTCACCGCCTAACGATTCAATGGTCGCTCGTATCTGTTCCACCATCGTGACCAGTCGAAAGGTACCGATATGCGGCTTGCTGACGCGCAGGATTTCCGGCGGCGCGCCGGCTTTGACAAATTCAGTGAGTACCTTGCGTCCGTAGTGGTTGGGGTCTTTAATCTGGGTATAGAGTTTACCGTCCGAAAAAGTCCCGGCTCCTCCTTCGCCAAACTGGACATTGGATTCAGGATTGAAAATACCTTTACGCCACAGGCCGAAGGTGTCTTTGGTCCGTTCGCGCACTTCCTTGCCACGCTCCAGAATGATCGGGCGAAAGCCCATTTGCGCCAGGATTAAACCGACAAACAGTCCGCAAGGGCCGGTGCCTATCACAATGGGGCGCTCAGCCAAATTCTTGGGCGCTTGGGTTACCAAGCGGTAAGTCGTGTCGGGCGTTACAGAAACCTGCGGATCATTGTGTAGGCGCGCTAAGACGGCTTGCTCGTTTTTTACGTCAATATCAAGCGTATAAACAAGCTCTATCGCGTTGCGCTTGCGGGCGTCATGACCTTGCCGGAACACCGTATAAGCGATAAGTTCGTCTGCGTTGATGCCCAGTCGCTTGAGTATGGCGGTTTTGATCATGCTTTCTGGATGATCGAGCGGGAGTTTTAGTTCGGTAATTCTCAACATGGTGTTTGTGCGCGGTTAAATCGGCTCATAAATTCAGGTACAGAAAAGTTCACATTTTCAATTTTTTATAGCCCGGATTCGGAGAATCGGAGATGGTGCTTGGGTAGGAATAGTTGCCGGGATCTTTCAAGACACGCTCGCATAAGGCCGGCAACGGAGGTGCTTTGGATGGTTCAGGTTTTTTTGCAGGTGCTTTGGCTTCTTGAGAGAACCACCACGCCAGATCCGATCCGCAGCCGTCGCCTTGAGGCAGCGGTTCTTGGCTGCGGCAATCCTTATTGTTCGCCGGGCATTTCAGACGCACATGAAAGTGGTCGTCATGTTTCCACCACGGGCGAATTTTCCGTAACCAGTCGTGTGAAGTCTTGCTCATACATAACTGGCGTTTGACGCTGGGGTTGACAAAAATCCGGTCAACTTCGGGCATCCGTGCCGCAGCCTCGAGAATTTTTTCATTAGCGGGGGACCACTGCGAGAAATTGATTGCATCCGAATGGCCGGCGAGAACGGACGGTGCCCCCCAGGTCTCGCGTTCGCTAATACTGAGGCTTCGCTTTGCGGCTTGTTCGGATAGCAAAAACCAGATGTCTACATCAAGTCCGGTCTGATGGCTGCGGTGCCCGCTTAAGGTCGGTCCGCCGCGGGGCTGTCCCAAGTCGCCTATCAGTAATACGCCCAATCGCTGTACTGCGGCAGTTTGCCCCAGATTTTCGATAAACAGTTTCAAGTCCGGGTGACCATAATAGCGTTTTCGTGACAAACGCATTACCTGATAACCGGTGCCCTCGGTCGGCAAGGCAACCGCGCCGCTCAGGCAGCCGCCGTTATAAGTGCCGATACTTTGAGCGATGTTGGCTATTTTCGCAGGCTCAGTCACCATGGCCCATTGTTGTGCCACTGAGGCGGCATAGCTCGCTGGAAAAATAACTGACAAGCAAACAAGAAAAAATAAGGTCTTAATTTTTAACACACCGTCACCGCGCACAGAATAAACAAAGCCGGTATTTTACACGACAATAATGCGGCGGGTCTTTTGTTATACAGCCTCAGGCATTGAGTTTGTCGGATAGCATCGGTATTGATTTATAATTTATTTCAGCAATCGGATTTTAGTTGCAATGAATACATGGCTATGGAACATAATGACTGTTTTTACTGTCTTGAAGACTTGTTTATCCGCAATAAAATACCGATTATCGCCTGCGCGACAATGACCCATGAACATTATGAGAACTATAAAATTGTTAAAGATTAAATCAGATAAGCCCACGCTATTTTTTCTCCTGTTCATACTGAACCTGGCTTTCGCAACGTTACCCCATTGGGTATCTGCGGCAGAAATCAATGTTTCGGTCGATCGCAACCCGGTCAGCCTCAATGAATCTTTTCAGATAATCTTTACCGCAAACGAGTCACCTGACGGTGAACCTGATTTCAGTGCCCTGGAACAGAATTTCTCGATTATCAGCCAAAGCAACAGCAGCAGTGCGTCATGGGTTAACGGACAAGCCAGCAAGACGATCCAGTGGACACTGAATGTGATGGCTAAAAATACCGGCAGTCTGATTATTCCGCCGGTGAAATTTGGTAATGACAGCAGTCAGGCAATGTCCATTCTGGTGACTCAGGGGAAAGCCAATAATAATGTCGATGCGAATGAAGATTTGTTTATGGAGGTGGAGGCAACCCCGGCTAGTCCTTATGTACAATCCCAGGTTATTTACACATTGCGCTTATTTACCCGAATTGAAATTGCGCAGGCGCGCTTGAATGAACCGGAAGCCAGCGACGCCGTGATTGAAAAACTGGGCGAGGACAGCAACTATAATACCCAGGTCAAGGGCATGGATTATTCGGTTACCGAGCGCAAATATGCTGTTTTTCCGCAAAAAAGCGGTTCGCTGACCATCAAGCCGCTGGTGCTGACAGCTGAAGTGCTGACCAATAACCGATCCGGCTTTAACGGCTTCTTTAGCTCCCAGATAACGCAAACCCGGCGAGTGACTTCCAAGGAGATAACACTGGATGTCAAACCTGCGCCGGCTTCGTTTACAGGGGCGCATTGGCTGTCGGCGGAACAACTGGAGTTGAAACAGGAATGGTCCGGTGACATTAATCAAATGAAAGTCGGCGAACCCTTGACCAGGACGCTGACGCTCTCTGCAAAAGGCACAACCGTCGGTCAGTTGCCTGAACTAAGTACGGCTAATACCAATGATCAGTTAAAAACCTATCCCGATCAACCGGTTTTGCAGGAGCAAAAAAAGCTGGAAGGTCTGGTTGCGCTCAGGCAGGAAAAAATAGCGTTGATCCCATCAAAAGCGGGAGATTACACATTGCCCGCGATAGAAATTCCCTGGTTTAATACCCAAAGCCAAAAGATGGAAGTCGCCAGAATTCCTGAAACAAAAATTACGGCTATTGCGCTTGCAGGAACCCAAGCTCCGGTAACAGCGCCGGAAACTCCCGTAGCGGTCGTTGAAAAACCGCAGAAAGCGGAACCGGCACCGGTTATTGCGCCTCCGCAACAAGCTTATACTATCTGGATATGGATTTCTGTATTTTTAGCATCGGGTTGGTTGATCACGCTGATTTTTTTCTTGACCAGGAAGCCTGCTAAAACACCGGTGATGGTTAGTGATAATCAGGCGCCGAACTTAAAGGATATTGTTAAAAACTTAAAAAAAGCCTGTAGCGACAACGATGCGCTCGCTGCCAAAGAAGTCTTGATTGAATGGGGACGGCAAAAATTCAATGTTACCAGTCTGGGCGCTATCGCAACCTTTTGCGACGCCAGATTAAGAGATGAAATCCTGCAACTGAATCAGGTTTTATATGGCAAGGAAAAGGATCAGTGGCAGGGCAAAAAACTGTTTCAGGCCTTCGCTGAAAATAAAGCACGGGAAAAAACAATATCGGGTGATGATTCCGGTTTAGAACCGCTATATCGTTTGTGATCGAGTAAGCGGGGATTTTGAGAAGATGGCAAAACGTGGTGCAAGGGCAGGGATATAAAAACCGCTGAACCTCATAAAGCAGGGTGACTTAGCTCCAGACTTCAGCAGCTTCTCTATTAAGAACTACTGAATGCTGGAATTAAGGAGAATCAAGCGTTGCCATTTGATGAAGCCCTGACAATGGACCTCAACGAGACAAAGTCGAGGAAAAAGCAACGCAAAATTTACCGAATTGGTTTAATCATACGATTATTTTTCGTTTAAATAGAGTTGTAATACCGTTTTGGTACGAATATTATTTTGCCGCATGCGCATAACCAGATGCATAAAAAGTTCACGCAAGACGAAATAGCCTTTCTCAGGGTATCTGTCCATAAAGCTGATCATCAGCGATCCGTCAACCTTAGCAATTTCGCAAGCCGTTAATGCGGTGACTTCTGCGCTGCGTGGTTCGCCGTCAAACATGGATAACTCGCCAAAAAAATCATCTTTCGACAAACGCGCCAAGCCGGGTAGTAACTTATTGACGTCGCCATCGATGTTGGTGCTGACTTGCACTTCACCATCCAAGATAAAATACACGTCTTGACTGTTATCATTTTCTTTCAAAATAATATCGTTAGGATTGTATTTCGCCTTGCTGTACGGCACAGATTGAACAAAGTCCGGGTCATCAAGTAAGTCTCTTAAATTCATCATGGCGTTGTTGGCTCTTGTTGGTGTTTAGGATAAGTAATTATTAGCAATGCTTGTTTTACTGTTTAGGCGTCAAACTATTTAATGGAATTATAGCGCATGTTACGGGCGGATGCCTTTGCAAAAATTTTGTCGAGCAATCAATCCTATTCGAAATAATTTTATCACAGGAATTCCAAATAGTTGCCGACCATCCCGGTCGTCGAGGCAATCATCCCAATCCTGACTAAATGGGAAATCTTCAGCCATAATGAAATTTGCGTTCAGCTTCCGTTAAGTAAAAAAACCTTGTAATACCTCGCAAATCAAAGTAAGCGAGGATAACTTTATTCTAAAAATCAAACACAGTATCTTCAAAAAAACATAAATGACTGGATTTAATTTAAGGTTGTTTTATTGCAAGATAGCTATTCATCAGCTAATGTTAATTATAATTTACTTTGAAGTTGTCAGGTAAATTAATCAAAAACTTAAAATAATTAGGGCACCACCATGAAAACTAAAGAAATTATTACTACAGGATTATTGAGTTTAGCGTTATTGGCCGGCTGTGATAAAGGCCAGGAATCAACTTCAGGCGCGCAAACTCCAACCGCCGCCGGTACACCGGCTCCCGCTGCCAGCGCACCGGCTCCTGCCGCACCTGCAGCCGGTGCTCCTGCCGCTAGTGCGCCGGCACCTGCTACAGCCAGTGCTCCGGCACCTGCCGCGCCTGCTGCTGCCAGCGCGCCCGCCCCAGAGGCAACAAGCGCACCCGTAACAGCACCAACTGCCGGCGCAGCACCAGCTACTGAGAGCTCGCAGGGAGAACAGGCTATGGAGGAAGATAATGAAGCTGAGCCTGTTGAAGAGGCGGAAGTTGTTCCCGAGAATGCCGGAGCTGCCGCTGTCGATACGGCCAAAGCGGCGGTAGGCAGTGCTGCAAGTGCAGTTGAAGAAGCCAAAACAGAAGTTGCAAAACCAGTGGAAGCGGCAAACCAGGCTGCATCTACTGCAGTTGACAAATCTAAGGACGCTGCTAATAGTGCTGCAGGCGTTGTAGGAAAATAATTTCTTAAAAGTTTGCCTGACGTAGGTTATATATCCTATGTCAGGCAAGTAATTACATTCCCTTATAGCCGGAAATCACAAAGGAAAGCAGGGCTTGGTATTAATCTTCTTTTCCAGAGTTGCTGATTTTCACAAGCCGTTTCCCGATCAGTTCAATGTCACTCTCCATACCTTTCTAACTCGTCCCACGGACTTTCGGTTTTTCGCAGGTACCCTGTCTTGTGAATCGAACATTTGCCTCAGATACCATCGCCAGATTTTTAATAACGATTGCAGTTAATCAGAATCCTTTTGGGTACATCGCATCCTCCTGCTGAACAAAGCGGGTGATATATAAACCATCATATCCATTCCGGCCTTGTTCCTGCCGGATCGTGGGTTTATCATTGCCGACAGTACGTTGATTGCTTGTATACTCTGTTATCCAGGTATAACGCCGGTATTTCAACGCATTAATTTTTGTCATGAACCTAGCGAAAAGAAATACCTACCTAAATTTATCCCAGGATTCCTACTATTATGAAGCAATACAAGCGCACTTCCATTTTACTACGCTGCTTATTGGCGGCATCGCTTGCCGTGACCGGCGCAGGTTCGGCTGAAGCAGCCACGACGCCCGATACGACTATTCGGATTGGCGCATTGCTGTCGCTGACAGGAAACTGGTCGTCACTCGGAAACATGAGCAAGACGCTGTTGGGCATGGCGAAACGGGATGTTAACCACTATCTCGCCGCGCATGGTTCCGCTAAACGAGTTGATGTGTTGGTGCGCGATACCCGGCTTGACCCGGATATAGCACTAGAAAAATTCCGTGAGCTGATCGATCAGCGCGTGGTGGCGGTGGTCGGTCCGCAATCCAGCTCCGAGGTCGGCAAACTAAAGGACTTGGCGGATCGCAGGAAAATACCCCTGATCAGTCAGGGCAGCACCGCATCGACCCTGGCCTTGCCCGGCGATATGGTCTACCGTCTGGTGCCTGACGACAGTCATGAAAGCGAGGCGATGACGGCATTGCTGACATCGCGCAATGTACAGGTGGTGATACCGGTATGGCGTCATGATGCCGGTAACGACGGCCTGCACAGCTCATTAAAAAAACGCTTTGAAGCGACCGGCGGTACGGTGATGCCCGGCGTTCGTTATAATCCCGATACACAAGATTTCGCCCCGGTAGCCGCACAGATTCAGGCGCAAGTAAACAGCGCATTACAAACGCATGCCGCTGCTTCTGTTGCGGTTTACCTCGCCGGTTTTGATGAAGTCGTGTCTTTATTTCATGCCGCAGAGCCAATTGCGGTATTGAAAAGTATCAAATGGTACGGTAGCGATGGCGTGGCTTTAAGCGCGGCATTACTGGTCGATGTGCCCGCCGCGCAATTCGCGATGGCTGTGGATTACCCGAATCCCATTCCGGGCTTGCCGCAAACGTCGAAAGACAAATGGCAGGTCTTGTCGGACCGGGTCTTCGCATTGACCGGCCAGCGTCCCGACGCATTTGCCCTGGCCGCATACGATGCATTCTGGATAGCGGCGCTGAACGCCAGTTACAACAAGGCGGCCCAGCGCAATACCGATAAAAATATTCTGGCTCAGACAGCAAACCTGTATTTTGGCGCTACCGGCTGGACGGCGCTTAACAGGGCCGGTGACCGTAAATACGGTGATTACGATTTTTGGGCTTTGCGTCAGGATACCCAGGGTGTTCTGCAATGGGTGAGCGTATGTCGCTATGACACGACTTCGGGTCAGGGCGAAACGCTTACTTGCCCGGTGAATTAAGGCGTTCAAAGGAATGAGTGTCGATAGAGACGGGGTGATGGTAAAAATGACGCTGGTTTGCTTCTCGCCAATAAAAGACAGCCATTTAGCGTCATTGACCATTGACGCGAAGATGACGCTATCGCCTGCACAGGGTTTGCGTCTGCGCTATGAGTTGACCGGCGACCTGAAACGGATACGTATTCCCGCCTCGGAACTTCCAGGTGCGCAAGACGGTTTGTGGCAACATACCTGTTTCGAAGCATTCATCGCTGTGCAAGGAGAGGCTGGATACCGTGAATTCAATTTTTCACCGTCCGGCCAATGGGCAGCTTATGCGTTCAGCGATTACCGGGCTCGAAAAACCTGGATGATTGGTCAGGCACCGATCATCAGCGTGGCCCGCACGTCTGACTCATTGGTACTGGACGCGTATCTGGTGGCGACTGATTTGCCTCCGGCCACTGCCGGCAAGTCCCTTCAAATCGGCTTATCGGCGGTGGTTGAAAGCGACGACGGTAGTCTTTCCTATTGGGCATTGCACCATCCGTCGGCGCATCCCGATTTTCACCATAAAGGGGGCTTTACGTGTTCGTTGCCCGTATAAATCCTCGTCTCTTGCGTAGAGTTTAAAAACAATGAAATTTGGTATCGACCGTTTACTTGAAGATGCAGACTTGCGTAAGCCTCTGGCAGGCAAGCGAGTAGCATTACTTGCTCATCCTGCCTCGGTTACGCAGGATTTGACGCATTCCCTGGATGCCCTGGCAAACTTGCCGGACATCACACTCAGCGCTGCATTCGGACCGCAGCACGGATTGCGCGGCGATAAACAGGACAACATGATGGAATCGCCGGATTTCATGGATCCGGCGCTCGGCATCCCGGTGTTCAGCCTGTACGGCGAAGTGCGTCGCCCGACGGCGGCAATGATGGAGTCATTCGACATATTGCTGGTGGATTTGCAGGATCTCGGATGCCGGATTTACACATTTATTACCACGTTACGCTATGTGCTGGAAGCGGCGGCGGCCCACCAAAAATCGGTGTGGATACTAGATCGCCCCAATCCTGCCGGTCGTCCTGTGGAGGGCTTGACATTGCGCCCCGGCGGGGACAGCTTTGTCGGCGCGGGCGCCATGCCGATGCGCCACGGCCTGACCATGGGCGAGCTGGCCGGCTGGTTTGCCGGTACATTAGGCCTGGATGTTGATTATCGTGTTATCGAGATGCTCGGCTGGGAGCCGGACGCCGCGCCTGGTTACGGCTGGCCGCTGGGTGAGCGTTGCTGGATTAATCCCAGCCCGAACGCGCCCAATCTGTCGATGACCCGCTGTTATGCTGGAACCGTGATGCTGGAAGGCACCACTCTTTCAGAAGGTCGAGGCACAACCCGACCGCTGGAGTTATTCGGCGCACCGGACATCAATGCGGGGGCCGTGATCAAGACCATGCAGGATATGGCGCCGCAGTGGCTAAACGGCTGCCGTTTGCGGGCTTGCTGGTTTGAGCCGACTTTCCACAAACATCTTGGCCAACTTTGTTCAGGCGTCCAGATTCATGTCGATGATAATGCCTACGATCCGACGGCTTTCCTTCCCTGGCGTCTGCAAGCGCTGGCTTTCAAGGCGTTGCGCGCACTGCAAGCGGATTACCCGTTATGGCGCGATTTTCCCTATGAATACGAACTCGACCGTCTGGCCATCGACGTGATCAACGGCTCGACATTGTTGCGCGATTGGGTGGATGACAGCAACGCGACGCCCGGCGATCTGGAAAATATCACACGCGTCGATGAACAGGCATGGGAAGCGGCGCGCAGTACGTTTTTATTGTATTAAGGAAAAAACAGGCGCTACCCTCACGAACTCAGCCCCGGCTTGGACTGCCGGAACAGCGCGATTTTTTTCCTTGCAACCGGCCATAATAATTCCACCCAGCGGCGATACATCTCCGCCGAAGGATGCAAGCCGTCGCTGACGATTAAACCGGGGTAATCGCGGGCTTGCCGCGAAATCCCGGTAATATCAATATAGGTCACGCCGTTGGCCTCGGCTTCAGCGCGATTGACCGCATTGAAGCGGTCGATTTCGGCGCTGATTTCCGTTGAATTAAAACGAGCCCCATAAGGCGTTGCGCCCCAGTCGGGAATTGACAGCACGATAATCCCAGCTTTGCCTTGTGAACAAAGAGAGGCGGCTTGCCTGAGCAAACCGGCGAAGTCGCGCCTGTAATCCGCGAGGTCGCCGCCGCGATATTGGTTATTGACGCCGATCAGCAAGGTGACGAGCGTGTATTTCGGCAACGGTTCGGCTATCGCCTCGGCAAGATCGGCGGTTGTCCAGCCCGTTTGCGCGATGATGTGCGGCGGTTCCGTCAGGTGGATTCCCGTCGAGGTCAATTTTTTCGCCAGTTGCATCGGAAAACGATCATTGTCTGCGACCGCTTTGCCGATGGTATAAGAATCGCCCAAGCTTAAAATCGATACTTGCCCGGCAGTGGTTCTGATCGGTTGCGCAGGCGGTAGATGCTGGCAGGCCGTCGTCATGACGATTAAAAAAAATAATGAATAGCGGCGCATGGTTGCTGAAATATCCGGTCTCGACGCGCTGAAATGAAGAAATAACTATAATTCAAACCACTGCTTTTGCGAAAATATTCGTCGCTACTCACCACTCCCTATCGCTGGAGCTTGGCAACGAGCTGACGGGTTACCATAAATCTCAGATATTACCGTTTATCCGAGGAAGCTGAGTCTGCCTGTTACTATTCGAGAACATATATCTATCCCTTGCAATTAAGCTGCCGAAGGTATACAAGAAAGACTGTTAGTTCGAGACTGATAGATTGATAAGCCTTCAGTATCTATAACTATAATTCACATGGAGAAGAAAATGCTTTATATCGCCCCCAACCAACCCGACAGTAAAATTCACTTTAAATCACGATACGGCAATTATATCGGCGGCAACTGGGTTGCGCCGGTAAAAGGCCAATACTTTGATAATTTAAGTCCAGTGAACGGCAAAGTGTTCTGTGAAATTCCGCGCTCATCCGCTGAAGATATTGAACTGGCTCTGGATGTGGCGCATGCGGCAAAAGACGCCTGGGGAAAAACTTCGGTGACGGATCGATCGAATCTGTTGCTGAAAATTGCCGACCGCATCGAGGCTAACCTCGAAACATTGGCCGTTGCCGAAACCTGGGATAACGGTAAAGCGGTGCGTGAAACCCTGGCGGCGGATGTGCCGTTGGCGATCGATCATTTTCGTTA
>SXIP01000223.1 GCA_005772825.1 Methylococcaceae bacterium | reverse complement strand
CAATGATATTCTCGACTTTTCCAAGATAGAGGCGGGCAAACTCGATCTGGAAATACTGGATTTTGACCTGGAAGAGTTGATTGATCAAACCATCTCAATATTCCAGGAACGCGCCCGTGCCAAGGGAATTGATCTGGTTTGCAATATGGACCGGCGTGTGCCTGTGGAGGTGCGGGGTGATCCCTACCGGCTTCGGCAAATCCTGAACAATCTGCTCGCCAATGCAATCAAATTTACCGATAAAGGCGGCGTTCAACTGGATATCCGTGCCAATCAAACCAATAACAGCATCTGTGAGCAATGCACCGGTTTGCCTTTATCTTTCTCTGTACGCGACACCGGCATAGGTATCTCAGCATCGGCTTTGGCGCGCTTGTTCAAGCCGTTCAGCCAGGCGGACAGCTCAACCACTCGCCAGTATGGCGGCACCGGTCTGGGGCTTGTTATCAGCAAGGATCTGGCCATGTTGATGAACGGCAACATAGAAGCAAGCAGCACATTGGGCGTGGGGTCCGAATTTCGCCTCAAAATCTGCCTGCAAGCCGCACAGGCGCCTGTACAAAACCACCCTGATCGGGTCAAATTGCACGGCAAGCGGGTGCTGATTGTTGATGATAATTTGACTTCCGCTCATATACTTGAACACTATATCATCGAACTCGGCATGTTGCCGTCCCTGGCTGAAAACGGGCCGCGCGCCTTGGAACTGGTGAGCAAGACGGCGCAACAAGGCCAATTGTTTGACGTGGCGTTTATCAGTATAAGGATACCCGGAATGCCCTATTCAGAATTAATCAGCAACATCCGCACAGATGTACGCTATGATGCGATGCGTTTGGTAATTCTGACTTCCGCTGCGTCTGAAAGCGAATTATCCGATATTAATAGCGGTGCTTGCGACCTGTATCTGTATAGCCCTTTGCGTAAAAGGGCCTTGTATGATGCCTTGCTGAACTTGTTTACAAGCGTTAAAAAGATCGAAATGGAATATCCATTGCAAGGTCTGCGAATTTTAATGGCGGAAGATAATCCGGTTAATCAGGATGTAGGAAAAGCCATTCTGGAAAAAATGGGCTGTATGGTTTTGATGGCTAACAACGGCGAGGAAGCCTTGGAATACTGGCGAAAAGGGGGTATAGACCTGATTCTGATGGATTGTATGATGCCGGAGATGGATGGTTATACCAGTACCCGACTGATCCGTGAAGAAGAAACAAGGCTCGGGCAAAAACACATGCCGATCATCGCACTGACCGCTGACATCCAGCAAGACAACAGGGACCGCTGTCTTGCTGCCGGTATGGATGACTACCTGACCAAGCCGTTCCGAATGGACATGCTGCAAGCCGTCCTGAAACAGCATACAGACATGTCAACCGCCAACATGCCTAACAATGATGTTGATTTGAACCCGGCGCCTCTGGTAACGCTGCGCAAGATAGGCGGCGAGCTTCTGGTGAAGAGAGTCGTCCAGTTGTTTATTGCAAATACGCCGTTACAGCTGGAAAAAGCAAAAACCGGTGCCTTGACAGGCGATAGCGAGGCGATACGCCATGTTGCACACAGCCTCAAATCCTCGGCTGCCAACGTGGGCGCAATGCGGCTTGCCGCATTGGCCTGTAACCTGGAACACGAGGCCCGGACCGGCTTGCCGGAAACCAAGGCGGCATTGGTGAATGAGCTGGAGCAAGCCTACCGGGATGCTGTAAAAAACCTACAGCATTAAAAAATTCGGCCGCTACACAAATACAGTAATAATTGAAAGAGCGTTAATCATGACCAATACAACACAAGAACCAATGCCCTTGATCCTGGCTATTGATGATGATGAAACAATCCATTTAATACTCGACGAAATTCTGGGGAGAGAGGACTTTGAAGTTTTGAGCGCATCGAACGGCAAGGCCGGCCTGGAGATGTTCCGGCAACGCCGGCCGGATCTGCTGCTGCTTGATGTGATGATGCCGCAGATGGATGGATTTGCCTGCCTAGAGGCGTTACGAGCCATGCCCGGGACCCAATTGGTGCCGATCGTGATGCTGACCGGAGCGGATGACGTCGATTCGATCCATCGTTGTTTTGAGCTGGGAGCAACGGATTTCATTGCCAAGCCAATCAACTGGCCGATCCTGCCTTATCGCCTGCGTTACCTGATCCGCGCCAATCAGGCCTTGGCAAATTTGGCCCGTAGTGAATCGGTATTGCGCAACGCCCAAAAAATCGCCCATCTGGGCAACTGGGATTGGGAGATTAATACCGACCGCATAACCTGTTCGAATCAGGTATTCAAAGTACTCGGACTTACACCGTGGGAATTTCACGGTCACCGGCAGGACTTGTTCAAGACCGTTCATCCTGCCGAGATTTTCCGTCTGCATCAGGCGCTGGAACTGAGCAAAAAGCACGGGCACGCCTTCTCGCTGGAAATTCGGGCTATACATGATGATCAGACCGTGCATGTCGTGCAAATTCAGGGCGAGACCGAATTACAGGAAGGGCTGGGCTTAATGGTACATGGCACCGTGCAGGATATTACCGAACGGCGCAATATTGAGGAAAAAGTGCGCTTTCTGTCCTATTATGATCCATTGACCGGATTGCCGAATCGGAACCTGTTCAAGGAAATCCTGGGCAAGGCTATTAACCATTGCGATCACCATCAAACCATGCTGGCCGGGCTGTTTATCGGCATTGACCGCTTCAAGCGGATCAATGAAACACTGGGACCCTCGGTCGGGGACGGTATCTTGCAGCTGTTTGCCGACCGAATGATGCAGGTCATGCACAACAGCGACTACCTGGCTGAAGGGAAGGAAGCGGATAATTCGGAGGCGACTGTTTCACGCCTGGGCGGCAACGAATTCACCATGATGCTCATGAATATACGTGATATGCATGACAGCGTCAAAGTCATCAATCACATTTTAAAGGCTTTGGAAACACCCTTTAATGTCGAAGGCCATGAGATCTATCTCTCCATCTATATTGGTATTGCCGTTTATCCCGGAGACGGGCCGAATGTCGATGATTTCATCAAGAACGGCGAATTCGCAATGAACCATGCCCACAAGCAGGGCCAAAATGTTTACCAGTTTTTCAGTAAATCATTGAATGTGGCTGCTTTTCACCGGCTTTCAATGGAAAATGATTTACGCAGGGCCATCGAACGCGATGAACTGATTCTGCATTATCAACCTAAGATCGATTTAAAACGTAACCAGGTGGTCGGCATGGAAGCGTTAGTGCGTTGGCAACATCCCGACTTGGGATTGGTGTCCCCCGCCCAGTTCATTCCCATTGCCGAGGATTCAGGATTGATTGTACCGATCAGTGAATGGGTTATAAGCACCGCGTGCAATCAATTGCGAGCTTGGCAACGGGAAAAATTGCCGCCACTGATCGTAGCCGTCAATGTTTCCGCTGTACAATTCAGGCATAAGGGGTTTTTACAGAGCCTGCGCACAACACTGGAAACCATCGGGCTTGCTCCGGAAGGCCTCAAACTTGAGCTGACCGAAAGTATTCTGCTGGATGATTTTTCCGAGGCCTTTATCACGCTGTGCGAATTGCGGTCCATGGGTATTCAAATCAGCATTGATGATTTTGGGACCGGCTATTCATCGCTGGCCTATCTGAAAAAACTGCCGATCTCGGAATTGAAAATCGACCGTTCATTTATTCGCGATATTCCCAACAGTGTCGATGACATGACGATCGTGTCAGCCATTATCTGCCTGGCGAAAACCCTGTCCTTGGATGTCGTCGCAGAAGGCGTAGAGACCGAGCAACAGCTTAACTTTCTCGATCAACACGGTTGTGATATGGTGCAGGGCTATTTCTTCAGCAGGCCGCTTGTACCGCAGGAGTTTGTACGGTTTGTGCGGGATTTTGAACGAGGAGACAAAAAATGCGACTATTAGTGATCGATGATGACGAAATGACGCGGCTGTTGATGCGGGAAACGCTCTTTCCGCAAGGCTTCGATATTATTGAGGCGGATAATGCCGAAGCCGGCATTGCGTTAGCGCTTGAAAAATCACCCGATCTGGTCCTGCTCGACATTGTCATGCCCGGCATGGACGGCATTGCCTGCCTGGGCGCTTTGCTTGAGAGGATGCCTGACTGTTTCGACAGGATGCCGGTAGTGATGCTCACCGGGATGGACGATAGCACATCCATAGAACGCTCATTCGCGATGGGTGCTACGGATTTTATTCATAAACCGATTGACTGGCCTTTGTTGGGACATCGCTTGCGCTTCGTGATGCGCTCCCATCAACTGAACCGCGAATTACAGACCAGTGAGCAGCGTCTGCGCTTATCGATGCGCGCCGCCAAACAAAGCTTCTTTGATCTCGATATTCAAACCGGATCGACGATAGTAAGCAGAGAGTATGCGGCTATGCTGGGTTATGACCCGGACCGTTTTGAAGGGATACGTGTTGAATGGCTGGAACGCCTGCATCCGGACGATCGAAATACCGTGGAAAAAATATACCGCGGCTATTTGGCCGGGGAAATCCCTGAATATCGTGTGGAATTCCGGATGGCCTTAGCGGACGGAGGCTGGAAATGGGTTTTATCCATGGGCAGTACAGTCGAATGCGATATTAACGGCGCGCCGTTGCGTATGCTCGGCACCTATACCGATATTGATCATCTGAAACAGGCCGAAGAACGCTTGAAACTGTTGGCGACTGTTTTCGAGAAAAGCGGTGAGGGTATCATGATGTGTGACGCCAACAATGCAATCGTCGAAGTCAATCAGTCTTTTTCAAATATTACCGGCTACCCAGCCGAGGAAGCGATTGGTCAGAATCCCAGCCTGCTTGCTTCGCATCGCCACGATGAGGCTTTTTATGCCCGCATGTGGGAGGCGCTCAACGAAAACGGCTATTGGCAGGGTGAAATATGGAACCGGCGCAAGAACGGCGAGATTTTCCCGGAGTGGCTGGGTATTTCTTCAGTACGGGGCGCGCATGACAAGCTCATGCACTATATAGGCATATTTTCGGACATCACCGAACGCAAAGCCGCCGAATCCAAAATCGAGTATCTGGCGCACCATGATCCGTTGACCCGGTTACCCAACCGTTCCCTGCTGGCTGACCGCTTTCAGCAGGCCGTAGCCCAGGCGATGCGCAACAAATCACTGGTCGCATTGATGTTTCTTGACCTGGACCGTTTCAAGCATATCAATGACACGCTCGGACACACTATGGGTGACCGACTGTTGCAGGATATCGCCGCCCGCCTGCTGCAATGTTTGCGTAAAATCGATACGATCTGCCGACAGGGCGGCGACGAATTTATCATCATATTGACCGGTTTGCGTGAATATGAAGCGGTAGCCCAGATTGCCCAGAAAATCCTGCAACAACTGCACGAACCCTTTGTCATTGACGGCATACAGATCACCACTTCGTTCAGCATCGGGATCAGTATCTATCCTGATGACGGCGTGGATTTCCTCGACATTCTCAACAAAGCGGATACCGCCATGTATGCCGCCAAAAAACAGGGTCGCAATACCTTCCGCTTCTTTTCCAACGACATGAACATTGCCTCGATCGAGCGCATCAACATGGAAAACGATTTACGCTATGCGCTCGAAAATGACCAGCTGCGGCTGTATTACCAGCCGCAATACGCCGTCAAGGATAACCAGCTTATGGGCGCCGAAGCCTTGCTGCGCTGGGAAAGATCCCCCGATGAGATGGTGCCGCCGATCAAATTCATGTCTGTGGCCGAAGATTCCGGGCTGATTGTACCCATCGGCCACTGGGTATTGCACGAAGCGTGTCGGCAGAATCGTTTGTGGCATGATAAAGGCGCGAAACTAACCGTGACCGTCAATGTATCCGCCATCCAGTTCAAACAGGGGGACCTGGTAGGATCAGTGTGCTCAGCACTGTCATCGTCCGGTCTAGCGCCCCGTTATCTACAGTTGGAACTGACTGAATCGACTATGATGCTGGCGACCGAGGTGGTGATGAAAATCATGGTAAAGCTCAAGAAGCTGGGCGTTACCTTTGCCGTCGACAACTTTGGCGCTAAATGCACATCATTGAGTTACCTTCATAGCTATACAGTTGACACATTAAAAATCGATCAGTCATTTATCAGCGAACTCTATCTATGGCGTCAAAAAGACAGGGATATCGTTCAGGCGCTTATCCAATTTGGGCAAACCTTAAGAATGCAAGTAATAGCCCAGGGCATTGAAACCGAATACCAGATTGACCAGCTTCAGCAACTGGGTTGTGACAAGGTACAGGGTTATTACCTGAGTCATCCGGTGCCTGTAGAAATATTCGAGCAGGACGTACTCAGCTTCGTAAAAACCGAAAACGAAACAACGCCCATTCAGGAATAGCCTGCACTCTGGGCTCTGGACAATTGGCATTGTCATAAGCCAAGGCCTTCTCATTACCCCTCGGCCGCTAGCTGAAACCATACAGCGCAGATACGTTTGTGTTAGCCATCAACCTGCCACGACAGCCATAACATATCTCAATACCTTCAAATCTACGCCAAGCAAACAATTTTTCGGCTTTCCATTCCGCTGGAATATTTTTATTAAACGAAAAGGAGCAATTAAGTGAAGTTTATTCATGCTGCGGACATACACCTGGATAGTCCGTTAACCGGATTGAGCGCTTATGCCGATGCCCCGGTGGACATGTTGCGAACAGCGACTCGCGATGCATTTACCAATCTCGTCGCCGAAGCCATTGAGCAACAGGTTGACTTCATGGTGATTGCCGGAGACCTCTATGACGGCGCCTGGAAAGACCACAACACCGGCATTTATTTCTGTAAAGAGATGGGCCGCCTGAAAAAGGCCGGTATTCCTGTTTACCTGCTGTTCGGCAATCACGACGCCGAGAGCGAAATGACCAAAAAGCTGCAACTGCCCGACAACGTTTTCACCTTCGATACCCGGAAACCAAGCACTTTTCAGTTGGAGCACTTGAACGTGGCATTGCATGGCCGCAGCTTTAGAGAAAAAGAGACGACGGAGAATCTCGCGACCGCTTACCCGGCGCCGTTGCCAGGCATGTTCAACATCGGTGTGCTGCATACCGCGCTTGAGGGTAACGCCGCGCATGCGAACTACGCCCCGTGCAATCTCGACGAACTCCATGCCAAAGGCTACCGGTACTGGGCGTTGGGCCATGTTCATGAATATCAAATGTGGCAGGGCGCATCGACGGTGGTATTTCCCGGTAATCTACAGGGCCGTCATATCCGCGAGACGGGGCCGCGGGGAGCGGTTGTCGTTTCAGTGAATGACCATGGTATGCCTGAAGTCGAGCGGCTTTTCGTTGACGTGCTTCGTTGGCATCATCTTGAGGTTGATGTCGCGGCATGTAATTCGCTATCGGAAGTGGTGATCGCTATCGGGAAAGCGCTTGAAAGCATGGTGGAAAACAGCGCTTCGACAATGCCTAATGCGGTCAGAGTGACCGTTAGCGGCAAGACAGCGGCTCATGGCGACCTTTTCGGACTGGAATCACAGTTGCGCGCCGAGGTTTTAGCCTTGGCTGCAAGTATTGGCGCGGAACGGCTGTGGATTGAAAAGGTAAAAGTGAATACCTCAACGGCGGATGACGGCGAAGCCATCAGGGCGCGGGTGGATGCGCTTTCGGATTTGCAGGATCTCTTGGAGGCCGCTGAAAACGATCCTGATTTCCTTAAAGGCTTGCAAGATGACCTATTGGTTCTGGTCAATAAAGCGCCGCTGGAATTGCAAACCGCTGTCCCCCACTTCAAGGCTATTCGTTCCGGCGAGCTGGCCGACCTGGTTCGCGACGTGCGTTCGGGACTTGTCTCGCATTTGGCAAAGGTGGAGTAAGCGGCTTATGCGATTTCACCGTTTGGACCTTATCAAATATGGCAAATTTTCCGATCGCTCGATCGGGTTTCCTGAAGCCAAACAGGATTTTCATCTGATTGTCGGCCCCAATGAGGCCGGTAAATCCACATTGAGATCAGCGATTGTTGATTTGTTGTTCGGCATACCCACGCGCTCCGTACTGAGTTTCCTGCATCCCCTTAATGAGCTGCGTTTGGGCGCGCACATCGGCAATGCGTCCGGCGCTTTGGAATTCCATCGGGCAAAGGCGCAAAAGCAAACGTTGCGCTCGCCGCTGGATGCGGTATTGCCGGAGTCGGCGCTGATACCGTTTTTAGGTCGCGCGGATAGAAATTTCTTTGACCTGATGTTCGGTCTTGACCACACCCGCCTGGTTTCCGGGGGCAACAGCATCCTGAATGCCGAAAACGATGTCGGCCAGATACTGTTTCAATCCGCAGCCGGTGTCGCCGGCCTCGGCAAGATTCGTGATGCGCTGGCCGCGGAAGCCGATAAATTGTGGGCGCCGAGAAAAGCCGGGGTCAGAGCCTATTATGTCGCCGCCGACCAGCTGGAAACCGCGACTGCCGCTTTAAAAGAAGCGACGGTGCGAACCAAGGTATGGGTGGAAGCGAATAGCAGGGTTGAGGCCTTGCAAGAAGCGCTGACTATCGAGCGTGAGCGCCATCGGCGGCTGCACAACCGGCGTAGCAGCCTTGAACGCATCAGACGATTATCGCCATTTCTGACCGCCATCAGGGAGCATGAATCGGAATTGGCGGAACTGGGCGAAGTGATTACATTACCCGGTGACGCGGCAACGATCTTATCGACTGCCGAGCGGGACCTCGCGATAGCCGGTCAGCATCTGAGACTGCGGCAGGATGAAGTTGAAAAAATACTTGATGCTCTGGACAAAATCCATGTCGATGAAGCCCTGCTGGGCATGGCGGAGGACATCAGCGCACTCGATAACTTGCGCCTACAATACAGCGCCTACCCACGGGATATCGAACGCCGCAAAAATGAAATAGCGGCTCTCTGGCAAGATGTCTGCGATTTATCCGCGCAGTTGGGCTGGATAGCGGAATCGGCAAGCACTGTTGCCCAACGCTTGCCCAAGCTATTGGTGCAGCGCGAACTCAGGCAACTGGTGCGCGATCACGGCGCTGTCATTCAGGGATTGCGTTCTGCGGAAAAAGCCGAGACTAACAAGCTGTCCGAAGTTGCATCGCTGTCAAAACAACTGGCCTCTATAGAGTCCTGCGAAATCAAGCCCGCGCTGCGTGCAGCATTAGCTGAGGCCAAGTCATTCGGTGATTCGCAATCAACACGCCAAAAGCAACTCAGTGCTTTGACAAAAGCCAAGTCAATCGTGGACGGTTTATTGCAAAAATTGCAGCCATGGCAAAAGCCGTTAAGCGAATTGTCGGCCATGCAGCCGCCTGAACCGGAAAAAATCGCGCACTTGCTACAACAACGCCTTGCTGTTATCGCCGATCGCAAAGCCGAGTTCGTCAGATTGAAAAATCAGCAGGCAGAGATCGACCGGATTGAGTTGGCCATAGCTCAGTTTCAGGCGTTGCATCATCCGACCACCGATGAAGCCGTCCTGCAAACCCGGCAAGAACGCGATGCCGCATGGTTTGCGATTAAATCCGGCGAAAAAGCTTTGCAACAAGGGGCGCAGCAGTTCGAGGAAAAGATGATCCATGCCGACACCGTTGCCGACAGGCGGCTCGATGATGTCGAGGAAGCAACGGAATTGCAAAGCTTGCTGCACCAGATTGAACGGGAAAAGCATAAACTGTCAGTCATTGAAAGCCGGTATTCGGACCTCGATAAGGAAATCTCGCTGTTTGATGACAATTGGGCAGCGCAGGCGACCAACCTCAATCTGCCGGGTATGCCGTTAGAGGATATCGGGGGCTGGTTCATCAAACGGGACAAGGTGCTTGCCGCTGTTGCCGTTTACCAGGATGCACAGGATGAGTTTGACGCCACCGCTCGAATGGTATTGGAAGCCCAATCCAGGCTGATGAATGCATTACGGGAAAGCGGGCTGCCCGTTTCTGAAACCGACCGCCTTGCCGTACTCAGTGCGCAAGCGGAAAATTTTATTCACGAGATTAACGGCGCCAATGAGCGCCGCAATACCTTATCGGCTCAATTGCTGACCGCTGAGAGTCTCGCAACCACGCTAAAGCAAGCTACCGATGATGCGAGAAGTCACCAAAACCGCTGGACGGAAGCCTGGGCCCATACGCTTGCAAAGGCCGGGTTATCGGCTGATAGTGATCCGGGAACCGTTGAAGGCGCTCTCGAACTGATTGGCGGCATCGCAGAAAAGCTGGAGAAGATGCGCCAGATTCAGGTTGAACGTATCGACACGATGAATGCTGACCTGAAGGGTTTTTCTGCCGACGCTGATCGGCTGGCACGGCTTATGGCACCCGAGCTTGATGCCAGATCAGCGAGTGAAATAGCGCTGGAGCTGGCAAACCGGTTAACGCTGGCGCGTCAATCCTATCTGGAAAGAGAGCGCTTGCAAGATAGCCTGCGCGAGGCCAAGAGCCAGATGCTTAAGGCGAACGAGTCGATACAAACGGCAACGGCAAGCTTGACGCCGTTGATGGCGACAGCAGGCGTTAACACCACTGTTTTGTTGGCGGAAGCCATTGCCAGGTCCGACCAACAGCGCCGCCTGAATACCGGGTTGGCGGAGGCGGGAGCCGCGTTGCTCAATGGTGGAGACGGCCTGACCCGCCTGCAAATCGAAGCGGAAATTGATGCGGCAGACCTGCTCCGGCTGGTTTCCGATCTCGCGCAAATTAATGATGAACTCGCCGACACCGTGCAGCGGCAAACCGAATTCTCGGCAGAGCTGGCAAACGCAGCGCGGATTTTGTCCGACATCGGCGGTTCTGACGCCGCGGCTCTTGCTGAAGCACAACGGCAGGAGGCGCTTGCCAAAATGGCCGATGTAGCGGAGCGTTATGTCAAGGTAGTAACAGCCGAGCGTCTGCTTCGTTGGTCGATAGACCGTTATCGGGAAGAGAAACAGGGACCGCTGCTGTTTCGGGCCGGTTTAATCTTTTCGACATTAACCTCGGGATCATTTCGGAAACTGCTGGTTGATTTTGAACGGGAACCGATGGTTTTGGAAGGTTTGCGATCGGATGGCAAATTGGTCGGTATTTCCGGATTGAGCGATGGCACAAGAGACCAGCTCTACCTCGCGCTTCGACTGGCCGCTTTGGAAATGCATCTGGAGCAAACCCTGCCTTTGCCATTTATCGCCGACGACCTGTTTATTAACTATGATGACGGGCGTTCCAAAGCAGGATTTGAGGCGCTACGGTCATTATCCGAACAAACCCAGGTCATTTTTCTCAGTCATCATGACCACCTGATCCCAACGGTGCAAGCCGTATTCGGCAATCAGGTAAATATCGTTTTTTTGTGATTTTTCGTGCTAATCAACATCGTAAAATTTCCGCAATAATTTGATGTATCAACACTTTTCCGGTTGGCTATATTCCTGGAAATCGCCTTATGTGAGCCAATCGGTACCATAGATCTGTGAAGGAGCGCCGATTAATTTAATTTCAGGGATATTTTTGTTAAAGATACTTGCAATATGAAAATGATCCGGGATATAGTATCGACTCGATATAATTATCTCAATGGAGATCAACTCATGAAGCTTATTAAACATACAGCCGTTCTTGCATCAGCAATCAGCCTGGCGCTGATCAGTGGCGTAGCTCCAGCCGAAACCTCAGGCTATTTATCCATTAAGCAGGTTAAAGTCGAATTGAAGGGAAAAGGCGACAGCAAAACACTGGATGTAGAAATCAATGCCGGCAACACCATACCCGCTGACGGCAAATCCGGCGCATTCGGCTATGCGGCTTTAACCGATGACGGCAATAACCTGCTGGTTTTGGCGACTCACCTGCCTATCGACGACAGTTCGCACGAAGACCCAAGCAGCGGTTTTCATACCCATGTACTGGATTTGAAAGCGCCCACCGATGCTTGTAAAGGCGCCAATTTTGAGGTGGATCTGGAAAACTCCGGTAAAAACAGCGCGTTCGATGCCGACTACAAATGGAAGCTCGAAGGCGACAAGATTTCTGTTAAAAACGTACCTGTGAGCGATTTGGGCAATGCCGGTGTCGAAGCCGTGGTTTCATTTAAACTGAAACCGATTCTCGACGCCAATAAAAAACCGACCAATCTTTGCGTGACGGTTATAGATCAAGCCTGAACGCCAAAGAAACGGGCGCACATAGCGCCCACATTACACTCCTCATAAATATTTAACCGCGAAGAATGCGAAGAAAAACCAAGATTTCGTGTTCTTCGTGGTAAATAACCCCGCTGTAAATTTCAAAATACCATTTCAAAACGCCATGCGGGCGCATGTTTATAAGCGCTCAAACTCCACGAAACAACAATGCCGCCGGAAGGCTGCCCAAATAAGACTACTTAT
>SXIP01000222.1 GCA_005772825.1 Methylococcaceae bacterium | reverse complement strand
TTGTCCGGCGATGGTTTCAGCATGACCTGGTATTGGTAATAATGCTGCAAGCGATTGGGATTTTCGCCAAAACGCCCGTCGGTAGGACGGCGCGACGGCTGCACATAAGCGGCATTCCAGGGCTCAGGTCCGATAGCCCGCAAGAAAGTGGCGGGATGGAAAGTCCCGGCTCCGACTTCCTGGTCCAAGGGTTGTAATAAGATACAACCCTGATTCGACCAATAGTCCTGTAAGGCCAGGATAAGTCCCTGAAAAGTTGATAAATCGTGGTTTATACTCGACACGGCGGCTGACTGGTTTGACATAATGGGTTGAGATAAAAAGTCGGTGATTATAACTTAAAAATGTGTTTCCGGCAGGTTTGACAGAAGCGGGTTCCTTGCCGATGAATGCCGACGATTGACGTCGCCGGCATTCGTTTAAGTTTTTGGATTTGTTAACGGATAACTCTGCCGGGGTTGTCTTTGCTCGTTGGATTGGTCATGCCTGCGGGGAGCTCCGGTTTATTATGCTCAGTTTCCGGCTCTTCTTCTTTTTCGATGGCTTGCAGCGATAAGCCGCCGGACTGGTTGCTTTTTGATGCCTCAGTGGACGCATCAGGCGATTTTGACCCCAGACCTTCGCTCAAACTAATCTTTAATTTCAGGTTGTTGGGTGAATCGGAATTGTGTAGTGCGTCTTCCAGGGAAATAATGCCGTCTTTGTAAAGCCGCATCAGGTGGCTGTCAAATGTCTGCATGCCGACATTCTCTGATTTTTCCATGGCTTCCTTGATGGCATGGACTTCACCTTTCAGGATCAAGTCGCGTACCAGTTGTGTGCTTAGCAGGATTTCAATAGCTGCCGTGCGTTTGCCGTCCAGCGTGGGCACCAGCCGTTGCGAGACGAAGGCTTTCAGGTTAAGCGATAAATCCAGCAACAATTGGTTATGGCGCTCTTCGGGAAAGAAGTTCAGGATTCGGTCCAGGGCTTGGTTGGAGTTATTGGCGTGCAGTGTGGACAGGCATAAATGCCCGGTTTCCGCGAAAGCCAAGGCGTGTTCCATCGTTTCACGGGAACGAATTTCGCCAATCAGGATGACATCGGGCGCCTGACGCAGTGTGTTTTTAAGCGCATCTTCATAGCTCAAGGTGTCCACGCCGACCTCGCGCTGGTTGACCAGCGATTTTTTGTGCGGGTGGATATATTCGACCGGGTCTTCAATAGTGATGATATGACCGGAGGCATTGGAGTTGCGATAATCGATCAATGCGGCGAGTGAGGTCGATTTGCCGGAGCCGGTGCCGCCGACAAACAGAATCAGGCCGCGTTTCTCCATAATGGTTTTTTTCAGGATGTCCGGCAAGCCGAGCGCATCCGCATTGGGTATTTCAACTTTAATATTGCGGATGACCAGCGCAAAACAGTTTCGCTGCTTGAAAATATTGATTCGGAAGCGGCCTATGCCCGGTTCCGAAATAGCCAGGTTCAATTCAGGCACGCTTTCAAAAGCCAGTCTCTGGTCATTGTCCATCAAGCTGTAGGCGATTTCTTTCAGTCGTTCATTTGTTAGTTTGATGTTTTCCAGAGGCTTTAAGACCCCTTGGAATTTGGCGGCCGGCGGCGCATCCGCTGTTAAATAAAGATCAGAGCCGTCTTTAAGGACGAGGATTTTTAAGTAGTCTTTGAATTCCATAGTAAGTCCGCCTTCAGCAGTGAATGAAAGGATTGAGTGTTTTGAGGCCGGGTCAGCAAATAAATGCGTATAATAGCGCGCATTTTAGAACTATTTGAGTGTTATGAGTAAGCAACGAAAAGCAGTGGCGTTAATTTCAGGCGGTTTGGATTCAATGCTGGCTGCAAAGACTGTCATGGAGCAGGGTATTCATGTCGAAGGCATTAACTTTTTTACCGGTTTTTGCGTGGAAGGTCATACTCACGCCATTCGGGAAAAAGACAAGGCCAAGCCTAAACGCAATAATTCGTTATGGGTCGCCGAACAGTTAGGGATAAAGCTGCATATTGTCGATGTGATCGAAGAATATAAAAATGTGCTGATTAATCCCAAACACGGTTACGGTCAGCACATGAACCCTTGCCTGGATTGCAAGATATTTATGGTGAACAAGGCCAAGCAATGGATAGCGGAAAATGATTTTGATTTTATTATCACCGGTGAAGTGATCGGCCAAAGGCCGATGTCACAACGTAAGGCGACGATGCCGATTGTCGCCAAAGAGTCGGGCGCCGATGATTTGTTGCTGCGGCCTCTGTGCGCGAAGAACCTGCCTGCAACGCTGCCGGAGAGGGAAGGTTGGGTCGACAGGGAAAAGTTGCATGACATTACCGGGCGTTCACGTAAGCCGCAGATGGCGATGGCCGAACAGTTCGGCATAGATGAATATTCCCAGCCGGCGGGCGGCTGCTGTTTCCTGACCGATAAAAATTATTCGGCAAAACTGGTTGATTTATGGAAGGCGCGTGATAATAAAAATTACGAACTGGATGATGTGATGCTGTTGAAAGTAGGCCGACACATCAGGCCGCAGCCCAATTTTAAATTGATCGTCGCGCGCGAAGAGGGCGAAGGGCGGTTCTTGCAGGGCTATAAAAAAGACTATATCAGCATGGCTTGCGTAAGTCACAGCGGTCCCTTGGTATTGATTGACGGCTCGCCTTCCGCTGAAGATTTATATCTGGCGGCGAGCATCACAGCAAGATTCGGCCAGGGGCGCGATGCGGAACAGGTCGATATCAGTATTCTGAGCAAGGACGGTTCGGAAAGGACGATTCAAGTTGCCCCGATGAAAACAGAAGCGATGCCCAAGGAATGGTATATATGATTAAAGAAACACTCAATGCGCGCCGTTTGCTCTGCCCTCTGCCCGTTATTCGTACGCAGGATAAGGTCAAACAACTGCAAGCCGGTGATCGGCTGGAAGTTATCTGCACCGATCCGGGCGTGATGCAGGACATTCCGGCCTGGTGTCGCATCAACGGCCATAAGGTGCTGGAAACGATTAGCGGCGATCATGAATATATTATTATCCTCGAAGTAGGTGCGTAATGGATGCCGTAATGGATTCCAAAATCTCGGTTAAGCAACTGAAAGCCAGGGCCAGCTATGTCGGCGCAGCCATAAATGTATTACAGACGCTGCTCAAGATCGGTTTCGGTATTCTGGCTCAATCGGCGGCGTTAATCGCCGACGGTATTCATTCCTTGTCGGACCTGCTCAGCGATCTCTTGGTGATTATCGCCGTGCGCCTGGGCAGTCGCGAGGCGGATCGCGACCATCCTTACGGTCATCGCCGTTTTGAAACGATTGCAACGGGTATCCTGGGCGTCAGTCTGGTCGCTATCGGCGGCGCTATTTCCTGGTCGGTGATGAATAGAATGGCGCATCCCGAACATTTGCCGGTGCCGAATGCGATGGGCTTGGGCATTGCCGCCATTTCCATCCTGGTTAATGAATGGCTTTATCATTACACCAAGCGCATTGCGAGACAAACCCGTTCCAAACTGTTGATGGCGAATGCCTGGCATCAGCGTAGCGATGCCATTTCATCGATCGTGGTTTTATTCGGTATCGGTGCGGTAATGCTGGGTTACCCGATGGCCGACGCCATCGCCGCGATAGTGGTTGCGTTGATGGTGGCGAAGATCGGCTTGAACCTGCTGATAGAAAGTATCCGGGAATTGGTGGACACTTCATTGCCGCCTGTACTGGTTGCCGAAATTCGGGCGGCGATCATGGCTATCGATGGTGTGGAAGGCATTCATTTACTGCGCACCCGACACATGGGCGAAGACGCGTTTATTGATGCGCACATTGTCGTTGATCCGCGCATTACGGTTTCTGAAGGCCATATCATAGGCGATACAGTCAGGACTGAATTGATCAACCGGTTTGATGATGTAATGGATGTGCTGGTGCATGTCGATCCTGAAGACGATGAAGGCCGTGAGGATCATTCGACGCCGCTTTCGCGGGCCGATGTGCAGGCCTTGCTGAATGCTTATCTGGCTGAAAGCAAAGTTGCCATGGAAGATTTCCGTATTCATTATCTGGATGGACAGATAGAGGTGGAAGTTATTTTCCCGTTTGCCGTCAGTACACAGCCGCAAGCATTGGCCACACTGAAAAAACAATGCACGCTGATGAAAACAGCGAATAAAAAAATCGATAACGTATTACTATTTTTTAAACTCAACGAGGAGTAAATATGGCAGTTGGACAGTGCGACTTCCCTGCAATGCCTGATATCACAGGGATAAGGCTGGGTACGGCGTGTGCGGGCATTAAACAGACGGTAAAAGATGATATTTTAGTCATCGCGATGGCGGAGCATGCAACATGCGCCGCCGTTTTCACCCAAAATGCCTTTTGCGCCGCCCCCGTGCATGTAGCGAAGGCGAACCTGCCGCATGCGCCGCGCTGGTTGCTGGTTAATTCCGGCAATGCCAATGCCGGAACCGGTGAGCAAGGCATGCAGGATGCGTTGTTGTCCTGCGCCGAGCTGGCTGCTGTAGTCGGGGCTGACGCCAATCAGGTATTGCCTTTTTCTACCGGCGTGATCGGCATGCCTTTGCCCATTAAAAAAATAACAACAGCTTTACCCGATGCGGTAAAAAATCTTTCGGAAGCAAACTGGGATAAAGCCGCCCGCGCAATCATGACTACCGACACCTTTCCCAAAGGCGTTACCAAAGTCATCACGATTGCCGGGCAACGCATCACCATTAACGGCATCGCCAAAGGCGCGGGCATGATACAGCCGAATATGGCGACCTTGCTGAGCTTTATCGCCACCGACGCGAAAATCAGTCAATCGTTGCTGCAAAACTGCTTGGCCCAGGCCGTTGAACAGTCGTTTAATCGCATTACCGTCGACGGCGATACTTCCACCAACGATGCCTGTGTCTTGATGGCCAGCGACTGTTCCGCGGCGCCGGAAATTACCGAAGACAGCGAGCATTACCCGGTATTTGCCGATGCCGTCATGACGGTTTGCAAACAACTGGCCGAAACCATTATCCGGGACGGCGAAGGCGCGACCAAGTTAATGCGCATCGTCGTTAAAGAAGCGCTGACTGACGAGGAAGCGGTTCGCGTTGCCAAAACCATCGCTCATTCGCCGCTGGTGAAAACCGCTTTTTTTGCCAGCGACCCTAACTGGGGACGCATATTGGCCGCCGTCGGTCGTTCCGGTGTCGAAAACATGGTGCTGGAAGACGTAAGGATATACCTCGATGATGTGTGTATCGTCAGGAACGGCGGACGTGATCTCGATTACACCGAAGAAGCCGGGCAACAGGTCATGAACAACGAAGAAATTTCCGTGACGGTTATCCTGGGCCGTGGCAATGCAAGCCAGGAGGTTTTAACCTGTGATTTCTCTTATGACTATGTGAAAATTAACGCGGAATACCGAACTTAAAGCAGGTTCAAGGATCAAGGATCAAAACCGCTGTTTTGATCCTTTTACTTTTCACCTTGAACCATAAACTCTATGAAAGTGTTGCAAGTTGCCGTTGGCGTTGTAAAAAACGCGCAAGATCAAGTATTAATATCGCTGCGACCACCGCGTTTACATCAAGGCGGATTATGGGAGTTTCCGGGCGGCAAGCTCGAACGAGGCGAAAGCATTGAGCAGGCATTAGTGCGGGAACTCAAGGAAGAGCTTGATATTAGCGTTATATCAGCAACACCGCTGATTACCGTTAAACATCAATACCCTGAAATTGCCGTGCAACTGCATGTGTTTTTGGTTGAGCAATTTTCAGGTGAAGCCCGAAGCTGTGAAGGCCAACCCTTCAAATGGGTGAGTTCCGCAGAACTGAACCGTTATTCATTTCCCGCCGCCAACCGGCCCATTATTACCGCTGCGCAATTGCCGCCTTTTTACGCCATTCTTGATGATGCCGATGAATCGCAGTTATTGGTGAACCTGGAAAAAATATTGGCCGGAGGTGTCAAACTGATACAGGCGCGCTTAAAAAACCTGCCGCTCGAAACGGTTAAAGCGTTTGTTGAGGAGGCTTATCCCTTGTGCAAACAACAAGGCGCGTGGTTGCTGATGAATTCCGATGTTGCCTGTGGCGAGCTGGTTGATTCGGTTGACGGAGTCCATTTGACCGGTCGGCATTTGATGGCGGCAAGCAAACGGCCCAAAGCCAAACAGTGGGTTGCCGCTTCATGTCATAATCTTCGGGAATTACAGCATGCACAAACAATCGGTGTCGACTTCGCGGTATTAGCGCCCGTGTTGGCAACCCAGACGCACCCGGATACACAGCCGCTGGGATGGGCGCAATTCACCAAACTGGTTGCTCAAGTCAATTTGCCTGTTTATGCGCTGGGCGGTCTTTCCGTGTCGGGTCTGAATGTGGCGCGGCAAGCCGGGGGGCAGGGTGTTTCGGCAATCAGGGCTTTTTTGGAATAGACGGCAGGTTTACCGGAGGATCAACACAATGAACAAGCATAATTCGGACGGGCAATAAGTCGTACAGCTTGCTTCGTTAGACTTTTATCAGGCGAACATACGCAAAGTATGTATAAGCTGTAACTCAGACAATAAAAAATCAATCATGCAATCTTAGCGCTTTGACCGTAGGGAAAAAATTTTTACTAGAATTGATCACAGATTGTCACTTTCTGACAACTAATTTCCGGAATGAAAAATATAATCCCGCTTAATTATTCGGAAAATCATAAAGTATCCGGATTTATGCCGCCCCATTATTTTCTTAAATTTAGGTAATTCTTTGCTTGTAGAGCCTGTATTGAGGATCCGGCAGATCATCACTCCAATAAATCTCGCTTAGCCGGCAATAATAGAAAGACTATTTGTCATATGTGGCACGCAATGTGCCTGAGTATTTTATTATTTTGACTTTATAAGATTTGAAACTAAGTGAGGCGTGTTTTCTTACCCTGGTTCGTATCTTTTTTTCGTATCACTACCAGCAAACACATGCAAGCAAACCTGATGAGTTTCGCCATCTTGATAACAAATGCGACGCTTTGGCTGATCTTGTCCTGCGCGTTGTTTGTTGCCCCCGCAAAATCCGAACCGCTCCATTTACAGCTTCATTGGCAACATCAATTTCAATTTGCCGGTTATTATGCGGCTGTTGAAAAAGGTTTTTACCGCAATGCCGGACTTGATGTGATTATTCACGAAGGGGCGCCCGGACTGCTGCCGATAACGGAAGTATTGAAAGGCCACGCCCAATATGGCGTGGCCAATAGTGAAGTGCTGCTGGAACGATTGCGTGGCGCTCCACTGGTGGCGTTGGCGGCGATTTTCCAGCATTCCGCATCGATACTGCTGGCGCGCAAGGATGCACACATTGAAACGCCGGAGGACCTGACCGGTAAAAAAGTCATGATGATGTCGCAAACGGTAGATGCCGATTTTATTGCCATGTTCAATAATGAAGGCATTGATCCGAGCCGTATTCAATTCCTTCAAAACAGCTATAACATTCAGGATTTGATAGCCGGCAAAGTCGACGCGGTAAACGCATATATCAGTAACGAACCGTTTATCCTGAAGCAACAGGATGTCGACTACTTAATAGTTGATCCGAACACCTATGGTATAGATTATTACAGCGATATTCTGTTTACCACCGAAGCGGAACTTCTGCACCATCCTGAGCGGGCCAAGGCGTTTCGTGAAGCCAGTCTTCAAGGCTGGCGGTATGCAATGGAAAATCCGCAGGAAATCATAGATATTTTGATTAAAAAATATCATGTCCCAAAATCCAGGGCGCATCTGGACTTTGAAGCCGAAGCGATGAAAAACCTGATACTTCCGGATTTGATCGAAATAGGGCACATGAATCCGTGGCGCTGGCGGCAAATGGCTGAAACGTTTGTAAAAGCGGAGATAGTTGACAATGACGATTTTTTGCAAGGTTTCAGTTACGATCCGGGTGTGGCGGAGGATAATGAAAAACAGCAATATTACTTAAGCATTGCCGCCGTGATTGGCTTATTTCCAAGCCTGATTGCCGCTGCCTTGTTCTATGCTTATCGGGTGGTGAAACGGGAAAATAACCTGCGATTGAAGGCTGAAACCGACATCAGGGAGCTTGCCTTCAAAGATGCCTTGACCGGTCTCGATAATCGACATCATTTTTTCATGTTGGCTGAACAGGTTCTAAAGATGGCGCACCGAAGCCATAGCAAAGTTGCCGTACTCTATATTGATCTCAATAACTTCAAAACCATCAACGATTGTCTTGGGCACAAAGCAGGAGATGATGTGTTAAGGCAAGTCGGTCAAGGTTTACGAAAATTTGTACGGCAATCCGATATTGTCGCCAGACTCGGTGGCGATGAATTTGTGCTGCTGTTGTACGGCGTTGCCCAGGCGGACGATCTGTTGCGTTTGTTGGAAAAAATACATCAAGAACTCGATTACTGCGTTGATTATCAAGGGAAACACCTTCATGTGACCGCCAGCATAGGGTCGGCTATGTATCCGGACGACGGTTTGGATATAGACACCTTATTGGATAAGGCTGATTCCGACATGTACGGCATCAAGCATGACAGCAAGGTTGAGAAGATAGATAAGCAAGTGCTATCGATGAGCGAGTAACTCCCTATTATTTTTTATTGTGCGGATATACCGGTTTCAAACAAACCTGGCTACATTGCAGCAGAAACAAAAGAAACAAAAACCCGCCTGCCCGGAAATGGTTTAGAAACACAAGCTCCTTACACTGTATCCCAAGCCGCCACTTACGGTAGGTGAAAAGTACCAGTCATTGTGAAGAAGCGAACATGAAACGACTAAAAATCATAATGGCTTAGCCGACCGCTATCCTCTTGATTGACAACCAGCGTTCGCGAGTATAGTCTGCAAATGCAATGGGCAGGTGTCCCATTGAAACATCTGGAAGCCGGTCGGTTTATTTTTTAACCTGTTGATTAAATGGTTTTTACAATAAACCCGACAAAACTCCAGTTTTATCCTTACCATAATTAACTTAGAGGCAATAACTATATGAAAAACAATAAATTTCTTCTGGCCGCCGGACTTATAGCGGGTTCCGTATTGACATGCTTACCTGTCACGGGCTTTGCGTTGGAGACATTAACTTTTAGCGGCGGGATTTGCGACGTCGCCGATCCAGCCAAGGTGGCACAAGTATTCGCACATCATTCCGGTGCGATAAATACCTCGGCGACATCCTCTGTGGTTGTGACCTGTTCGCTGACTCGGGATTTCACGTCCGATACGAATGGCGCTAACATTGTGGTGAAAGCTTTCCGGGATGCTACGGCGACGGTTCCGCTGAGTTGTACCATGGTTAGTCGCGACTTTAACGGTAACACCTTGGCGTCCAACACCAATCAGACCAATGGAGTCGGGGTCGTTGCGCTGTCTTTGAATGTCGCAACCAGCGGGATCAACGGCTTCTATACGGTAGCTTGCACCTTACCTCAGAAATCGGTTCTGCGGGGAATTACGCTTAACGAGTAACAGTCTTTGAAAAAACCTTTGAAAAACAGCCAAGCCCTTAACATATCGCCAACCCCCGTCCATTTATGAATTTGTCACGGATTCCGGTTTTTATCAATTGGGTGTTGATCTTCAGCACGGCAGCCGCTACGGTGTATCTGGGCATTCGCAATGCCGAGCTGGAAAGCCGATACACCGCACTGGTTGCCGCTGCTGAAGCTTCGAAAATGAGCGGGGGCACGGAAGCAAATAATATGGACTCTGCAGCGTTGGCGCAGGAGCTTCGTCTTCTTCAGGTCCAGGTTGCCGACATGCAGCATGACTTCGATGACTGGAAGAAAAAAGCGCCACCTTCACAAGTCGCCGAAACCGGGCCGTCGTCGCGGGAATTAGCAATGCGGAACAAACCGCCGTTAACAGCCGCTGCAATCGAAGAGGCGACCCGCCAACAGCGTGAAAAGAATTCCGCCGTACTGGGTGATTACTTCCAGACCGAGACCGTCGATTCGGAATGGTCAGATCAAATAGCCGGGCTAATCGAAAAACGCTTTGCCGAGTCAGGAGAGGCCTTGATGAACTCCAGGCTTCTGGCGACCGAATGCAGGAGCACGCTATGCCGGATCGAAGTAGCGCACGCAAGCTTTAACGAGCAGAGTGCATTTGAATTTACATTGCCGATGCTGCTGGGTGCGGAACTTCCCCGGACCATGATGTTTACCGAGCAGCAACCTGATGGATCGGTACGGCAGGTTGTTTATCTGGCCAGGAAAGGTCACGATTTTCCTTGAGTTGAGTGCTTTAGTCGAACAGGCTCACGCGGTTATATCTTCAAGAGCCTGATTTCATTCTTCCACCGCCATTTTTAACGCATCATCGACCTTTTCCAGCCAGACAAAGCGAAGCTGATTTCTGACCGCTTCGGGTATTTCCTCATAGTCCCTTTGGTTGCGTGCCGGCAGCATGACGGTTTTTATCCCGGCTCTGGCGGCGGCAATGACCTTTTCTTTAATACCGCCGACCGGCAATACCAGACCGCGCAGGCTGATTTCCCCGGTCATGGCCACCTCGTTTTGCACTACCCGCTCGGACAACGCGGAATACAGGGCGGTAAACATGGCGACGCCGGCGCTGGGGCCGTCTTTGGGGATGGCCCCAGCCGGTACATGAACATGGATGTCGTTTTTTTCGAAAATGTCAGGATTTAAACCCAATTCCTGAGCATGTGATTTCACCAGGCTTAATGCGGCTTGAGCGCTTTCCTTCATGACATCGCCCAGCGGGCCGGTCAGGATTAGCTTGCCGTTACCGGGTATGCGGGAGGCTTCGATAAACAGAATATCGCCGCCGACCGGTGTCCATGCAAGCCCGGTAGCCACGCCCGGAACACTGGTGCGCATGGCGACATCACTGTCGAATTTCTTTGGCCCCAGGATGTCGGGAATCTGTTCGCTGTCGATGGCTTCATGATCGACCAGTCCTTCGGCAATGCGCATGGCGACCCGGCGAAATACCGCGCCGATTTCACGCTCCAGATTTCTGCAACCGGCCTCACGGGTATAATCCTGAATTATGGTCAGTATCGCGCCGTCGCTAATGCTGCATTGCTCCGCGTTCAAGCCGTTATTTTCCAACTGTCTCCGCACCAGATAGCGTCTGGCGATCTGGGCTTTTTCGTCGGCGGTATAGCCGCTTAATTCGATCACTTCCATTCGGTCGCGTAAAGGTGCGGGGATGTTGTCCAGGACATTGGCCGTTGCAATAAACATGACGTGGCTCAGGTCAAACGGCACTGCGAGGTAATTATCGCGAAAGGTTGAATTCTGTTCGGGATCGAGTACTTCCAGCAAAGCAGAAGACGGGTCGCCATGAAATCCCGAACCGAGCTTGTCCATTTCATCGAGCATAAACACCGGGTTATTGGTGCCGGCCTTGCGGATGGATTGAATAATGTTGCCCGGTAGTGCGCCGATATAGGTGCGG